>JAEUPI010000129.1 GCA_016790175.1 Burkholderiaceae bacterium | reverse complement strand
CTGGACAACCGCATCCAGGACCTCAAAGGCGACGTCATCCGCCTGAACCGCGACCTGATGGTGCTCGAGGAGGAACTGCTCTTCCCGGCGAACACGCAGGTGGCTCTCTTCGTCTCGATGGACGTCGGCAAGCTGTTCGAGCTCGATTCGGTGCAGATCAAGCTCGACGACAAGGTCGTCACCAGCTACCTCTACACACCCAACGAAGTGGCCGCCCTGCATCGCGGCGGCGTACAGCGCGTCTACCTCGGCAACCTGAAGGCCGGTACCCACGAGATCGTGGCGTTCTTCACCGGCAAGGGTCCGCACGATCGCGACTACAAGCGCGGCACGACGATCAAGTTCGACAAGACCACCGACCCGAAGTACATCGAGCTGCGCATCAAGGATTCCACCGGCAAGCTGCAGCCGGAGTTCGACGTCAAGGTCTGGCAGTAATGGTCTCCCCCCCGACGCGGCCTGGCGGCCGCCTCCCCCTATTGCCACGCAGGGGCTCCTTCAGAGCCACGGGGACGACACCGGCGGACCAGCCAAGCCGGATCCGCGGTGTCCGCTTGAATGTGCTGCGCAGCGTCGCGGCCGTGGTTGCGTCCTGCAGCATGTTGGCCGTTGGTGCTGCGGCCGCCGACGTCAAGCCCGGCGACGCATACAAGCTGCGTCCGGTGCTCGACCCGCACTACGGCGACACGCTGTTCCGCTTCTATCAGGATCAGTATTTCTCGGCCATCACGAACCTGATGGTGTCGCAGCACTTCAATCGAGTGAGCCAGCATGCCGACGAGGCCGAGGTGCTGCGCGGCGGCATGCTGCTGTCCTACGGCATGCACCACGAGGCCGGCCGCATCTTCGCGCAGCTGATTGAAAAGGGCGCGCCGCCACCGGTGCGCGACCGCGCGTGGTACTACTTGGCGAAGATCCGCTACCAGCGCGGTTTCATCGCCGAGGCCGACGAGGCGATGGCCCGCATCGAGGGCGCGCTGCCGGGCCCGATGCAGGAAGACCGTGTGCTGCTGCAGGCCCAGCTGCTGATGGCCAAGGCCGACTATGCCGGTGCTGCCGCGGTGCTGGAGACGCTCGCCAAGAGCAGCGACGTGGGCGCCTATGCACGCTACAACCTCGGCATCGCCTGGTTGCGCTCGGGTGACGCCGAGCGCGGCGTGAAGATGCTCGACGAGATCGGCAAGACGCCGGTGGCCAGCGAAGACCTGAAGTCGCTGCGCGACAAGGCCAACGTGGCGCTCGGCTTCGCCGCGCTGCAGGACGAGAAGCCCGAGGCCGCACGCGGATACCTCGAGCGCGTGCGCCTGTCGAGCATGCTTGCAAACAAGGCGCTGCTCGGCTTCGGCTGGGCCTCGTCGGCGCTTGCCGAGCACAAGAAGGCGCTCGTGCCATGGCACGAGCTCACCGGCGGCCAGCGCGACAGCGGTGATGCGGCCGTGCTCGAGGCGCGGCTGGCGGTGGCGTACGCCAATGCCGAGCTGGGCGCGTTCGGCCAGTCGCTGGAGAGCTATCAAGCCGCGATCGGCGCCTACGAGCGCGAGCACGTGGCGCTCAACGAGTCGATCGGCTCGATCCGTGCGGGCAAGCTGCTGCAGGGCCTGCTCGATCGAAATCCCGGCGAGGAGATGGGCTGGTTCTGGACGATTCGCGAGCTTCCCGAGCTGCCGCACGCCAGCCACCTGACGCAGGTGCTGGCCCAGCACGAGTTCCAGGAGGCCTTCAAGAACTGGCGCGACCTGCGCTTCCTGGCCAAGAACCTGCAGGGCTGGTCCGAGACCCTGTCGGTCTACAACGACATGCTCGCCAATCGACGCCAGGGTTATGCCGAGCGCCTGCCCAAGGTGCGGCAGGCGATGAGCCAGATCAGCGTCGACGCGCTGGCCAAGCGGCGCGACGAGGTCGCTGCCGAGCTGGCGAAGGCCGAGGCCGAGCTCGACGGCGTGGCCGTGGCCGACGAGGCCCGCCGCGCGCAGGTGGCGCGGCTCGACGGCATCCAGGAGGTGCTCAAGCGCAGCGGTGCCGATCCCGAGGTGGCGGCGGCCGCCGAGCGTGTGCGCCGCGTCGCCGGTGCCCTCGTCTGGGAGCTGACGCAGGCCTTCCCGGACCGACTGTGGGAGCTGAGGAAAGCGCTGCGCACCATCGACCAGCAGCTCGACCAGGCACGTGGCCGCGACCAGGCCATCGCGACTGCGCAACGCGACGAGCCCGCGCGGCATGAACAGTTTGCCCAGCGCATCGCCTCGCTCGGCCAGCAGATCCAGGCGCTGATCCCGAAGGTCGCGGCGATCACCAGCGAGCAGCAGGGCCACGTGCAGGAACTCGCCGTGGCCGAGCTGCAGCGCCAGCAGGAACGCCTGGCCGCCTACACCACGCAGGCGCAGTTCGCCGTGGCCCAACTCTACGACCGTGCCGCGCTGGCGCGCTCATCCGATGCGAGCAAGTAGCCCGACCGTCGTCGCGCTCGCCGTCGCGCTCGTGCTGGCCGGTTGTGCCGGCAAGCGCACCGTGCCCGAAGACGATGCACCGACGCTGAAGACGCTGTCGGGCCGCGAGGCCGAGGTGCCGGAAGACAAGGGCATCCGCGCCGAGGTCGGCGACGCGATCGCGGCCTACCGCAAGTTCCTCGAGATCTCGCCCAAGGCCGCGCAGCGCAACGAGGCGATGCGCCGGCTGGGCGACCTGTCGATGGACGAGGCCGACAACCGCCTCGCCAGCGGCAGCGCCAACCAGGCCGACTACAAGGCGGCCATTGCACGCTATCAGGACTACCTGAAGGCCTATCCGAACGATCCCGGCAACGACCGCGTGGTCTACCAGCTGTCGCGTGCCTACGAGCAGGGCGGCGAGCTGGAGACCGCGCTGAAGATGCTCGACCGGCTGGTTGCCGAGTATCCGAAGACGCAGTACTTCGACGAGGCCCACTTTCGCCGCGGCGAGCTGCTGTTCACCACACGCGAGTACGCCAAGGCCGAGAAGGCCTTCGCACAGGTGATGCAGGGCGATTCGGGCAACCCGTACCGCGAACGTTCGCTCTACATGCACGGCTGGTCGCTGTTCAAGCAGGGGCGGCTGGAGGACGGCCTGCAGTCGTTCTTCGGCGTGCTCGACCGCAAGCTCGTCGGCAAGCGCGACCCGGGCGGCGAACTCGACGCCATTCCCGGCCTCACGCGTGGCGATCGCGAGCTGGTGGAAGACACCTTCCGTGTCGCCAGCCTCAGTCTGCAGAACCTGCAGGGCGCCGAAAGCATCGCGCCGCTGATCACGAACGATGAGCGGCGCTCGTACGAATTCCGCGTCTACCAGCAGCTGGGTGAGCTGTACCTGAAGCAGGAGCGCATCAAGGACGCCGCCGACACCTTCGGCACCTTTGCCCGGCGCCAGCCGCTGCACGAGCAGGCGCCGCTGCTGCAGGCGCGCGTGATCGAGATCTACCAGCAGACCGGCTTTGCCTCGCTCGCGCTCGATGCGAAGAAGGACTACGTGTCGCGCTACGGCATCGACAGCGAGTTCCGCAAGGCCAACCCGGAGGGCTGGGAGAAGGCGCAGCCGCTGGTCAAGACACACCTGACCGAACTCGCGCGTCACTATCACGCCAGCGCGCAGAAGAGCAAGGCGAGCGCCGACTACCAGGAGGCCGTGCGCTGGTACCGCGCCTATATCGCCTCGTTCCCCAAGGATCCCGAGACCGCGCAAAACAACTTCCTGCTCGCCGAACTGCTGTTCGAAGACAAGCGCCTGGCCGAGGCGGCCGTCGAATACGAGAAGGCCGCCTACGACTATCCCTCGCATGCCAAGAGCGCCGATGCCGGTTATGCCGCGCTGCTCGCCTATGCAGGGCAGGAGAAGCAGACCGCCGCCGGCGATCTGCCGAAGCTGCAGCGCGCCGGCGTCGACAGCGCGCTGCGCTTCGCGAAGGCGTTCCCCGACGACAAACGCAACGGCGTGGTGCTGACCAACGCGGCCGAGAAGCTGTTTGCGCTCGGCGACGGCGAACGCGCCGCGGGCGTCGCGCAGCAGGTGCTCGCGCTGAATCCGCCGGCTGAAGGCCCGCAGCGCCGGGTCGCCTGGACCGTGGTGTCGCACAGCACGTTCGAGCGTGGCCGCTATGCCGAGGCCGAGAAGGCCTATGGCGAGGTGCTCGCGCTGACGCCCGAGAAGGACCCGCGCCGCAACGAACTCGTCGAGCGCCTGGCCGCCTCGGTCTACAAGCAGGGCGAGAAGGCGCGCGAGGACGGCAAGCTGCGCGAGGCCGTGGGCCACTTCGAGCGCGTGGCCGTCGTGGCGCCGAGTTCGAGCGTGCGCGTCAACGCGCAGTTCGATGCCGCCGCCGCGCTGATCGCGCTGAAGGACTGGGATCAGGCCACGCCCGCCCTGGAAGCGTTCCGCCGGCAGCATCCGAACCATCCGCTGGCCGCCGAGGTCGGCGCCAAGCTGTCGGTGGCCTACCTCGAGAAGGGCAACTGGTCGCAGGCTGCCGGCGAGTTCGAGCGCGTGGCCGCGACCTCGAAGGACGACAAGATCGCCCGCGGCGCGTTGTGGCAGGCCGCCGAGCTGCACGAGAAGGGCAACGCCCGCGCCGCTGCCGCCAAGACCTACGAACAGTATCTGAAGCGGTATCCCGATCCGCTTGCGACCAACCTCGAGGCCCGCTGGCGCCTGGCGCAGATTGCCAAGGCCGACGGCAACGTGGCGCGCGAACGCGCGCTGATGGTCGAGATCTACAAGGCCGACCAGACCGGCGGCGCCGCGCGCACCGACCGCACGCGCCACCTCGGTGCACTGGGCGCGCTGGTGATGGCCGAGCCGGCGCTGGAAGCGTATCGAAAAGTATCGCTGGTCGAGCCGCTGGCAAAGAACCTGAAGCTCAAGAAGCAGCGCATGGAAGAGGTGCTGAAGGCCTATGCGGTGGCCTCGCAGGCCGGCGTGGCCGAGGTCACGACCGCTGCGACTTATCACACTGCGGCCGTGTACCACGACTTCGGCAAGGCTATGCTGGCCTCGCAACGACCGAAGAAGCTGTCGAAGGTCGAGCTCGAGCAATACAACGTCATGCTCGAGGAGCAGGCTTTCCCGTTCGAGGAGAAGGCCGCCGAATTGCACGAGATGAATGCCAGGCGCACCACCACCGGTATCTACGACAAGTGGGTGAAGGAGTCCTTCGCCGCCTTGGCGCAGCTGCGTCCGGTGCGCTACGGCAAGGCCGAACGCAGCGAGGGCGTGATCGATGCGATCCGTTGATCTCGCGCTCAGCCGAGTCGCGCCGCTGATCGGCGCGCTGGTGCTGGCCGGCTGCGCATCGATTGCCGAGCCGATGCAGTACATGCGCGACACGGTCGCCAAGGTCGGCGACGCGATCGCACCCGCGCCGGCGGCCTCGGCGCCCGCGTCCGAAGCGGTGCGACCCGCAGTCGTGGCGCCGGTGGCCAGCGCGGCTGCAGCGGCCCCGGTGGCCGCACCCGTCGTGGCCGTGCCGGTGGTCGTCGAAACCCCGATCGATCCGCAGGCGCAGGGCTCGTTCGACCAGGCCCGTCGCGCGCTGCGCGCGGGCCGCATCGACGACGCCGAGCGTGGCTTCCGCGCGCTCACCGAAAAGCATCCGGAGCTGGGCGGTGCCCATGCCAATCTCGGGCTCATCTACCGCCAGGCCGGCAAGCTGCCCGAGGCGGTGGCCGCACTGGAGAAGGCCGTGAAGGCGAGCCCGAGGCAGCCGGTGTTCCACAACCAGCTCGGCATCACCTACCGCCACGCCGGCCAGTTCACGAAGGCCAAGGAGGCCTACGAGCGCGCGATCGAACTCGATCCCAACTTCGCTGCGCCGCACCTGAACCTCGGCATCCTGAACGACCTGTACCTGCGCGACAACCAGCGCGCGCTGGAGATGTACACGCGCTATCTGGTGCTCTCGCCGCAGGGCGACGCCACCGTCACCAAGTGGGTTGCCGAGATCAAGAACCGCAAGCCCGATCAAGTGATCGTCAGCCGCAAGGAGCGCGAATGAAACCGCTGGTGACGATGAAACTGCCGGTGACTGTGTTTTTCGCCATCATCGTGACCGGTGCCACACAGGCTCTCGCGCAGGACCGCGCAGACATCGATCGCACGCAGATCATTGGCAACCGCGAACTGCCGAAGGTGCTCTACATCGTGCCGTGGAAGAAGCCACTGCCCGGCGAGCTCTCCGGCAAGCCCTTGGGCGGCGTGCTCGACGAGGCACTCGGCCCGGTGGACCGCGATGTGTTCCGGCGTCAGGTGCGCTACGACGGCCAGACACGGACACCGCCCGAAGCAACGAAGTAGACCGACGAAGACCGCAGACAGGAGAGTGATTGATGAGTGCCTTCGACACCGCCGTGAAGTTCTTTCAGGACAGCGGCCTGTTCATCTACCCGAGCATCCTGATCATGGCGCTCGGCCTGGCGATCGCGATCGAGCGGTTCGTGTTCCTCAACCGCGCGCGCGCCCAGAACCGCAAGCTGTGGGAGCAGATGCTGCCGATGCTGCAGAACGGCAAGTTCAAGGAGGTGCACCACATCTCCGGCAAGAGCGACGCCGCGATCGGCAAGATCGTCTCCAACGGTCTGCAGCGCATGCAGAGCCCCGGCCGACGCGAGGATCTCGATGCCGCGATGGAAGAAGGCATGATGGAAATCGTGCCGCGCCTCGAGAAGCGCACGCACTACATCGCCACCTTCGCCAACGTGATCACGCTGGTCGGTCTGCTGGGCACCATCATCGGCCTGATCAAGGGCTTCACCGCGGTGGCGCAGGTCAACCCGGCCGAGAAGGCCGAGATGCTGTCGGCATCGATCTCGATCGCGATGAACAACACCGCCTTCGCGCTGATGGTGGCGATCCCGTTCCTGCTGATCCATGCGTTCCTGCAGGCACGCACGGCCGAGATCGTCGACGGCCTCGAGGCCGCGAAGATCAGCTTCCTCAACCTCGTGCAGCGCGTGAAGGCCGAGGCCGCTCCGGCGCGCTGATTCGCCGACACCAACGATCTTCCCCGTAGAAGGGATCGCACGTCATGCGAGTCAGACGCCTGCGCAAGGAAGTGGCCGCGCTCGAGGTCACTGCATTCATCAACCTGATCATCGTGTTGGTGCCGTTCCTGCTGTCGACCGCCGTGTTCACGCGGCTCGCGGTGGTGGACATGGCGCTGCCGGCGCAGTCGCAGAACAAGCTCGAGCAACTGAAGGGCAACGACCTCAAGCTCGAGGTCGTGATCCGCAAGGACGCGCTGGAAGTCGGCGACCGCATCGGCGGCCTGATCCAGCGCATCGAGAACAAGGACAGCCACCACGACGTGAAGGCCCTGGGCGCGCTGATGATGCAGATCAAGCAGCGCTTTCCCGACACCAAGGCCGCGACGATCCTGTCCGAGCCCGACACCACCTACGACGCCTTGGTGCATGTGATGGACGCAGTGCGCTCCGGCCGCAGCGCCAACGGCGGCACCAAGGTCGTGAAGGTGGATCTGTTCCCCGAGGTTTCGGTCGGCGACGCGCCGGTGCGCAACGGCAAGGGAGGCGCCTGATGCAGCTCACGCCGATCGAGAAGCGCGCTGCGCGCAAGGAGCGCAACAAGCAGCAGCTCGACATGAACCTGGTGTCGCTGATCGACATCTTCACGATCCTGCTGTTCTTCCTGCTTTCGTCGGCGACCGAGGTCGAGACGCTGCCGAGCTTCAAGGCCGTGAAGCTGCCGGAGTCGAATGCCGAGGCGTTCCCGAAGGAAACGATCGTCGTCACCGTCAGCGGCGAGGAGATCATCGTCGACGGCCGCAAAGTGGCCGACGTGGCCGAGGTGATGAAGCTCGCCGACGACGTGATCCCGACGCTGAAAGCCGAGCTCGAGCTGCTGGCCAAGCGCCAGGTGATCCGCAAGGAGAACCAGGCGACGCAGGCTGCCGTGACGATCATGGGTGACAAGGACATTCCCTACAGGCTGCTGCGCAAGGTGATGGTCACCAGCGCGCGTGCGAACTTCAGCGACGTGTCGTTCGCCGTGCGGCAGAGGTTGGACGCATGAGCGCGGCCACGGCGATCTCCTTCCGCCACTCCGTCCTGGCATGGGCGTTGTCGCCCGAGGACGAGGCGCGGTTCAAGCGGATCCGCAACGGCGTGCTGATCGTCTGTGCGCTGCTGTGCCTGCTGTTCCTGTGGCTCGACAAGCCGAAGGTCGACCGTGCACAGGTCGCCGAGCTGCCGCCGCAGCTGGCCAAGGTGCTGCTCGAGCGCGAGACGGCGCCGCCGCCTCCGCCACCTGCGCCCAAGGTCGAGAAGAAAGACGAGCAACCCGTCGCCAACGCGAACCCCAAGAAGCCCGACGACCCGAAGCCCGAAACGGTGAAGGATCCGGTGCCCGAGGCGCGCCGGCCGCAACCGAACAAGCCGCCGGGCGAGATCGAAGGCGCCCGCCGCAAGGCCGCCGGCGTCGGCCTGCTGGCCATGAAGGACCAGCTCGCCGAGATCCGCGGCGCGCCGGTCGCGGTGCAGCTCAACCAGGACATCAAGCCCGGCCCGGGTGTCGGCGTCGGCAAGGGCGCCGGCGTCGGCGCGGGCGACGAGCAGGGCATCCCTGTGCGTGCGCTGATCACCAGCAACGCCACCAACGGCTCCGGCGGCATCAACACCGCCGCGTTCAGCCGCAACACTGGCGGCGGTGGACTCGCCGGCCGCGCGACCACGCTCGTCGAGGGTGTGGCCGGCGGTGGCGGTGGTGGTGGCTACGGCTCCGGTGGCGTGCGCGGCGACGGCACCGGCTCGGGCCGCGGCGGTGCCGGCGGCACGCTGCAGAAGGGCGGCAGCGGCAAGGCCTCGCGCTCGATCGAGGAGATCAAGCTCGTCTTCGAGCGCAACAAGGGCGCGATCTACGCGATCTACAACCGT
>JAEUPI010000212.1 GCA_016790175.1 Burkholderiaceae bacterium | reverse complement strand
GGGGCCTTCGGCCCCGAGCAATGGCATCTCGTCGGCACCCTGCTGCGCACGATGACCGAAGGCCTGCTCGAACTGCTGACTGCCCGCATGGTGGCCAAACGCGAGTTCGGCGCCCAGGCCACGCAGCTGCGCACCCGCGAGAACAACCCGATGAAGTTCTCGCCCGACGTCGATGCCGCCCTGGCCCATCTGCTCGGACCCGCCGAGCGCGGCTTCCTGCCGCCGGTGGAGGCAGCCCGCGAAGCGATCGACGACCTGCGCGCGCATCAGCTCGCGCTGCTGGCAGGCATGCGGGCCGCACTCGATGCGGTGATGGCGCGCTTCGATCCAGCGGTGCTGGAGCAGCGCATCTCGCCGGGTGGCGCGGTCGAAAGCCTGATTCCCTCGCAACGCAAGGCCCGGCTTTGGGACGCCTACAGCCAGCAGTTCGCGCAGATCGTCGGCGAGGTCGAGGGCGACTTCGATGCCCTGCTCGGGCGCGCCTTCCTGAAGGCCTACCAGGCCCAGCTGGCCGAGCTGGCCCGCCGCGACGGCGACGCCGGCCGCCGGTCCTGAGCCGGCCGCCCGCCGGCGGGCCCCGGGGGCCCGTGTCGCCGGGCCGGTGCCGGGACAGCCGTGCCGCCCGACCGGTGCAGGCGCAGGGCGATTGAACCAGGCGCCGCGGCGGTGCAACACATGGGACATCTGAACCCCAAAACCGACCGGAGGCCCCCATGAGCCCGACCGCCAAGCGTTCCTCGATCGTCATCCGCTGCGCCTGCGGCGTCGCCGCGCTGGTCGTCACGCTGGGCATCGTGCGCAGCCTCGACGGCCTGTCGAACCACTACTCCGCCGCGACGCTGGCCAAGGCCCCGGCCTCGATCGTCGTTGCGTCGGCACGCTGACCATGCGACCCACCTTCACCCGATCTGCCGGAGCCCTAGCCATGTTGCTGCGCTGCATCGTCGTGGCCGTTGCGCTGACCGCCGTGGCCGCCTTCACCGCCCGAGCCGACGAGGTGAAGGTCTATCGCCAGGGCGAAGCGGTCGACCCGTCCGAGGTCGCCCGCATCCTCGACAGCTCGCAGCCGGTGAAGATGCGCTCGATCCGTCTGCTCGACGATGCCTCGAAGGCGACCGCCAAGGCCGGCAAGCCGTCGGCGCTGTCGCTGCCGGTGCAGTTCGGGTTCGATTCGGCCGAGATCCTGCCCGCGGCGCGACCGCAGCTCGACGCGCTCGTCGAAGGCATTCGACTGCTGCCGGGCTCGCAGGCGGTGGTCATCGAAGGCCACACCGATTCGATCGGCGCCGAGGCCTACAACGACAAGCTGTCGCAACGCCGCGCACAGGCCGTGCGCAGCTACCTGGTGGCCAAGGGCATCGACGCCTCGCGCCTGCGCGCCGAGGGTTATGGCGAACAACGCCCGCTGCCGGGCCGCGAGCCCAAGGCCGCGGTGAACCGTCGGGTGCAGTTTCGCGGCCGCTGAACCGGGCACACACCCCGCAAACGTTGCCGCTCCCGCTCGCTGACCCACTGAGCAGACGATTACCATGCGCCCACATCGCAGCAACGCCGATCACAAGGGCACATGGACAACGACCAGGTTCTGCGCCTGCTGGGCCGCATCGCGGAGCGTGACGAAAGCGCGTTCAAGGAGCTGTACCGCGCCTTCTCGCGCAAGCTCTACGCGTACGTGCTGAGGCAACTCTCCAACGAAGCCCAGGCCGAGGAAATCGTGTCCGACACCCTGTACGAAGTGTGGAAGGCGCCCGCGCGGTTCCGCGGCGAGTCGCAGTTTTCCACCTGGCTGATCGGCATCGCGCGCAACAAGGTGCTGATGGCCTGGCGCGGCCGCAAGCCCGACGCCGACCACGACGACCTCGACGACGTGGCCGAGACCATGGCCGCCGACGAGCCGGGTGCGTTCGAGATGCTGGCCCAGGCGCAGCGCAGCGCCGGCGTGCGCCGCTGCATGGACAAGCTCTCGAGCGAACACCGCGAATGCATCCATCTGGTGTTCTACGAAGGCCTGTCGGTGGCCGACGTCGCCAAGACTCAACAGTGTCCCGAAGGTACCGTGAAGACCCGTTTGTTCCATGCCCGGCAGAAACTCAAGAACTGCCTGCGCCTCTTGCTCGAGCGCGAGGGCGATGCCCCGTTGGGAGCCACATCATGACCAAACAACGCTTCGATGAACTGCTGCCGTTCTATGCCAACGGCACGCTGGCCGACGACGAACGCACGTTCGTCGAGACCTGGCTGCACGAGCATCCCAAGTCGCAGGCCGAGCTCGACTGGTACCGCAGCCTGCAGCGCAAGCTGCTCGACGACGTGCCCGCCGTCTCCAGTGAAGTCGGTCTCGATCGAGCGATGGCGCGCATCCGCGCCGAACGTGCACCGCAGGCCGCGCGCCGCGCCGCGCCGCAGGCTGCCTTCGGCGAACGGTTGCGCAGCTTCCTGGCCTCGCTGCTGCCGCAGCCGGTGCTCAAGCCGGTGCTGGCCGGCGCGCTGGCCGTCGTGGTGGCGCAGGCCGTGGTGATCGCCAACCTCTCCGGCGAGCGCGACGAGAGCACCGAGTTGCGCGCCGTGAAGCCCACCGTCGTCGAGCAGGGCCCTTACCTGAAGATCAACTTCAAGACCGACGCCCGCGAGGCCGACATCCGCGTGCTGCTGGTGCAGACCGGCGGCTCGCTGGCCGGCGGACCGACGCAGCTCGGCGATTGGTACCTGCGGGTGCCCGAAGCACGCGTCGGCGCGGCGACCGACCTGGTCAAGGCCAGCCCGATCGTCGAGGCCGTGGCCCAGGTCGACGCGCTGCCCGTCCGCCCCTGACAAGGAGACGTCTGCCATGCATGCCGCTGCGCTGACCCGCCGCCGCCTGCTCGCCGCCGCCATGGCCGCCCCCGTCGCCGTGCTGCCTGCCTGGGCGGCCAACACCGCAGGCCCGAAGGCGGCGCTCGTGATCGGCAACGCGAACTACAAGGTCGGCTCGCTGAAGAACCCGCTCAACGATGCGCAGGCCGTGGCCAGCTCGCTGCGAAAGCTCGGCTTCGAGGTCGCGGAGCACATCGACACCACTCAGGCTCAGCTGATCGACGCGTTCCTGCAGTTCTCGCGCCGGGCGCAGCAGGCGGCAGTGCGTGTCGTGTACTACGCCGGCCACGGCGTGCAGGTCAAGGGCCGCAACTACCTACTGCCGGTCGACACTGAAGTCCGCACAGAAGACGATATTCCGACCAAGAGCGCCGACCTGTCGGAATTCATCGAACGGCTGTCTGCACTCAAGCGCGGCATGAACATCGTGATCCTAGACGCCTGCCGCAACAATCCGTTCTCCGGTCGGCCGATCGTCGACGCCGACGGCCGGCTCGTGAAGATCCGCGGTGCCGCTACAAGCGGCCTGGCGCGAACCGAGGCACCGCTGGGCTCGATGGTGGTGTTCTCAACCGCGCCCGACGGCATCGCGCTCGACAACTCGAAGGAGCGTCACAGCCTCTACACCAAGCACCTGCTCAAGCATCTGGATTCGCCCGGGCTGCCGGTCGAGCTGCTGTTCAAGCGCGTGCGGATCGCCGTCGCGCAGGAGACCGGAGGCATCCAGGTGCCCTGGGAGAGCTCGAGCCTGACCGGCGAGTTCTGCTTCAAGACCGGACCCGCCGG
>JAEUPI010000049.1 GCA_016790175.1 Burkholderiaceae bacterium | reverse complement strand
CGTGAGCGCGGTTTCGGCGGCGCTCTCGCCCTGCATCAGCTTGGCGATGCCGAAATCGAGCAAGCGCACCTGCGCGTCGGCGGTGACGAGGATGTTCGACGGCTTGAGGTCGCGGTGCAGCACCTGTTGCCGGTGGGCATGCCCGACGGCAGCGGCCACGTCGAGCAGCAGCCGCACCCGTGCGCGGCAGTCGAGCCCGCGTTCGCGGCAGTAGACGTCGATCGGCTGGCCATCCACGTGCTCCATCGCCAGCCAGGGGCGCCCGGCGGTGTCGACGCCCGCGTCGTAGAGCCGCGCGATGTGCGGATGCTCCAGCGAGGCCAGGATGTCGCGTTCGCGCGCCAGCCGTTCGGCGATGGCGCCGTCCCAGGCCAGGCGCGGCAGCTTGAGCGCAACCTGGCGCTTCAGCGCACCATCCGCGCGTTCGGCGAGCCACACTGCGCCCATGCCGCCGCGGCCGATTTCGCGCAGCATCCGGTAAGGCCCGACCGCGTCGCCGGCAGCCGGCTCGCCCGTGGCCGGCGCGGCAATCGGCGGCTCGAGCTTCGCGATCGTCGCCAGAAAGTCGCCGGTCTCCACATGCGCCTGCGCCTGCAGAAGCCGGCGCAAGGTGTCGCGCAGTTCGGCCGGTTCGATCGGCGCGCTCTCGATCCAGCGCTCGCGTTCGGCCGCCGGCAGGGCGAGCGCCTCGTCGAGCAGCGCGCTGATCTCGGGCCAGTGCGGGCCCAGATCATCGATTGCAGTCATGGTTGTCGTTGCGGGTGTGGCTGACAGCGCGTCAGCTGCGCAACGCGTGTGCGAGCAGCAGCCGGGCTTTCTCCCAATCGCGCCGCACGGTGCGATCGGTCAGGCCGAGCACCTGCGCGATCTCCTCGTCCTTCATGCCGCCGAAGTAGCGCATCTCGACCACCTGCACCAGCCTCTGGTCGAGCCGCGCCAATTCGTCGAGCGCCGCGTGCACGTCGAGGATTTCGTGTTCCGACGCCTGCGCGGCCGCGCTCTCGGCCACGCCGGTATCCAGCGTGACGTGCAGGGCGTCGCCGCCGCGGCGCTGCGCCAGGCTGGCGCGCGCGGTGTCGACGATGATCGAGCGCATCACCGTTGCCGCGTACGACAGGAAGTGGATGCGGTCGCCCGGTGTCAGCCGCGCGGCCTGCGAGAACTTGAGATAACACTCGTGCACCAGCGCGGTGGTGTCCATCAGCGTATCGCGCACGTTGCGCGCCAGGCGCGCGTGCGCAATGCGGCGCAGCTCGGGATAGAGCAGCTCGAACAGACTGTCGAACGCCGCCCGATCGCCGGCGCGCGCGCGCTGGATCAACTGCGTGATGTCGCCCATGGGCCGGTTCGATCGCGCACCGAAGGGTGCCACGACATGTTAGCGATCGCCGGCGGATCGTGAGGCGTCGGCCCACGGCGCGCAGGGCCGATTCGATCGGCCGCTGGCCCGCCCGGGTCGAGCGCGACCACAGCGTCGCACCACCGGCGGCGAGCCCATTCGTGGACGGATCGCAGCTCATGCCACCCATACGACAAGCGCGCCCGATTCCGGACATCGCGACATCGACCTAGGGGGAAGGCCGAACCGTATGTCCGCCGCTGCGCAAGACGACCTTATCTCCGTGCAGCAAACCGATTCGCCCACCTGCCCCCAGGAGCCCACCATGAAGCTGCACCTGCCACCGATGATCGCGTTACACGCCGCGGCGCGCGTCGCGACCGCAGCCGTCGGCGCTGCCGTCACGCTGCTGTACGTCGGCCGCGAAGGCGAGGGCCGCGCCGCAGCCACTCTGTACGGGCAGGCTGTCGCGCTCGATATCGACCGGCTCGGCGCGGCCGACGCCGTGTCCGACCCGGCGCCGAGCTGGCGCGGCGCGGTGTCGAAGTCGTGCGGGTGGCCGGCTCGAAGCATGGCGCGCCGCAATGGGCCGCGTGCTGGGTGACGCAGGGTGAGCCAGGGCGAGTGATCGCCCGGACACTGCGCGTCAACGTGACGGACGCGCGGACTCGTCCGTCGCGACCGGCTCGACGGCGGCGACCGCATCGGGCGACGCGGCTGCGCCTTCAGCTGGCACAGTGCGCGGCTGCGCCAGCCACAGACCGAGGTAACACAGGGCCAGTGCGATGGCCATCACGGGGACGTTGAACACGGCCGCAGCGACGGGCCCGACCCGCGGCACGTCACGGTCGTAAGGGCGACGCGACATCGAAGTTCCTCCGCCAACGGCGCCGTGAATTCGGCGACCTTCATGTGGACATACGTTGTCGTTCGATCAAAGCGGACACGCGGCCGCGCGCGGGGATCGACGTCAATCAGCCCGCGGACTCCGAAAGCGACGCACCCCCATGGCCCACGCCGAGGCCAGCGCGCAGTGGTGCGCGCCGGTGTATCGTCCGACCCCGTAGGACGGATGGGCTAGTCCAATGAACGGCCGGCGCCGCTTCAATCGCACCTTCTGCAGCGCTCTCCTCGCGGCATCGTTGGAGGTGTGGGCTCAACCGGGGGCTCGAACCCGCCGCATCGGAGTTCTGTCACCGGGTGCAAACGCCGCCGCTGAGTTCGAAGACATTGCTGGGTTGATGCGAGCGTTCGGATGGATCGATGGAAGAAACCTGTCCCTCGTACCGCGATCGGCGGACGCAAATCTGGATCAACTTCGTCCCTTGGCGAACGAACTCGCCGCACTGAAGGTCGACTTGCTCGTGACATTCGGCACCGAGGCCGCGCAGGCCGCCAAGGCGGCGACCACGACGATTCCCATCGTCATGGCTTCCGCTGGAGATCCCGTGAGCGCGGGTTTGGTTGCCAGCCTTGCGCGCCCCGGCGGCAACGTCACGGGGTATTCGTACATGATTCCAGAGATCGCCAGAAAACTGGCTGCTCTTCTGCACGAGATGCTCCCGACAGCCCGGCGCGTTTGCGTCCTTGTCAACCCGATCGCTCGAGCTTCGGAAAGTGGCCGCAAGGCAAGAGAGACCGCGTATCAATCGCTCGGATTACAGCCGCTTCTCATTGAGGTCGCAACGGAATCGCAGTTTCTGGACGCCCTCGCGGAAGCGTCGCGGCAGCGTGCCGAGGCGCTGGACTTTGCGCTTCTCTCCATTCCGTTGCCCGACACGTTGATGCAAGCCGTGCGTCGATCGCGGCTGCCCGCGATGGCCTCGGACAGCGACGATGTCGAAGCGGGTGCGCTGATGTCGTTCAGACCCGACTGGGCCGAAGGATACAAACGGGTCGCCGCCACCATCGACAAGATCCTGCGCGGCGCCAAGCCCGCCGACGTTCCGGTCGAGCAGCCGACGAGGTTCGAGTTGGTCGTCAGTCTGAAGGTCGCCAAGGAGCTTGGCATCACGGTGCCCAAGGCGATTCTGGCGCGCGCAGACCAGGTGATCCAATAGCTGTCCGCGCACGGCCCTCAGCGCCCGATCAGCCGCTGCAGTTCAACCCGCTCATCGCGCACCTGCTCGACCCGGTCGGCCGACAGGTAGTCGTCCACCCGCCCTCGCACATGCCGGATCAGCGCGTCGTCGCTGTGCTCGCGCGACCAGTCTTCGCCGTCACCGCTTGCGCTGGCGCTGCGCGACGACAGCACACGCCATTTGGCGCACCAGGTCACGGCCCACAGCCACATGGCCTCGCGCAGCGGCACGTGCCAGCGCGGCCACGCCTGGGCTGCGTGTTCACCTTCCAACCGGGCGATGCACGCAGCCCAGTGCCGGTAGAACGCGGCCACCTGCGTGGGCGCAAGTTCCGCGCTCGTCTCCACGTCCCAGGTGGTGCTGGTCACGAGCGTGGCGTGCGCCAGGTCCAGCGGCGGATGGCTGTAGCGCGCCTTCTCCAGATCCACC
>JAEUPI010000046.1 GCA_016790175.1 Burkholderiaceae bacterium | reverse complement strand
GGTGTGGATGTAGAGGCGCCGCTGCAAGGCCGGGTGGCGCAAGCGCTGGAGGACGCGTCGCGTCGCACGGGTATCGACGCAACGCGGCTGCGCGTGGTATTGGCCGAGACCGTGTTGTGGCCCGACGGCGCGCTGGGATGCCCGCAAGCCGGTATGGCCTACACCCAGGCGCTGGTGGAGGGCTATCGCATCCGCATAGTGGCCGGCGAGACGCTGCTGCACTACCACGGCAGCCTGCGCGGTCGGCCGCGCTATTGCCCGGCCGAGCGCGTGCAGGAGCCGTCGCCGCTCGGCCCGCGCCGGTAGCCCTGCGCGCGGGCCGAGCGGCGGTCCATCACGGATCCAGGCGAACGATGGTCGGCCGCGGCACGGCTGGATCGCCACCGTAGACGATCGAACCGAGATAGCGCACGCCGGCCACCAGGTTGTTGAACGCGAGGGTGATCGCGCCGCTGCCGCCCAGCGTGGCCGTCGACGGTGCGCTCACCGTCATGTTGCCCGCCGCTGCGGTGCCGAGCGTCCAGTGCGACAGCCTGAAGTCCACCGCAGCGTTGTTGGGCGTCAGGAATCCGACCACACGCACGGTGTAGGCGCCCGCCGGCGGATCGACCAGGCTCACCTCTTCGCGCGACGTGGCGCCGCCGCTTGCGCCGACCAATTGCCCGGCCGCATTACGCACCTCGAGGTCGAGGTCGCTTGCTGCGCTGACGTCGGTGTCGAACAGGGCGAACCGGGCGTAGGTGGTGCCGGCCGGGATGTCGACTACGACATCGACGTTGCCGCCTGTGGCGACACTGCGCGACGTGACGGTGGCCGGGATCAGCCCGCGCGGCGTGGCGCTGAACGGGCCGCTGAAACCGAAGCGCACGCCGTAAGAGCCGGCGACCTCGGTTGGCGCATCCAGTGCGACCGGTTTAATCACGACCGGCATACGAACGTTGTGCTGGTCGCGCGCCCGGCTCGATGTGCCGCCGCTCAGCGTGATGTAGCCGCCGGCATAGGCGTTCAGCGCCGCCGTCTTGCGCGTGAAGGTGATGCTGATCGACTTGGTCTGGCCGCGCGCCAGCGTCAGCGCCGGCGGCGAGAACGAGACGTCGATTCCCGCCAGGCCGGTGACCCTGGGTCGATAGGTCGCCGTGCCGTCGCCGACATTGGTGAGGCGGCGCGTGATCGTGCGCGAGGCCACCAGCGAGGGCAACGCGATCGACGGCGTGTTCATATCGCCGGCCGAGATCACCGGAATGCCGTTGGCATCGCAGAACGCCGGTCCGATTGCAGCGCTGCAAAGGAAACCGATCCAGTCGTTGAATCCGGAGTCGAACACCAGGCCCGGATCGGTGGCGTCGTTCGGTCTTACATGACCCGCGCCCTGGCTGAAGATCACCGCCGGATCGGTGTTCGGGCCGTCAAGCACGTCGGCCGCCGTGGTCATCAGCGCCGACTTGATCGCCATCGGCGACCATCGCGGCTGTGCCTCCTTGAGCAGCGCGGCCAGGCCGGCCACATGAGGGCTCGACATCGACGTGCCGCTGTACAGGTCGAACAACCTGCCGTTGTTGGCGGGTGGCGCCACACCGGCAAGGATGTCCTGCCCGGGAGCGACCAGGTCGGGCTTGAGGATCGCGCCGCCGCCGGCCAGCAGCGGGCCACGCGACGAGAAGCCCGCCGTGAAGGGCGAGGCCAGGTCGAACACCAGGGTCGCATCTGACAGCGAGGCAGTTGCGCCGGCGCTTCCCGCATAGGCCTTCAATGCCGCGAATTGGGTTGCGTCATAGGCTACGTGCACGGTGGGTACCGCATGCAGGATCGCCAGCGTCGTCGTCGCGCCGCCTGCCACGTTGGTGAGGATCACCCCGACGCCGCCCGCGTTCTTCACCGCCTGTGCCTTGTTGACGAGCGCGTTCGTACCGCGATCGCAGACGACGATCTTGCCGCGCACCTTGGCTGGGTCGAGCGCCGGGAGTCCGGACGCGGTGTCGGTGTCGAGGAAGCAGCGGCGCGCGTCGTCGGCGCTCGCCCCGGCGGCCGCGGCGAGGGTGGCGTCGATCAGCGGTGCCGGGCCTGCGGCTGCCGTGTAGGCGGCACCGGCAAGCTTGAGCCCATTGCCAAGCGTAGCCGTGCCTCGACCGTCGCGGTTGTGCGTGCCGGCGGCGACGGTCGTGACCCACGGAGCTGCATGCGCCACTGTGCTGGTGGTGGGACCGTTGTTGCCTGCCGAGGTCGCCACGAACACTCCGGCGTCGGCGGCGAACAGGAACGCGATTTCCACCGGGTCGTTGAACGCGGTGCGCGAGCCGGCGACGGAATAGTTGATGACGTCCACCCCATCGGCCACGGCATCGTCAATGGCGGCGACCAGGTCGACGGTGAAGCCGCTGGAGGTGGCCTCTTCGTTGTCGTGCCAGAGGGCCTTGTACATCGCCAGTCGCGCCCGCGGCGCGATGCCGCTGATGCGGCCGAAGGCGGCAGCGTCACCGGTGACGCGCACGCTCTCGTTGCCGCCGGCCGTGGACGACGTGTGCGTGCCGTGGCCGTCGTAGTCGCGCGGCGAGTTGTATTCGTAGGGGAACACGGCCTTGATACCGGCATCGCCACCGTATCCCTCGTTGTAATAGCGGGCACCGATCAGCTTGCGGTTGCAGTTGGCCGCCGTGAATTGCTCGCCGGTGACGCAGGTGCCGTTCCAGCCACGGATGGGCCGATAGGTGATGTTGCCGTCGAAGCGACTGCGATCGTCGTCGTCGTTGTCACGGACGCGGCGGTCGCTGAAGCTCGGGTGTTCGGGCCAGATACCGGAGTCGATGACGCCGATGATGATGTCCTCGCCCTTGGCCTTCTGCTGCTTCCAGAAGCCTTCTCTTCCACTCAGCCCGAGGTAGTTCGGCGTGTGCGAGGTGTCGGCCGTGCGCCGTTCGTTCTTCGCGATCGACAGTACGCCGGGCGTTCCGGCCAGGCGGGCCAGCTGCGCGTCGGTCAGGCGCGCCGCGAAGCCGTTGAACACATAACCGTACTGGCGCACCGCACCCGAGACGCCGGCCTGACGCATCACTGCCGCTTGGCGCTCGGCGAGGTGCGCGCGATAGCTCACGACATCGGGGCTTGTCGCGTCGAGCTTGCTGCCTTTGGCGGGTCGGGTCGCCGCATGGTGCCCGATACCCCCATCGTAGGCGGCGACGGCCGGCTCGGCCAGGCGCACGATGTAGATGTCACTGTTGCTGCGGCCGGCACCGAGGCTGCCCTCGGTGCGCTTGGTCACCGTGGCCATCGACGTCGGCGCCACATCCGGCGATCCGCCGCCACCGCACGAGGCCAGCAGCACGAAGACGAGCCCGGTCAGGGCCTTGTTCGAGAATCTCCTCATGACACGCTCCCGGTTGTGCGCGTGCTTGTGACACGCGTGTAGATGTTTTGAAATCCCAGGGAGCCGGATCGTCTGCCCGAACGGTCTGTCCGAATACAGGGCAAACGCTGAGCAGGCGGTGCCAGATCGAGAGGGGTCGCGATGCGGACGCACCGGATATCCCAACAACTTGGGATGGCGCGCGCTCCCCGGGTGGGGTCCGCACGAAATCTGTAACGCCGATTCAGCCCGGACGATTGCGCCGCGCCACCCAGTACGACGCCCCGTCGGCACCGTAACGTTCGGCGTGCGGCACGTCGTGGTCGAGCGTGAACTGATCGCCCGGCAACAGGTGTTGCGTCTGCCCGCCGACCGTGAGCCACATCTCGCCGCGGCTGACCTGAGCCCACACGCCGAAGCTGTGCGTGTGCGTGTCGATCACCTTGTGCGGTGCCCAGTGGCGCTCAAGCACCTCGTCGAATCCGCGGCGGCGAGCCTCGGCTTCGAATGCGCTCAAGTCGGGCAGGGCGGTCGCGGACATGGCGCAGGGAGCATAGCGCCCGGTCGATGCCCGAGTCGCGTGCGGGGACTGCAGCGGCTCACGCCGCCGCTTCGAGCCCGCTGCGAAAGTGCGCCTGCATCAGCTCGCGCGCGCTCTCGGCGTTGCGCGCCGCGATGGCGCGCATGATCGCGCGGTGTTCGGCCAGCGAGTCTGCCAACCGGCCCTGCTTGAACAGCGAATGGTGGCGGTTGAGCTTCATCACCTTGCGCAGGTCGGTCACCAGCTGCTGCGCCCAGCGATTGCCCGCCGCCTCGAGCACGGCCATGTGGAAGGCCTCGTTGGTGGCGAAGAAGGCGTCGCGCTGGCGCACCTGCTTTTCGAGCCGGTCGTGCAGTGCCTGCAGGTGGGCGCGTTGCGTGTCGGTGGCTTGTGTCGCCACCTGCGCCGCCGCATCGCTTTCCAGCAGGCCCAGCAGGTGGTAGACCTGGGCCACGTCGTCGCGGCTCATCTCGGTGACATAGGCGCCGCGGCGCACCTTCATCGTCACCAGCCCCTCGACGGCCAGCACCTTCAGCGCCTCGCGCAGCGGCGTGCGGCTGATACCGTACTCGGCGGCCAGCTTCTGCTCGTCGATCCAGCTGCCCGGCTCGAGCTCGCGGCTGAAGATCTGCTGGCGCAGGCGTTCGGCCACGTCCTGATACAGCGCGCGCGGGCTCAGCGCGGAGCGGGCCGGGGTGTCGATCAGGGCC
Organism: Burkholderiaceae bacterium; assembly: GCA_016790175.1. Taxonomy (GTDB): domain Bacteria; phylum Pseudomonadota; class Gammaproteobacteria; order Burkholderiales; family Burkholderiaceae_C; genus JAEUPI01. The sequence goes on along the minus strand of JAEUPI010000046.1, from coordinate 4,612 downwards.
ATCGGGCGGCAGAGGTTGGGCGGCAGCCCGCGGGTGGCGGGCCGTCAGCCCCGTGTTGGTTTTGCATTCATAATTATGCATAATGACGGCGAGCCTGCAAGCCTGAATGATGGGTTCCGGCGGCCGGGCGAGGGTACCGAGGAGACGACAACGATGAGCGCACCGGAGTTCGCGAAGGTCTCGCTGGCGCAGTGGGCCCAGGCGGCGGCCAAGTCGGCGCCGAACGGTGACCTCGGCGCGCTGAACTGGCAGACGCCCGAGGGCCTCACGGTGAAGCCGCTGTACACGGCGGCTGACACCGCCAACTTGCCGCATGCCGACACGCTGCCCGGCTTCGAACCCTTCATCCGCGGCCCGCAGGCCACGATGTATGCGGTGCGGCCGTGGACGATCCGGCAGTACGCGGGTTTTTCCACCGCCGAGGAGAGCAACGCCTTCTACCGACAGGCGCTCGCCGCCGGCGGCCAGGGCGTGAGCGTGGCCTTCGACCTCGCCACCCACCGCGGCTACGACAGTGACCACCCGCGTGTGTTCGGCGACGTGGGCAAGGCCGGCGTGGCGATCGATTCGGTCGAGGACATGTTGATCCTGTTCAACGGCATCCCGCTCGACAAGGTCAGCGTGTCGATGACGATGAACGGCGCGGTGCTGCCGGTGCTCGCGGGCTACGTGGTCGCGGCCGAAGAGCAGGGCGTGAAGCAGGAGCAGCTGAGCGGGACCATCCAGAACGACATCCTCAAGGAGTTCATGGTCCGCAACACCTACATCTATCCGCCCGAGCCCAGCATGCGGATCGTGGCCGACATCATCGAGTACACGGCGAAGAAGATGCCGAAGTTCAACTCGATCTCGATCTCGGGCTACCACATGCAGGAGGCGGGCGCCAACCAGGCGCTCGAGCTCGCATTCACGCTGGCCGACGGCATGGAATACGTGAAGACCGCCGCGGCGCGCGGCCTCGACGTGGACGAGTTCGCCGGACGGCTCTCGTTCTTCTGGGCGATCGGGATGAACTTCTATCTCGAGATCGCCAAGATGCGCGCCGCGCGGCTGCTGTGGACGCGCATCATGAAGGGCTTCGGTGCGAAGAAGGCCAAGAGCCTGATGCTGCGCACGCATTGCCAGACGAGCGGCTGGAGCCTGACCGAACAGGACCCGTACAACAACGTCGTGCGCACCACCATCGAGGCGATGGCTGCCGTGTTCGGCGGCACGCAGAGCCTGCACACCAACAGCTTCGACGAGGCCATCGCGCTGCCCACCGAGTTCTCGGCCCGGATCGCGCGCAACACGCAGCTGATCCTGCAGGAAGAGACCCACATCACCAGCGTGGTCGATCCCTGGGCCGGCAGCTACATGATGGAGACGCTCACCCAACAGATGGCCGACAAGGCCTGGGCCATCATCGAGGAGGTGAAGTCGCAGGGCGGCATGACCAAAGCCGTGGCCTCGGGCTGGGCCAAGCTGAAGATCGAGGCCAGCGCAGCCGAGAAGCAGGCGCGCATCGACAGCGGCGCCGACGTGATCGTCGGCGTCAACAAGTACAAGCCGACGAAGAAGGACACGTTCGAGATCCTCGAGGTCGACAACCACAAGGTGCGCGAGCAGCAGGTCGCGCGGCTGAAGTCGATCCGCTCCACGCGCGACGGCACGAAGGTGAAGGCCGCGCTGGCGGCGCTCACCGAGGCTGCGCGCTCTGGAGCAGGTAATCTGCTCGCCCTCAGCATCGAGGCGATCCGCCTGCGCGCCACGGTGGGCGAGGTCAGCGATGCGTTGGAATCGGTATTCGGGCGCCACCGCGCCGACATCCAGAAGGTGACCGGTGTGTATGCCAAAGCCTATGACTCGGCCGAAGGTTGGGAGAAGCTGAAAGGCGAGATCGCCGATTTCGCGAAGACGCAGGGTCGTCGCCCGCGCGTGCTGATCGCCAAGCTGGGCCAGGACGGCCACGACCGCGGCTCCAAGGTGGTGGCCACCGCGTTCGCCGACCTCGGGTTCGACGTCGACATCGGGCCACTGTTCCAGACGCCCGAGGAATGCGCGCGTCAGGCGATCGAGAACGACGTGCATGCGGTGGGCGTCTCCACGCTCGCCGCCGGCCACAAGACGCTGGTGCCGGCGATCATCGCCGAGCTGAAGAAGCAGGGTGCCGACGACATCATCGTCTTCGTCGGCGGCGTGATCCCGCAGCAGGACTACGACATGCTCTACGCCGCCGGCGTCAAAGGTGTCTACGGCCCCGGCACGCCGATCCCGGTGAGCGCGAAAGATGTGCTCGAGCACATTCGCGCCGCGGTCGCGGGCAGGTAGTCACCGGTACCACTCGCCCATGCTCGACAGCGCCGACCAGGCCCTGGTGGATGCCGTGCTCGGCGCGAGCGGCGAGCGCCAGCGTCGCGCGATCGCCAAGACGATCACGCTGCTCGAATCCACGCGCACCGATCACCGAGCGCGAGCCGACCAGGTGCTGAATGCGCTGCTGCCGAAGGCGGGCCGGTCGTTCCGCCTCGGCATCTCCGGCGTGCCGGGCGTGGGCAAGAGCACCTTCATCGAAGCGCTCGGGCTGCACCTGATCGGTCTGCAGCACCGTGTGGCGGTGCTGGCAGTGGATCCGTCGTCGAGCCTGTCCGGCGGCTCGATCCTCGGCGACAAGACGCGCATGGAGAAGCTTTCGGTCGAGCCGCGGGCCTTCATCCGCCCGAGCCCGACCAGCGGCACGCTCGGCGGCGTGGCCGCGCACACGCGCGAATCGATGCTGGTGCTCGAGGCGGCCGGCCACGACATCGTGATCGTCGAGACCGTCGGCGTCGGCCAGAGCGAAACGGCGGTGGCCGGCATGACCGACTGCTTCGTGCTGCTGCAGCTGCCCAACGCCGGTGACGATCTGCAGGCAATCAAACGCGGCGTAATGGAGCTGGCCGACATCATCGCGATCAACAAGGCGGACCTCGATGATGCCGCCGCCATGCGCGCCCAGGCGCAGATCACGTCGTCGTTACGACTGATGCATCAGCAGGGGCATCCGAGCGAACGCGATATCTCGCACTGGCAGCCGCGCGTGCTGCGCCTGTCGGCCGTGAGCGGCGAGGGCCTGGCCGATTTCTGGCAGATGGCCGGTGCCTTTCGGCAACAGCGCGAGGCGAGCGGCGCGCTCGCCTCGCGCCGCCGCGAGCAGGACGAGGCCTGGATGTGGGAACGCATCGAGGCGCTGCTGCACGAGCGCTTCCGCGAGCATCCGCTGGTGGCCGCTGCGCTGCCCGAGATGCGCGACAACGTGCGCAACGGGCGCGTGGCCGCGTCGGTGGCTGCGCGCCGACTGATGGATCTGATGAACTGAACCGAACGCAGTACCGACCCGAGGAGGCACAAGACCATGCACGACATCATCGAGCAGCTCGACAAGAAGCGCGCCGCGGCGCGCCTGGGCGGGGGCCAGAAACGCATCGATGCCCAGCACGGCAAGGGCAAGCTCACTGCGCGCGAGCGCATCGAGCTGCTGCTCGACGAAGGCACGTTCGAGGAATGGGACATGTTCGTCGAACACCGCTGCGCCGACTTCGGCATGGCCGACAACAAGATTCCGGGCGACGGCGTGGTCACCGGCTACGGCATGATCAGCGGCCGCCTGGTGTTCGTGTTCAGCCAGGACTTCACCGTCTTCGGCGGCGCGCTGTCCGAGGCCCATGCCGAGAAGATCTGCAAGGTGATGGATCAGGCGATGAAGGTCGGCGCCCCGGTGATCGGCCTCAACGACAGTGGCGGCGCGCGCATCCAGGAAGGCGTCGCCTCGCTCGGCGGTTATGCCGAGGTGTTCCAGCGCAACGTGATGGCCAGCGGCGTGATCCCGCAGATCAGCCTGATCATGGGTCCCTGCGCCGGTGGTGCGGTGTATTCGCCGGCGATGACCGACTTCATCTTCATGGTCAAGGACTCGAGCTACATGTTCGTCACCGGCCCCGAGGTGGTGAAGACGGTGACGCACGAGGAGGTCACGGCCGAGGAGCTCGGCGGCGCCACCACGCATGCCGGCAAGAGCGGCGTGGCCGACCTGGCGTTCGAGAACGACGTCGAGGCGCTGCTGATGCTGCGCCGGTTCTACAACTACCTGCCGCTCAACAACAAGGAGCCGCCGCCGGTGCGCAAGAGCGGCGACGCACCCGACCGGCTCGACATGAGCCTCGACACGCTGGTGCCCGACAACCCGAACAAGCCCTACGACATCAAGGAACTGATCTACAAGGTCGTCGACGACGGCGACTTCTTCGAGCTGCAGCGCGAGCACGCGAAGAACATCGTCATCGGCTTTGGCCGGCTCGACGGGCAGAGCGTGGGCATCGTCGCCAACAACCCGATGGTGCTGGCCGGCTGCCTCGACATCAAGAGCAGCATCAAGGCCGCGCGCTTCGTGCGCTTCTGCGATGCCTTCAACATCCCGGTGGTCACCTTCGTCGATGTGCCCGGCTTCATGCCCGGCACCGCGCAGGAATACGGCGGCATCATCAAGCACGGCGCCAAGCTGCTGTATGCGTATGCCGAGTGCACGGTGCCCAAGGTGACCGTGATCACCCGCAAGGCCTACGGCGGCGCCTACGACGTGATGAGCTCCAAGCAC
>JAEUPI010000003.1 GCA_016790175.1 Burkholderiaceae bacterium | reverse complement strand
TGCTGCACGCAGGCCTGCCTGGACGAGCTGATCAAGAGCGCCAAGGCCGGCCGCAACCCGCATGTGCTGAACATGAGCCCGCCGCTCAGCATGAAGCCGCACTGGTTCCAGAACCACGTGGCCTACACGATGGCCAAGTACGGCATGAGCGAATGCACGCTCGGCCATGCCGCCGAGTTCAAGCGCCACGGCATCGCGGTGAACAGCCTGTGGCCGCGCACGGCCATCGCCACCGCAGCGCTGCAGATGATTCCGGGCGTGGACCTCAACAAATGCCGCAAGCCCGAGATCCTGTCCGACGCGGCACACATCATCCTCACGTCCGACGCGAAGAAGGTGACAGGCAACTTCTTCATCGACGACACGCTGCTCGGCGAGCATGGCGTGAAGGACTTTGATCGCTATGCGGTGGTGCCGGGGACGAAGGATCTGATTCCGGATTTCTTCGTGGATTGATCTGCTATCGCTCGCCGGCTGGTGTGGCATGCAGTTGCAGGCCGAGAGCAGCGATCACCTTGAGTATGGTGGCGAACTCCGGATTCCCGCCCGGCGACAGCGCCTTGTAAAGACTCTCTCTGCCTAAGCCGGCCTGCCGCGCGATCTGAGACATGCCTTTGGCACGCGCGATGTCGCCGAGCGCGGCGGCCACGAGAGCGGAATCGCCTTCCTCGAGCGCAGCTTCGAGATAAGCAGCCATGTCTTCTTCAGACTCGAGGTGCTCCGCGGGATCCCAGCGAGTGGTGCAGGTCTTGAGCATGTGCAACTCCTACAGCTCGCGCGCGAGCGCCTTGGCCAGACGAATGTCCCACTCCTGCCAGGATTCGTTGCCTCCCGTCAGCTGTGCCGATTCAGCTCCCGGGCAAACACGCCAGCGACCCATTGACTAAGGCTCTTGCCGGCACGTCTGGCGGCGGTGTCGGCCCGTGCGTGCAGATCGGGATCGACGCGCAGTGTCATGCGTCCAAACGAGGGCCGGTTGGGTGCCTGATTCAGTTGGGCACAGGCGTTCAAATAGTCATCGACAGCCTCGTGGAAGGCGCACTCCAACTCGTCTACCGAACTGCCGTGGAATCCAACGATGTCGCGGGTGCCTGCAAGGTGGCCCACGAGCAAGTGGTCCTCGGCGCTGTATTCGAGGCGCGCGAAGTAGCCCTTGTAGCTCATGAGGTCCATCGATCAGTTCTTTCGCAATTCGGTTCAGGCGCCTTGGCAGTCAGACAAACGCGCATGGCGAGGATACCGGTGCCTGTCGTCCATTTCGACTGCCCGGGATCCGCCACGATTGATCTCCTTACTCGAGCTGCTGCTCCAGACTGGGTGCCGTCTCTCAGGTTTGGCGGGCGAGCGCCAGCCGCGACCGGAACCGGCCCTTGCGCGACACGTAGGTCGGATGCCTACTGGAGCCTCGACACCGGCCATTCGAGCCTGGCCGATCGATTGTGGGGCTCGAATGACTCCTCCCGCCCTTGGCGTCAGGTCGATCCCGACCCTGAGGAGACTTCAGGCCACCGCGAGAGCGGTCACTGGCACGTGCTCCGTCGAGGCTGATGGCTTGCGGCGCCGAGCGATCCCAGCTACAGCAACGCCGACGCTCCCATGAGCGCTGTCGAGGTCAGGAGTGCAGCGCTTGCTGTCTGTCGACCGCTGGCGTCGATCTCTCCGTATGAGCCGCACCGCGATCCTTGACAGGCTTGGCCGTGTAGCGCGCGATCGAGAGCTGCTGAGGGTGCTGCTGGCTGCTGCCATTCACGCAGCAGCTTTGGAGCAGCACCTCGTGCCGTACCTCGCTGGAACGCGGATCAGCGGCAAGCCGGGCAGCGGTTTGAGCACCACCTCGGACGGCAGCAGCGCAGGTTGGTCACTCAGGCCAGTCCGTTCTTGCCGCTGACGTTCATCTCGTCGGACGTGGATGTCGTGGTTGAAATCTGCTGGTGCGACTGTCGATGTTTCGAAGGCTGCCCGAAAGCTGCTGCCTACGTCCGAAACTTCGTGTGTAGGCATGGTCATGGCCGGCGCGCGAAGTCGGGGATGCTGAAGCGCTTGCGATAGGCGCCTGGCGCCATGCCGACCGTGCGCCGGAAGAGGCGGCGGAAGAATGCCGGGTCCTCATAGCCCACGCGCCACGCGATGTCGTCCACCGGATCGACCGTTCGCTCGAGCCGTCGCTTGGCGTCCTCGACGCGAAGACGCTGCACGTATTCCAGTGGCGCGAGCCCGGTGGCCGTGATGAAGCGGCGCTTGAAGGTGCGCTCGGCGAGCCTGGAACGCCGGGTCACCTCCTCCACCGGGTTTGCTACCGAAAAGTGCGTCTGCAGCCAGCGCTGTGCCGCCAGAACTTCGGCGTCGCCGTGATCGATCCGACCTTCGAAGGTCATGAAGGGCGTGAGCCCCTCCTGATGCCATTGCAGAGCGAAGGCGCGCGCGACACGCTGCGCCTCGGTGGCGCCGCAGTGCCGCGCGATGAGGTAAAGCGCCAGGTCGTGCCAGGTGTTCGACGCGCCCGAACTCACCAGTTCTTCACGCGCTCCGGCGACGACCAGCACGCGCTCGGGATGGATGCGCACCGCCGGGTGTGCGGCCGCGAACCAGTCCGCATAGTCGAAGTGCACGGTCGTATCCATGCCATCGAAGAGTCCGGTCTCAGCGAGCAGAAACACCCCAGAACAGGCTGAGCACAACATGGCACCGCGCTCGTGCATGCGCTTCAGCCATGCCACCAGATCGGGATAGCGCCCGGTCTGCCAGCCCGGGGCACGCAGCCACATCGACGACGCAATCACGATGTCGGTGGCGTCGATGGCATCGATCGAGCACTGCACCTCGACCGGCACGCCGCTGGCTAGCGCGAGCCGACCCACGCCCTGACCAACGATCTGCACGTCGAAGGTCGGTCCAGCGGCCCGCATCACGTCGTACAGACCCGCGAGTGTCGACACTGCCGCATCGGGCACGGCGAGAAGGCTCACGTGCAAGGCGTCGTTTCGCACGGCGAGCGAGCCCCTTCAGCAGGCGCTGGGCACCACCCGTGCGGACGAACGGTCCGGCGCAGCGCGCGATGAGCGCAGCAGCCGCAACCCCTTGGCCGATAGCGCCACAGTCGTTCCGCGGCCCGCAGCGTGGCGATGCTCGAGCAAGCCTTGGCTGTTGGCCGTCTCCCATACCGGCAAGCGCGGGCATGAGGTGCGCCACGCTTCCATGACCTCGCGATAGGGGCGTTCGCCCCGCCCGATCCACTCGAGCAGGTCGAGCACCAGGGCGTCCACCGGGTCGCTCATCTGCAGCTCCTTTCTCGCGGCATCGACCGGCTCTGCAACGACTGTTCGTTGAGAGTGCAGTGATCGCCGAATCCACAGTTTGATTTTGCGCGCCTCGATGCCGACGCGAAAGCGCACACCGCGCCAGTCGGCGCGATCCGCCCGGCCATGGCCGTTTCGAACCGTTCTTGGGCGAAATCGGCTCTGCCGCCGCGGGGTCTGGCTCACGACCATGAGCACCCTCAGCAAACGCTCATGTCTGCCGCAAAGGAGATCCCGATGAAAACCTTCATGCCTTCGCGTCGCGCGTTCAGCGCACGCCTGCTCCAAGTCGCCACAGCGGCCGCTGCCGCCCTCGTCGCCGGTGTGCCCCAGCCCAGCCTGGCGCAGCCGCCTGCGTCGGTGCAGAAGCACGAACGCGCCGTCAATGCGGTGGTGCATTGGAACAGCGTCGCCGATCAGGCGCTCACTCCCGGCCAGGGCACGAACCCGATGGCGCACTCGCGCATCCTTGCGATCCTGCATGCGTCGATCCACGACGCACTGAACGCGATCGATCGTCGGTACGAGTCCTATACCCCGGGCCTTCCTGCGGCAAAGCAGGCCCACCCCGATGCGGCGGTGGCGGCAGCGGCCCGCGAGGTGCTCGTGCGTCTCTTGCCCGACCAGGCCGCACTGGTGGAGACCGCCTATGGCCGCGCACTGGCCGGCATCCGCGACGGTTCGTCCAAGACCGCCGGTATCGCCACCGGGCAGGCAGCAGCCTGGGCCACGTTGAACCGCCGACAGGACGACGGCGCAGCCGGTGCTGCGATCCCGTACGTGCCGGGCACGGCCCCCGGCGAGTACCAGTTCACCCCGCCCTTCGACTTCGCCGCACAGCCGCTTTGGGGGCGCGTGAAGCCCTTCGTCATCAGCGTCGAGGACCATGAGCTCGAAGGTCCGCAAGTCCTGACGAGCAAGGCGTACGCCCGCGACTTCAACTACATCAAGGACATCGGCCACATCGCGAGCACGACGCGCAGCGCCGAACAGACCGAGATCGCCAAGTTCTGGTACGAAGACTCGACGCTCGGCTGGAACCGCATCGCCAACACGGTCATGCGCCAACGCGGCACCGACGCGTGGGACAGCGCACGCGCCTTCGCGCTCGTGCACTTCGCGATGGCCGACGGCTTCATCGCCGGGTTTGGCGAGAAGTACAGGCACCGCTTCTGGCGGCCGGAGACGGCGATCCGCGCCGCGGCCTCGGACGGCAACGCGCAGACCGAGCCGGACGCCGCCTGGAAGCCGCTGCTGATCACGCCCCCGGTGCCCGACTACCCGTCCACCCACACCGTGCTGGGTTATGCCGCAGCCGAAGTGCTGATCGAACTCTTCGGCGATCGCGAGCGTTATGCGCTGACCAGCCTCACGCTGCCCGGCGTGACGCGCGAATACCGCGGCTTCTCCAAGCCCGCCGAAGAGAACGGCCTGTCGCGCCTGTACGCCGGCATCCACTTCCGCCACGCCGTGCGCGATGGCCGGCGCCAGGGCCGCGACATCGGCCAGGTCGTCGCCGAGGCGCTGCCGCGGGCGCGTTGAACCGGAACCACAGGAGCAAGACGAATGGAAACCCTGCAACTCGACCAGGCCAAGCTCGAAGCCTTCGCCACGCGCGCCGTGACCGACATCGCGGCCTCGTACACCGGCGTCATGGTCAGCCTGGGCAACAAGCTCGGCCTTTATAAGGCGATGGCCGGCGCCGGCCCTCTGAGCGCGAAGGAGGTCGCCCGGCGCGCCGGCTGCGCCGAACGCTACGTGCGCGAATGGCTCAACGCCCAGGCCGCCGGCGGCTATCTGCTCTATCACGCCGCCAGCGAAACCTACGAGCTCACGCCCGAACAGGCCCAGGTGCTGGCCGACGAGGACAGCGCCTTCTTCATCCCGCCGGCGTGGAACATGCCCGCGGCGATGTGGGCCGACGAGTCCAAGGCGCTCGACGCCTTCCGCACCGGACGCGGCGTGGCCTGGGGCGAGCACGACGAGCGCATGGCCTGCGGCGTCGCGGCCTTCTACCGCAACGGCTACCGCGCCAGCCTCGTGCCGCAGTGGCTGCCCGCACTCGACGGCGTGGTGGCGCAGCTGCAGGCTGGCATCGCGGTGGCCGACGTGGGGTGCGGCCACGGCCATTCGACGCTGCTGATGGCCAAGGCCTTCCCGAACTCGCGCTTCTTCGGCTTCGACACCCACGCGGCGTCGATCGAAGCCGCGCGGCGCAACGCGAAGGAACAGGGCCTGGATGGCCGCGTGCACTTCGAGGTGGCATGCGCGACGGACTATCGCGACGAGGGCTACGGCCTGATCTGCTTCTTCGACACGCTGCACGACATGGGCGATCCGGTCGGTGCGGCACGCCACGCTGCGAGCACGCTGGCTCGAGGCGGCACCGTGCTACTGGTCGAGCCCTTTGCGCAGGACCGCATCGAGGACAACCTCAACCTGGCCGGGCACCTGTACTACGGCGCGTCGACGGTGATCTGCTGCGCGCACGCGATCTCGGAGGGCGGCAAGCTCGTTCTCGGGGCGCAAGCGGGACCGAAGCGTCTGGCCGAGGTGTTCCGCAAGGCGGGCTTCACGCATTTCCGCAAGGCGGCCGAGACACCCTTCAACCTGATCTGCGAAGTGCGGCGCTGATCGAGCGCCTCGAAGGAGCTGACGATGGCTACAGGTTTGGTCTGGGACGAACGCTTCGCGTGGCACGACGCCGGCCTGGCTTCCACCAGTGCGTGGGTGGAGCCGTATCCGGCGCTCGACCGGCCCGAGGCCAAGCGACGGGTTTGGTCGCTGCTTCAGGCCAGCGGTCTGACGGCACACCTGGTGCTCCTGCCTTCGCGGCTGGCGACGGAGGACGAACTGCTGCGTTTTCACACGCCGGGTTATGTCGAGCGTGTCCGCCGGCTTGCCGGCGCTGGCGGCGGCGACACCGGCGAAAGCGCGCGCATCAGCGGCAACGGCTACGAGATCGCGCGCCTGGCCGCCGGGAGCTGCATGGCCGCGGTGGACGCGGTCATGCAAGGGCAGGTGAACAATGCCTACGCGCTGGTGCGGCCCTGCGGTCATCACGCCGAGCCTGACCGAGGGCGCGGCTTCTGCATCTTCGCCAACGTCGTGCTCGCGGTCGAGCAGGCCAGGCGCGTTCACGGCGTGAAGCGTGTGGCGGTGATCGACTGGGACGTGCACCACGGCAACAGCACGCAGATGGCGTTCTACGCCCAGCCCGACGTCTTGACCATCTCGCTGCATCAGCAGGGTTGCTACCCGGCCGACTGCGGCGATGCGTCTGAGGTCGGCGCCGGCGCAGGCCGCGGCGCGAACATCAACGTCCCGCTCCCGCCTGGCAGTGGGGACGGCGCGTGGCGCAGCGCGTTCGAGCGCGTGGTGATGCCCGCGGTGAAGGCGTTCAGGCCCGAACTCATCATCGTCGCATCCGGCTACGACGCGGCCGTCGGTGATCCGCTGGGGCGCATGATGTGCCACAGCGGCACCTATCGCGCGATGGCCGACTCCAGCGTGCGGCTGGCGGAGGAGTTGTGCGGCGGCCGGTTGGTCGTGTGCCAGGAAGGTGGCTACTCGCCCACCTACGCACCGTTCTGTGCGCTCGCCGTGATCGAGACCCTGGCCGGCGTGACCACCAAGGTTGCCGATCCCTGGCTCGGGTGGTATGCCTCGATGGACGGGCAGGCGCTGCAGCCGCATCAGACCGAGGCGATCGGCGCCGTGGTCGCGCTGCACGACTTGCAACAGTACGCGTCCGCGGCGGTTGCTTGAATCCGCGAAGACTTAGGTGTCGCGTGCGACTGTCCTCGCCGCGCTGACGGCGGCGACGCGCCCGGTCGCGCATCTGGCGAACACAAGGGCGCCGCAGGCGAACAGCACGTCGCGCTCCGTCCAGCAGCGAAGGGCGCGGCGTGCGCTCGTGCGTCGCGCTTGCCCTGTCCGTGCCGGGCGGCATGGAAGGGTCGATCCTGAGTCTCCAGCAAGTGGATCTCGTTGGCCCAGGCCGTGGCATCGAGGGCCCGCGACGACCCGGATGAGGGCAACTCCATCCATGCGGCAGCGGCCACGGCATTCATCGCCGCGCGTTCCCTACCGCGCCGGCCTCACCAAGGCCCAGCGCTCGTGATCCCGCCATCGGCCGCCTATCTTGAGGTAGGCGGCAGAGTAGCCCTCGCGCACGAAGCCGCAGCCTCGGACCAGGGCGATCGATGCCGAGTTGCCGGGCTGGATGTTGGCCTCGATGCGGTGCAACCCGAGCTTGCCGAACGCGATGCGCACGAGTTGCGCGAGCGCCTGCTTCATGTGTCCCTGCCCGTGCAGGGGCACGAAGGCGCAGTAACTGAGGTACCCGCTTCGAAAGGCGCCGTAGACGATATTCGTCAGGTACAGCGCACCGGCGAGCTGCCGCGTCGGGCCGATCTCGGCGACGAACGCGTACGAGGTGGGCGCCTCGAAGCGCGCCAGGTGCTTTTTGAAGTCCTCGGCCGTGCAAGGCGCGGTCAGCCACGGCCGATGCAGCTGGCGGCTGCGGCGCGCGGCAGCGACGAAGGCCTCGGCATCCGCGGCCTGCAGCGGACGCAGCGTCAACCGGCTTGCCACGACCGTTCTCGCGGTTTCGCGTGCGCCGAGGCCGGCGTGGCCGGCACCGCGTGAAGCTCGGCGCGCATCACGACTGCCACGCCCCCGATCGCCAGCACGAGCCCCAGCCAGGCGGGGCCGGAGACCGACTCGCCCAACACGGTGGCGGCGAGTACGCAGGCCACCACCGGCTCCAGCAGCGCCAGCGTGACGCCGGTAGCGGCCGAGATGTGGCGCAGTGCCAGGCCGAAGAGCAGGTACGAGACGCCTGCGGTGACCACGCCCACATACAGCACGGCCAGCACGTCGGCCTGCTGCAGCGTGGGCACACCCGCACTGATCCACGCCAGGGGCAGCGCAACAAGGGCTGCGATTGCGAATGCGCGCAGCGTGACAGTCAAGGCGGGTACGCCCGCGCCGAGCCGTTGTGTGACGAGGGTATAGACGGCATAACACAGGCCAGCGCCCAGGCACAGCGTCACGCCGGTGGCGTTCGCGTCGATGCCGTCGGCGTCCGCCAGCCCGGCCATCAGCGCGCCGCCCAGCACGGCCAAGCCAGTGCCGGTGCACCAGCTCGCGCTCGGGCGGCGACGCAGCAGCAGCGCCTGCAACAGCCCAGTCCACAACGGCCCGCTGCCCAGCGCCAGCGCGGTGCCGAGCGCGATGCCCGTGAAGTGGATGCCCGCGAAGAACGCGAGGTTGTAGCCGGCCATGCACAGGCCGGCGAGCGCGAAGCCCGAGCGGCTGGCCGCCGGTGAAGCCGCAGCGCGTACGCGGGAGCCGGACAACGCGGACAGCGCAGCGAAGAAGAGCGCCGCCACGAAGAGGCGCAGTGAGCCGAACCACGACGCGGCAAGGCCGCTGTCGGCCAACGCGCGAGCGGTGCCGGTGGTGCCCCAGAGGAAGGCCGCCAGAAGCACGAGAGCGATCCCGAGGCGAGGGTTGCGCAGTGGCGTGTCCATGCCGCGCATGGTGCCCGCCGGCAGGGCGCCAAGTGTCGAGAAACTCTCGATCTCGGCGCGACCCTCGCCGCGGTCGTCAGCGAGCGCGGCGCAGGCCGCGTGCGCTGACGCCGCAGTCGCGCCGCAGCGCATAGGCCAGCGCACTGGCCGAGGCGTAGCCCACCTGTAGCGCCGTTGTCTCCAGGGGCCAGCCATCCTTCAGCCGCCGCTGCGCGGCCTGCAGCCGCCTGCGGCGAACGTGCTCCATCGGGGTGTAGCCCGTCAGTTCGACGAAACGGGCGTGGAAGCGCTGCGCGCTGAGATTGAAGAGCGCCGCCAGCCGTGGCGTGGTCCACCGCGCGCCCAGCTCGGCATCGAGCGCGTCGTCGATGATCTCGAGCCGGATCGGCCGGCGGAGCAGGCGCGACCGTGCGGCGTCCAACTCGTGCAGCACATCGATGGCGTCCAGGGTGTCAAGCCCGTCCGCTCGCTCCCGCCAGCGAGGTGGAAGCAGGAAGCGCCGGCAGCGCTCCAGGCCGCCGCACGGCGGGCTGTCCAGCACCATCAACTGAGCCGGGGCGGCAGCGTGAAAGCTGTGCATGGCACCGGCCGGCACGACGAGGCCGCAAGCCGCGTCCACGAAGTGCGCGTGCCCGTCCACTTCGAGCTCCAGCAGACCTGTGTGGCCGATGAGCACCTGCGCATGCTCGTGCGCATGCGCGTCGTATTCGCCGCGGTAGTGGCGCGCGCCGAGGGCGGGAGCCGCCAAGCGGATCGCATGCGGTCGGTTCATGGCGACACTTTAGGTCGGCCGGCCCGCGGCGATCAAGCATGGCGGCGCCTCGCCTACAAGCGACGGGCGGCCGCGGCCGCTTGGCTCGCGAAGCCTGCCGCGAGCGCGATATCAAGGCCCCGTTTGCACGAAGCATCGAAGTCAAAGGCGACTCCCCGCTGCGCAGGGCCGGGCCGCAGGGCCAGGTGTAGCTGACCGCGGAGATGCGGTTGCCGCAGGATGTCTGCTCTCGGACGAAAGTAATGACGGGCCCGGCGTCCGAGGTGGGTTGAGAGGACGCGTCCGCGGACCGACCCTCAACGTCGGCCTAGTAGCCTGAGCCGAGTCCGATCGCGCTGAACCCAGCGACACCTTGGGCTCACTTCCAACGACAGCTTTGGGCTGCATCCGTCGCCGACCGCTTGTGGCCGGGTTCGGCTCTACGACGAGATCGCAGAAAGCTGACCTCGGTCGTTGCGATTGCCGAGTCGAAGTTCGGCTTCCTGCCGCGGTGTCGAACTCACGCGGCCGGCCAGGAGCCGTCATCCGGCAGATTTCCGCTAAGCCGCCGCTAGCACCTTCGGGTAATGCCGCCAAGATGCCATGCCGGTTTCGCTAGGTTGCCTCTAATACGCTACAAAGCCGGTAACCAGGGCACCAAACAGCTTCCATGACAAGCGCCAGGTCGTTGCCCGCCACGAGACCGCATCCACCACGGGGCACGTCGTGGTGCATAACCCTTCCCTGCACCCGAATCGCTTCAGCCACCTTCGGTGGCTTCCGCGCTCGGGTGAGCTCAAACGTTCGGCGCACAGAGGGACAAATGGACCGCTCAGATCATTCCGGTGTGTCGCCGGAGTCCCCGTGACTCTGGCTTACCTCGCCGCGCCGTTGACAGTGACAGCGCGCGGCGCCTACCTCGCCTCGGTGGCCCTCGGGTCGCCATCATCGGGCGTGCCGCGGGCGACGGCTTGAGAGCGGTGATGCGGCGTTCGCGGTGGATCGACTGGCTTCTGCTCGCGACGCTGCTGCCGCTCTATGGGGTGACGCAACTCGGGCACATCCAGGCTTACCGCGCGAGCGGCGAACGGGTCGCGCCGCTGCGGATCAGCGGCGCGCAGGGTGCAGGGGGCGACCCGATCGTGTTTTCGCTGCGCGTTGCGCATCCACAGATCCGCCCCGGCGATCGGGTGCTGCGCTTCGGAGACCTTCCGCTCCGAGGCCTCTCGCGCGCCGAGATCGAGCATCGCGTCGTGCCCTTGCTCGGGGCGGGCGGGTCCTTCGAGGTCGAGCTGGAGCGCGGCGGAACTCGCTTCAGCGCCCGGGTTGAGCCCCTGCCGCATCCGTCGTGGTGGTGGGCCATTCCCGGCGCCTTGATCGCCGCGGCCGTGGGGACACTCCTCCTCCTGCGGGCGCCGCACTGGCACCTATCGCGTCACTTCTTCGTGCTGATGATGGCCTACGCCTGCTATATCGCCAGCTCTTCACCGGCTCCGGTCTACACCGCCCAGAAGGCGTTCGGCCACGTCATCGCCAGCCCGGTGCTGCACGCGCTCCTGCCCTGGTTCTTGTTCGCTTGGGCGGCGTCGGCGCGCCCTGGCCGCGGGGTGCTCGCGCTCGCCTTGGCGATCGGCCTCGGGGCTGGTGCGAATCAGGCGGTCTTTTACGTCCTGACCTTGCCGAGCGGAACCGTGCCGAATCGGATGGCCACGGTCTGCCTGGTCGTCTCGCTCGTGGTCTCCCTCGTAGCCGTGGTCCGCGCGCACCGGCGCTCCGACCCGCTGGAGCGCCGCAAACTTCGCTGGATCCTCTATGGGCACTTCGTCGGGCTCCTCCCCATCGGCCTCGTGTACGTGGTGGCGCAGCTGGTGCGGCTCGACGAAGTGGTGGTCTCGCTCGCGTGGACGTTCACCGCGGCAGTTCCAATCGGTTACGGAATCGCTATCACCGGGTATCGCTGGCTCGACATCGACCGCGTCATCAGCGCGTCCGCAGCGGCGACGCTCGTCGGCATCGCGCTCGTCGGCGGCTTGCTCGCGGTGGTGCCGCCGGCGGCGCGCGTGACGAGCGCGGCGCTCGGCGTCGATCCCGAGCTGGGGCGCGTCGGGCTCTCGCTGGCACTCGCGGCGGTACTCGTGCCTGTGTATCGCGCCTTGTTGCCCTGGCTTGACCAGCGCCTGTTCGCGGAACGCCACGCGCTCTCGCAAAGCTTCGAGCGATTGCGCGCGGAGCTTGCCGGCTGTCGCGGCGTCGAGGAGATGGCCACGCGGGTGGGCGCGGGCTTCGACGCGCTGCTGCGCCCGGAGTCGGTCGCCATTTACGGGCGCGCGGGCGAAGCCTTCACGCCCTTGTTCGTGCGCGGGCACGCGGTGCCGCCGGCATTCGAGGCCGACAGCGTGCTGGTGCGGGTGCTCAAGGCGAAAGGAGCACCGCTCTTTGCGGGCGCCAAGGAGCTCGGCCCCTTCGAGCGCGCCGCGCTCGAGACGCTCGGCGCCGAGGTCGTGGTGCCACAGCTGCGCGAGAAGCAGCTCGTGGCATTCACCTGCCTTGCCGGCAAGCGCTCGGGCGACATCTACACCGCGAGCGATCTCGCGCTGCTCGCCTCGGTGGCCGGGCACTGCGGCGAGGTGATCGCTCGAATCGACGCCGAGATGCTCGCGCGCGAGGCGCAGGCCATGCAGGCGGCGCTGCGGCGCTACGTGCCGGGGGCGGTGGCAGATCGCGTGCTCGCTGGCGATGCGCTTGAGCCCGCCGAGCGCGAGGTGACGGTGCTTTTCGTGGACATCCGCGGCTACACGAGTATGGCGGAGCGGCTCACCGCCAAGGACGTCTTCGCCACGCTGAACGAACACACCGAACGGGTCTCGCGGATCGTGAAGGAGTCAGGCGGCACCATCGTCGAGTTCAATGGCGACGGCATGATGGCTGTGTTCGGAGCGCCGGATGTACTGCCGAGGAAAGAGCAGCACGCGGTGGAGGCCGCGCGCAAGATTTTCGGCTCGATGCCGCAGCACCTCGCGGTGGGTGTCGGCGTCGCGACCGGCGCGGCCTTCGTTGGCAGCATCCGCTCCACGGACCGTCTGATCTGGAGCGCGGTCGGCAGCACGACGAACCTGGCCTCGCGACTTCAGTCGCTGACGCGCGAGCTCGGCGCCTCGATCGCGCTCGACGAGACCACATACGCTCGCGGCGGCAACATGTGCACCGACTTCGTCCGCCACGAGAACCTCGCGATCCGCGGCCGCACGGGGCGCTTCGATGTCTTCGCGCTGCCGCTCCTCAACGCGCCGCTGCCAGTGGAGGGATGACACCGGAGGTCGGGCCAAGGAAGCAAGGAGGCCTGCGGATGGACGACCCTCTCGCGCCTCGCGATCAATCAGGCCAGGAGGCGAAGGCCGCCGAACCTCGGCCTGCAGCCGACGGCCTTCGGCCGCGGCTTCGTCCGGCCGTTAGACCGCATGCCTCGGTACTCATGTCAATGAGGTGGATGGCTCTAGTGGCGAGGCCTAGCCGTTGCTGCACCCGAGGGTGGCAGGGGGCTTCGCCTGCTTGCGGCCTGCTGTGAGCTCAAGCGTTGGTAGCCCCGAGCATCATTTGAGCGTCCGCTATAGCCCTGTGCGCGGGGCCGCTCAGGGTCGGGTGCGTGAGTAGCTGAACCGGAGCAGCGGTCATCCAGTCGATGTGCGACACAACGGTCCCGCACCGCCATGTGAATGTCGGAAGCACCTTCGAGACCGGTCAGCCGCGCCGAGCATGGCCACGCGCGCCAATGATCCCAGTGTGGTCGACACGGTGAACACACCGTTCGTGGCCGAGTGGCTCCTTACGCTGCACTCCTGCCCCTGATATTGATTCGGTGCGGGCAATGACCGGTGTTCAGCGACTTCTCCCGGCGGCACGCTTCAGCAGTGCAAGGCCCCGCTGATCCTGGCCGAGACCCCGTTGCACACGCAGTGCGAATCGAACCTCGGCGTCGAATTCGGCAAGCATCACAGTGATCATCTCGTCGATCAATCGGTTCAGGCTCACACCACGGCGGCGGGAGAGCTCCCTCAGTCGTTCGCATTTGTCCTCGGGCAGGCGAATCGTCAGGGCACTCATGGCTCGGACTCCAGCTCGAGAGATTGCGCGGGCGCTCGGCATCTCAAAGAACATCTTCTGCCCGTCCGACCAAATCGTGGAGGCATTCGACTTCTGCGGTGTGGGCTCGCGGTCCCGCATGCATTCAAATCGCGAGCCGGGCGGCCATCCTCTTCGTCGTCGACAACACAAACTTCTCCAGCCGCCGCGCGAGGTCCCTGCCGGCATGTGGCAGCGCCGGCCTAAGCTCGGCCACTGCGCGCGACAGTGCATCGGGCAGCCTGGCGGCGAGGTCAATCGCCTGGCGGGCGAGAAACTGCGGGCGCATGCCGAGGTCTCGGCCCAGGGCGGCGAGGTGCGCGTGCGTCATCGAGCCCGGCTTGAACTCACCGCCCACCGAGAAGGCGAAGTT
The DNA here is from genome assembly GCA_016790175.1 of Burkholderiaceae bacterium. Taxonomy (GTDB): domain Bacteria; phylum Pseudomonadota; class Gammaproteobacteria; order Burkholderiales; family Burkholderiaceae_C; genus JAEUPI01. Next base: position 4,725 of record JAEUPI010000003.1, on the reverse strand, counting down.
CGGCGACAAGCCCGGGTAGAGCCGGGTGCACATGAGGTCGTAGCACGGCGTCAGGCTCACACCGCGGCCGGGCTGATGAACGAGCGACAGATTCTTCGCGTGGCTGTCGTTGTTGCCCACGTAGAGGTTGAACACGATCCAGTTGACGAAGTGCCGTAGGTCCACCGCCGGCTGCGTGCTGTAGCGGCGTATCAGCTCGGCACAGCGCCCGAGGCTGAGGCCGCCCTCTTTTTCGTACTTGCGGTCCGACGTCAGGCCCGCAAGCTGGCAGAGGTCGTATTGCATCAGCCGCGCCAGCGAGCCGTTGGCAACCCTGGTGCGATCGAAGCGCCGCACGACGCAAGCCTGCGTGTGCGGCTCGTAGAACACCTCTGCCGTCGGCAGACCGCAGTGCATGGCGGTGCGCATCACGATGGCTTCGTTGGCCGCCGAATGCCAAACCTTGGCCAGGCGGCGGATGTTCGGCTTGAGGATGTGCGTGGACGGCGAGGCCCCCTTCGGCAACTGCGGCATGCCGTCGGCAAAGATCGCGAGGCTGAGTTTGTCCTGCGCGCCCGCGAGCGAGATGCGCGTGTCGGCTCCCTGCAGGTCGACGGCGGCCGCCGAGCGCCGGCGCAGCGTCTCGGCCAAGGTTTTCCACGTGGTGGGCTCGTAGGCGGGCGGCTCCGGCTTCTCCCCCGCCGGCAGAATCACAAAGCCGCCGGCGGTGTCTCCAGCCACAGCTCGCAGTAGCGAGAACAGCGTCGATGCCTGCCGTTGCTGCGCGAGATACTGGCGCAGCTCGCCTTCGGGCAACAAGTTCTCGAAGAAGGCCTGCACGGCGCCTGAGTCGTTGAGCCCAGGCTGCAGCGCGATGGCTGCGATGGCCATCGGCGCATCGCGGGCCAGCCATGCCGGCACATACTCAAAGGCGAGGGGCGAGGTGTCGTGGATCGTGCCCACATGCTCGGCGCCGTACCACACGTCGAGCCGTCGGGTCTCGGCCGTGTGGGGCGCACTCATGCGGGTCCCTTCGCGCAGCGCGCGTCGATATTGGCTCTTCGGGCCGCCGTGCGGGCTCATCCTGAGCGGGCGGCTTTGGCGCGGACCACCACCTCGAGACCGAGCAGGTCCATGATGTCGAGCACCTTCTGGAGCTGCACCGTCGGCTTGCCGTTCTCGAGCTCCACGATGAACCGGTTGCCGGTGTTGCCCAGGCCGGCGATGTCGAGCTGCGTGAGGGCGAGATGCCGGCGCTGCTCGCGGACAACGGCGCCGAGCTCGGCTGCAGTACGTATTGGCGTGACGGCTTGGCGAAAATGACCGACCGGTAATGGTGTGTCTGTTGAAGGCATCGGACGAGCCATTGTGACCTATCGGTAATCTTCAGCCTCAAGGCCCCGGAAGTCAACGGGAATATGACCGATCGGTCATGTTTTCATCCATCGGCAGATCAAAGCGCTCGCACCAGCGGCAATACCTTCGCCGGCGGCGCGCCCGCCACCACGGCGGGCCAGCCGATGGTCGCACACGGCCCGAACAGCACCCTCACCGTGCCGTCACGCGGCTCGGCGGCGGGCATCGTGCCGGGTGAGGCGATCCAGCCCCGCGCCGTACCGGGTTTCACTGCCGCGGCTGGGGCTTCCAGCCGCGTGGCACCGCCGTCGCGAAGCCTTCGCGCCTCGGCCTGGCAGGTGGCATAGCTGCCCAAGCCGCCGGTAAGCGTGCGCATCGGTACCCCAGGCCTGGCATAACCTTCTTCCGGCAGCTCCACCACCCACAGCGAACGCCGCACGCCATCCAGATCCGCAGGATCGGTGATGCCTTCGTGCCGCAGAAACTCGGCCCAGGCGCCCACCGGTGTGTCGGCAAATTAGTTGGCCGGGCCTTCGCCTTCGCCGTGCCAGCGGGCCGGCGGCTGCTGGTCGCTCTGCCACAGAAAGGGCATGCGCGAGTCGCAATGCCGGAAGCCCAAGCGCTTGGCCATCGGGCGACGCCGACGTTGCAGTCCCCGCTCAGGCAGCGAGCGGCTGCGCGCCGGTGAGCACGCGCTGCACGGCGGCGGCGTCGATCTGCGTGATCGCGGCGCCGGCGAGCACGCCCATGGCCGAGGCACGCGTCAGCCGCGGCCAACGGCCGGGACTGCGACCCGTGCGGGCCCTCACCCCGGCCCTCTCCCGCGCGGCGGGAGAGGGGGTATGAGCGGGTTACGCCGGGTGGGCGGTCGTCGTTGGCGCCGCGTCGACGCCGGTGCCGCACTTCATGCAATAGCGAAAGAATGCGTTCTTTCGTGAGCCGCAGCCGCCGCAGGTGTCGAACAGCTTCAACCCGCAGTGCACGCAGAAATCGGCCTTCACGTCGCCGGTGGTCATCACCGGGCGCTCGCAGCCGGGGCACACGTTGGCGGCGAGCTTCTTCAGTGCCTCGTCGTTCGAGAGCGACTTGCGGCGCTCGGCCTCGGTCTGCTGCTCCACGGCCCTGCGGCGCTCCAGGTAGCGGCGCATCGCCTTGATCACGTAGTGCCCGGCAATGGCCGTGAGGGCGATGCCGACGCCGTAGCGCACATAACCGCCGTAGCTGGGCAGATAGGGCACGAGCTCGAAGAAGAAGGTGAACACCGCAAACAGCACGAAGCCGCGCATCAGCGGCCAGTAATCGCTCTTGCGCTTCTTGGCCACCAGCCAGCCGGCAACGGCCAGCAGCGGCAGCGTGAGCGCCAGCCGTGCGCCGAACACGCGCAGCTGCTGGGTGAAGAGCGCGCGGCGGTAGGCGCTGTCGGCGGCCTGCAGCAGATCGCTCTCGGTGCGGTGCTGTGCGGCCAGGGCCTGCCGCGCAGCGAGCAGCTTGGCATCGAGCGCTTCGACCTTGGCTTGGGCCTCGCGCTCGCGGGCCTTCAGCCCATCGAGGTCGCGCGTGCGTTGGATCACCTCGGGGTCCTGCGCGGGATCGGTGGTCGCGGTGCGCGTGGCCAGCCAGTTGCCGTAGGCCGAGCGGGCACTGCCGTAGGCGTTGGCCGCTGCGGTGAGCGCGAGGCGGGCGCGGGCCAGTTCGTCGTCGAGCTGCCGCTGCTCCTGCGCGAGGGCCTTGCTCTGGTCGCGCGCGGTTTTCAGGCGGGGCTGGTCGGCAAACTGGTCGAGCGTGATCGTGTCTTCGAGCTTGGGCAGGTCGGCCACGATCTTGCTGCCCAGGCCCACCAGAAAGCCGGCGAACACGAACGACACGATCCACATCACCAGCGCGAAGAGCCGGTCGGGCACGCGGAGGAACTTGAACATGGCGCTCACTCCTTGGCGATCGTGCGCGGCTGGCCGTCGCGGTCGATCGCCACGTAGGTGAGGTTGGCGTCGGTGACCTTCACCACCTGCGGGTTGGCCGGGTTGCGCTCGGCGTACACCTCCACGTGCACGGTGACCGATGTGTTGCCCACCCGCACCACGCGGGCGTAGAACGACAGGAGGTCGCCCACCGACACCGGCTGCTTGAACACGAACTGGTTCACCGCCACGGTGGCGATGCGGCCCTTGGCAATGCGCGCCGGCAGCACGGCGCCGGCAATGTCCACCTGCGCCATGATCCAGCCGCCGAAGATGTCGCCGTTGGCGTTGGCGTCGGCCGGCATCGGCATCACCCGGAGCACCAGCTCCGAGCCATCGGGCAAACTAGTGGGTCCGGTCAGGCGCGGCGGCGGGCTTGTATGGCTGTTCATCGTCTCCACCTGCAACGGGTTGTGCTCGACTCCGACCATTCTTCCACGCCCCCATGCGTCGCCATGCCTCTGCCCTGCCGGTAGCCGAGCCTGCGCCTCCCGGTAGCGCGCGGTCGGACTTCAAGGTGCTGTCGCGCCTGTGGCCGTATCTGTGGCAGTACCGCTGGCGCGTGGCGCTGGCGCTGGCGTTCCTGCTGGCGGCCAAGCTGGCCAACGTGGGCGTGCCGGTGCTGCTGAAGCACCTGGTCGACGCGCTGGACCTGAAGCCGGGCGACGTGCGCGCGGTGCTGGTGGTGCCGATCGGGCTGCTGCTGGCCTATGCCGGGCTGCGGTTGTCGACCTCGGTGTTCACCGAGCTGCGCGAGCTGGTGTTCGCCAAGGCCTCGTTCGGCGCCTCCAAGCAGATCGCGCTCGAGGTGTTCGGCCATCTGCATGCGTTGAGCCTGCGGTTCCACCTCGAGCGGCAGACCGGCGGCCTGTCGCGCGACATCGAGCGCGGCACGCGGGCGCTGCAGTCGCTGGTGCAGTATTCGCTGTACACGATCGCGCCCACGCTGGTCGAGGTGGCGCTGGTGCTCGGTTTCCTGGGCTGGCGCTTCGACACCGGCTATGTGTGGATCACGCTCGGCGCGCTGGCGGTCTACATCGTGTTCACGATCACCGTCACCGAGTGGCGCACCACGTTCCGCCGCACGATGAACGAGCTCGACTCGAAGGCGCACACCCGCGCGATCGACGCGTTGCTGAACTACGAGACCGTCAAGTACTTCAACAACGAGGCGTTCGAGGCGCGCCGCTACGAGCAGGGGCTGGAGTCGTTTCGCCGTGCGCAGGTCAAGTCGCAGGCCACGCTCTCGCTGCTCAACACCGGGCAGCAGCTGATCATCGCGCTGAGCCTTGTGGCCATGCTGTGGCGCGCCACGCAGGGCGTGGTCGACGGGCGGCTCACGCTGGGCGACCTGGTGATGATCAACGCCTTCCTGATCCAGCTCTACATCCCGCTCAACTTCCTGGGCGTGCTGTACCGCGAGGTCAAGCAG
>JAEUPI010000274.1 GCA_016790175.1 Burkholderiaceae bacterium | reverse complement strand
CTGTCGGCCAGGCGGACCCACTCGGCGTTCGCGGGCAGGATGTGGTCGTCGAGGAAGCTGCGAACCTGCTGCTGCAGCTGCTGCACACGTTCGGAGTATTCGAAGTCCATGGGTGTCTCGAGGATGGGATCAAGTGTGGGAGTCGAGAGATCGGTTCATTCAGTCTGCGCTTCACGTCGATGATGGCACCGGCCTTCGCGTCCGCCTGTGCCGCAGGTGACAGCGCGCACGGTGCGGTCTCGCGCCTCCCCGAGCATTCCCGGTGGCGGCCTCGCATGCGGACCGCCTACCCTCGGCGCTGGCTCGCCATGCTCGGGGACCATGCCATGCACCAGCCGCACCTGCTCGACCGCCGCATCGGGCCCGACTGGCCCGATCTGTCCACCCACGCCGCGGTGGCCACGTTCGAGGGCGTGCCGTACGACGAACGCATCGCCGTGCGCAACACCTACGACGCGCTGCGGCTGGGCCGCGATGCGAATCCCGACGCACCGGCGATCAGCTTCCTGCCCGGCGCCAGCGCCGACGACGCGCCGCAGCTGATCACGCATCGCGCGTTCTTCGGCCGGCTCACGCAGGCGGCCAACGCGTTCGCGGCGCTGGGCGTTGCGCCGGGCGAGACCGTGAGCTTGCTGCTGCCATTGGTGCCGCAGGCCTTCGTCACGCTCTACGGCGCCGAGGCCGCCGGCGTGGCCAATCCGGTGAATCCGCTGCTCGAGCCCTACCAGCTGGTCGAGATCCTGCGCGCCGCGCGCACCCAGGTGCTGGTCACGCTCGGGCCGCTGCCCGGCACCGACATCTGGGACAAGGTCCTGCGCATCCGCGACCAGGTGCCCACGCTCGCCGCAATCGTCGCGGTGGGCGGCGGCTCGGTGGCCACGGCGCGGCCCGGCGACGTGCCGGTGGCCCGGCCCCTGGCCCCACCCGCAGGCGGCAGCGCGGTACCGGTGTTCGATTTCGACGCCCTGCTCGCGGCGCAACCGGCCGACCGCCTCGCCAGCGGCCGGGTGATTGCCGAGGGCGACACGGCGGCCTACTTCCACACCGGCGGCACCACCGGCACGCCGAAGCTGGTTCGCCATACGCACCGCAACCAGGTCTACCAGGCGTGGGTGATCGGACTGATGCTCCGAGCCCGGCCGGGTGATGCACTGCTGTTCGGACTGCCGCTGTTTCACGTGGGCGGGGCACTCACGCAAGGTCTGGGCGTGCTGGCCAACGGCGGGCAACTCGTGGTGCTGTCCGGCAGCGGCTGGCGCAACCCGACGGCCATTCGCGACGTATGGCGCCTCGTGAAGCGTTATCGACCCGAGACCTTCGGCGCCGTGCCCACGATCCTCGCCGCGGCGCTGCAGACGCCGCACCAGCCTTCGGAGGTGGCGTCGTTGCGCCGCGTGTCGGGCGGCGGCTCGGCCATACCGGTGGCGGTGGCGCGCAGTTATGCCGAGGACTTCAAACTGCCGGTGCTCGAGGTCTACGGCATGACCGAGACCTCGAGCGTGCACACCATCTCGTATGCCGACCGGCCGATCCGCCTCGGTTCGGTCGGTCACGCCGTGCCGTACAGCCGCGTGCGCGTGGTCAAGGTCGACGCAGAGGGCCGATCTACCGGCGACTGCGCGCCGGGCGAGATCGGCGTGGTGGCGATGCACGGGCCGGGCGTGTTCTCGGGCTACCTGAGCGAACGCCACAACGCCGGCGCATTCGTCGAGCCCGGCTGGGTCAACTCCGGCGACCTGGGCCGCATCGACACCGACGGCTACCTCTGGATCACCGGCCGCGCGAAGGACCTGGTGATCCGCGGCGGCCACAACATCGACCCGCTGCCGATCGAGGAGATCTGCTACCAGCACCCGGCGGTCGCACTGGCGGCCATGGTGGGCCAGCCCGACGCCTATGCCGGCGAGCTGCCGGTGATGTACGTGCAGCCCAAGCCCGGCTCTGGCGTGGACACCGGCACGCTGATCGACTGGATCCGCGAACGCACGCCGGAGCGCGCGGCGGTGCCGGTGGCGCTGCACCTGATCGACACCATGCCGCTCACCGGCGTGGGCAAGGTGTTCAAGCCCGCGCTGCGCTGGGATGCGGCCCGGCGCGTGGCCGAGCGCGACCTGGCCGATCTGGGCCTGCCTGGCCAACGCGTGGCGATGACGGTCGAGGTGGGCGCGCACCCGGTGCACGGCAGCCTGATCACCGTGCGCGTGACCGGTGTGCCCGAGGCCGAACGCGGCGCCCTCGCGGCACGCATCGGCGAGCGCCTGGGGCCGCTGGCGATGCGACATGAGGTGGTGTGGGTCTGAGGCTCGCGCGCCTGGCATACGAATCCATGGCTGCGGCACAGCGTGAATTGGCCGCGAATCCAAGGGCATTCGCGGCATCCACACGACAGGGCAGGCTCGTACGATGTTCCCGGTGATCCAGCTCCACGGGAGGTGCGCGATGGCGTCGACCCAGGGATGTGCGATGTGGGCAGCCGGGCTGTTCTGGGCCTTGCCGCTGGCGGCTCAGCCGGCCGGCGAGCTCGAGATGCCGAGTTGCGTCAGCGGAAGTCCGCCGCTTCGCGTGTCGGCCAGCGCCGAGCGGGCCACGCTCGACCGCACCGATCGCGGCCGCTTTCACGAAGCGGCCCAGGCCCGTTACCCGCTCTACCAGCGCGGCGGTTTCGTGCCGGCGCAGGTGCTGATGGTCCGCCGCGGCGGCCAGTGGCAATACATGACGCTGTGGCCTCAGGGCCCGAACGGCCTGTGCGTGTCGGCCGTGTTCGCTGCCGACCGCTTCGATTTCACGCCGGGCTGGCTGGCCAGGTACCAGCCGCGCGCCGGTGAATCGGACGACTAGGGTCGGTTGAGGCGCATCAGCGCACGTGGGTCAGCTGACCACGCGCGCCGCGCTGCGCACCTCTTCCAGCAGGCGCGCCGCCTCGCCGCCCTGCATGCGCGCGATGTCGTCCTGGTACTTCAGCAGCACACCCAAGGTGTCCTGGATCACCGCCGGGTCGAGCACGAGCGCGTCGAGCTCCATCAGCGCGCGCGCCCATTCGATGGTCTCGGCGATGCCGGGCAGCTTGTACAGCTCGATGGCGCGCAGCTTCTGCACGAAGGCCACCACCTGCTGCGCCAGTGCCTGCGGCACGCCGGGCACGCGACGCAGCACGATGTCGTACTCGCGCTGCGCATCGGGAAAGCCGACCCAGTGGTACAGGCAGCGCCGCTTCACCGCGTCATGGATCTCGCGCGTGCGGTTCGACGTGAGCACCACGATCGGCGGCGTCTTGGCCTTCACGGTGCCGTATTCCGGGATCGTGATCTGGAAGTCCGACAGCACCTCGAGCAGGAAGGCCTCGAACGGCTCGTCCGCGCGATCGAGCTCGTCGATCAGCAGCACCGGCGGCACCTCGCGTTTCGGGTCGATCGCCTGCAGCAAGGCGCGCTGGATCAGGAACTTGTCGGAGAACAGCTGATCGGCCAGCTTGCCGCGATCGGCGGCTCCGCCTTCGGCGAGCCGGATTTCCATCATCTGCCGGCCATAGTTCCATTCGTAGGCGGCGCCGGCAAGGTCGAGCCCCTCGTAGCACTGCAGCCGGATCAGCGGCCGCTCGAGCATCGCCGACAGCACGCGCGCGATCTCGGTCTTGCCGGTGCCCGGCTCGCCCTCGAGGAACAGCGGGCGCTGCAGTCGCAGCGCGAGGAACACCGCGGTGGCGAGCTGGCGATCGGCCACATAGTCGTGCGCCAGCAGTTCAGACTGAACCTGGGCGATGTCCTTGGGCAGTGCAGCAGCAGTCATGGCGCGAGAAAGAAACGCCGCTCTCAGGAGCGGCGTTTGCAGTGTGACACAGCAGGGATGATCGTCAGCCGACGGCTCTCTTCGCAAGCACCGGGATCAAGGCCGCGCGATATTCGGCCGAGCCGTGCAGATCGCTGTTCAGGCCCTTGGCGTCGACCTTGACGCCGTCGCACGACGCACCCGACCAGCTGCCCGCCAGCTTGGCCTCGAGTGCCTTGGCGCGGAACACCCCGGGCCCGGCGCCGGTGACGGCCACGCGCACGCCCTGGCTGCCCTTGCTGACGAACACGCCGACGAGGCAGAAGCGCGATGCCGGCTGCTTGAACTTCTGCCAGCCGGCCTTCTCGGGCACCGGGAAACTCACCGCGGTGATGAGCTCGCCGGCGCCCAGCGCGGTTTCGTACAGGCCCTTGAAGAAATCATCGGCCGCGATCGCGCGCTTGTCGGTGTGGATCGTCGCACCCAGGCCGAGCGCGGCCGCCGGATAGTCGGCGGCCGGGTCGTTGTTGGCCAGGCTGCCGCCGATGGTGCCGCGGTTGCGCACCTGGCGGTCGCCGATGCCAGCCGCGAGCTGCGCGAGCGCGGGAATCGCCTGCGCGACCTCCTTCGACGCCGCGACCTCGGCGTGCGTGGTCATCGCGCCGATCTTCACGGTGTTGCCCGAGACGGTGATGCCCTTGAGCTCGGCGAGCCCCGAGAGGTCGACCACGGCCGCGGGTGCGGCCAGGCCGAGCTTCATCGATGCCAGAAGCGACTGGCCGCCGGCCATCACCTTGGCATCGGCACCGCCGGCCGCACGCGCGGCGTCGGCCAGCGAGGCGGGCTTGTTGTAGGCAAAGCTTTGCATGATTGAAGTCTCCTCGACGGCTTCAGCGGCCGGCGGCCTGCGCCGCCTTCCACACGTTGTACGGCGACGCAGGCATCGGCACGTCCTTCACGCCCAGTGCGTTGCAGATCGCGTTGATCAGCGCCGGCGGCGAGCCGATCGCGCCGGCCTCGCCGCAGCCCTTGACGCCCAGCGGATTGTGCGTGCACGGCGTGCCCTTGACCGTTTCGACCTTGAAGTTCGGCATGTCGTCGGCGCGCGGCATCGCATAGTCCATGTAGCTGCCGGTGAGCAGCTGGCCGCTGTCGTTGTCGTACACGCCGTGCTCCAGCAGCGCCTGCCCCAGGCCCTGCACCAGGCCGCCATGCACCTGGCCCTCGACGATCATCGGGTTGATGACGTTGCCGAAGTCGTCGCACGCGGTCATGCGGTCGATCTTCACCGCGCCGGTGGCCGGGTCGACCTCGACCTCGCAGACGTAGGTGCCGGCCGGGTAGGTGAAGTTGCTCGGATCGTAGAACGCGTTCTCGTTGAGGCCCGGCTCCAGCTTGTCGTGCGGGAAGTTGTGCGGCACGTAGGCGGTGAGCGCCACCTGCGCGAACGGCACGTTCTTGTCGGTGCCGGCCACCTTGAACACGCCGCCCTCGAACACC
>JAEUPI010000187.1 GCA_016790175.1 Burkholderiaceae bacterium | reverse complement strand
CAGCACGGCGACGACGTGCGCCACATCGACTGGAACGTCACCGCGCGGCTGCAGCAGCCGCATGTGCGCCAGTTCACCGAGGACCGCGAGCTGTCGGCCTGGTTCCTGCTGGATCTGTCGGGCTCGGTGCATTTCGGTTCCAACGAACGCACCAAGCTGTCGGTCTCCGAAGGCTTCGTCGCGGTGCTCGCGCGGCTGCTCACGCGCCACGGCAACCGCGTGGGGGCGATGCTCTATCGCCATCGCGTCGACGGCGTGCTGCCGGCGCGTGTGGGCCGCAACCATGTGCTGCAGCTGCTGTCGTCGATGCGCAGCTCGGCAAAGGCCGAAGCGCAGGAGGTCCGCCAGCGCGGCCGCCGTGGACGGCGCGCCCAGGGCCGGCAGACCGTGCTCGCCGATCTGCTGCGGCACGCCGACTCGATGATCCTGCGCAGATCCATGATCTTCGTGCTGTCGGACTTCATCTCCGAGCCCGGCTGGGAAGACGCGCTCGGCCGGCTGGCGCGGCGCCACGAGGTGCAGGCCGTGCGGCTGTACGATCCGCTGGAGATGCAACTGCCCGATGTCGGCCTGGTGACGATAGAGGATGCCGAAAGCGGCGAACAGCTCTTCGTCGACACCCAGGATCCCGACTTTCGCGCACGGTTCGCGGCGCTGGCCGAAGCGCACGAGGCGCAACTGCGAGCAGCGCTGGCCAAGGCGCAGGTCGACACGCTGGAGCTCGCCACCGACGACGATCTGCTGGCCAGCCTGCTGCGCTTCGTCGCGCTTCGGCGCCAGCGGCTGCGCATGCACCATGGCGTGCATCTGCCGGCCGCACTGCGCCACGCCGCCACCCCGATGCCGGAGGCACTGACCCCATGAGGTCTGCATCATGAAGTTCCTTTGGCCCGAATTGATCTGGCTGCCGCTGCTGCTGACGCCGCTGCTGGTGGGGCTGTACCTGTGGCTGCTGCACCGGCGCAAGAAGAACACCGTGCGCTTCGCCAGCGTGGCGCTGGTGAAGCAGGCCATGGGCAAGGGCCCGGGCTGGCGCCGGCACGTGCCGCCCGCGCTGCTGGGCCTGGCGGTACTGGTGATGGCATTCGCCGTGTCGCGCCCCACTGCCGTCGTGAAGCTGCCGTCGCAACAGGAGACCATCATCCTGGCGATGGATGTCTCAGGCAGCATGCGCGCCACCGACATCAAGCCGAGCCGCATCGTGGCGTCGCAGGAGGCGGCCAAGAATTTCATCAACGAACTGCCGCGCACGGTGCGTGTGGGTGTGGTGTCGTTCGCCGGCACCGCGGCCGTGGTGCAGGCGCCCACGCTGAGCCGGGAGGACATCGTCGCCGCGATCGACCGCTTCCAGCTGCAGCGCGCCACGGCCATCGGCTCTGGCATCGTGCTGTCGCTGGCCACGCTCTTCCCCGACGCCGGGTTCGACCTGTCGCAGATCACCGGCGCGCGCCCGATGCCGCCGGGCTTCGGCGACAAGAAGAAGGAGAAGGACAAGGCCGACTTCAAGCCGGTGGAGCCCGGCTCGTATGGGTCGGCCGCCATCATCCTGCTCACCGACGGACAGCGCACCACCGGTCCCGACACGCTCGAGATGGCCAAGCTCGCCGCCGACCGCGGTGTGCGCATCTACACCGTGGGCATGGGCACCAAGGAAGGCGAGATCATCGGCTTCGAAGGCTGGAGCATGCGTGTGCGGCTCGACGAGGAGACGCTGAAGCAGGTGGCGCTGCTCACGCGCGGCGAGTACTTCTTCGCCGGCACTGCCGAAGACCTGAAGAAGGTCTACCAGAGCCTGTCGAGCAAGCTGGTGATCGAGAAACGCGAGACCGAGATCACGGCACTCTTCGCGGCGCTGGGCGCCGTGCTGGCGCTGCTGGCCTCGGGGCTCAGCCTGTGGTGGTTCGGGCGGGTCTAGCGCCTGTTCGGACCTCGAGAACGGCCGCGCTCAGGAGAGGACGCGGCCATCCTTGCCGATCACGGCCACGTCGACGAACCGGCTGCCTTCGCGCACCCCTTTGCCGTAGTGCACGCGCAAGCCCCCGACGTCGAAGGTGTCCAGTTGCTCCAGCCCCGCGATGACCGCGGCTCGCGTCGGGGCACCGCCGGCGCGCCGAATGCCCTCGGCCAGCACGGCCGCGTCGATGTAGCACTCCAGACTCGGCAGCGAGAAGTCGGTGAAGCCGCTGGCCGTCATGTCGGCCTGGTAGCGGCGGACGACCTCGTACTTGGCAGCGAATGGTGAGGGCACGATGATCGAGGAGCCCACCCCATGGGAAAGCTCCCCCAGTTCGCGGATCGACTGCGCGCTCATCGCGATCGACAGGCCGTAGACGTTGCTCTTGCCGCCCGCCTTGCGCAGCGCGCGCACGAAATGCGGCGCGGCGCCGGCGGCCAGGCCCATCAGCACCACCTGCGGCGACACCTTGGCGATCTCCTGCGCGGCGGGTTCGACCTCGGTGCTGACCGTGTTCGGCGTGCTCGCAATGACGGCCGGCTTGACCTTGTGCCGCTCACAGGCCGCATTGAAGGCCGCCAGCAGTCCGGCGCCGAGCGGGTCCTTCGGGTGCACGAGGCCGATCTGATTGATGCCCAGCGTCACCGCGGTGGAGATCAGCTTCTCCACCTCCTGGTCGTAACTGGCGCGAACCCAGAAGGTGTTCGGTGACGGCTTCTTGCGCAGTCCGGCGGTGCCGGTGAACGGGCCCACGATCGCCAGGTCCTGAAACGCATCCATCATCGCGGCGGTCTGGCGCGTGCCCAGCGGGTGAACCAGCGCCACGACACTCGGGTCGGCACGGAAGGCCAACGCGTTGGTCTTGGCAGCGTTCACGTTGAACTTGTCGTCGGCCAGCTGCAGCTCGACCTTCGCGCCGTTGATGCCGCCGTTGCGGTTCACTGCATTGAAGAACGCCGTCGAGCCCTGGTGCACCGCCAGGCCGTTGGCCTTTTCCGGGCCTGTGGCGTCGAGCGTGGTGCCGATGCGCAAGGTCTTTGCCTGCGCCCAAACCGCGCCGTGCATTCCCACCACGGCAGCGCCGCCGCCAACCAGACGCTTCAGCGCACGGCGCCGACCCATGTGCAAACCCGTCGAGAACCCCCTAGGCGTTGAGTTGGTCGTACGTCGGCGATTGTTGACCATCGCTGCCGCCGTCGCGCGCCGCCTGCACACCCGGTGCGACAGACTCCTGCGCAACCCGTCACGCGCGGACCCGAGCCGCGCCGCGGTTCGTGGCGCCGGATCAGCAGTCGACGATCTTGAACTCCACGCGCCGGTCGAGCGCGTCGCTCACGTCGTCGGTGCCGGTGCCGACGATGTTCTCGCGCCAGCCCATGCCGGTGGCGCGCGTGCGCGTCGCAAGCTGCCCCACCTCGCCTTCGAGCTTCTGCTTGATCGCGGCCGCCCTCGCCTGCGACAGCCGGTCATTCACCGGCTCCGAGCCGGTGCGGCTGGTATGGCCCACGACGTTGATGCAGACGTTGGCGGCGCCGGCCTGGCGCGCGATCTGCCGCAGCCAGATCGCATACGGGCCGTGGACCTTCGGATCCGACCAGAACTCGGTGCTGCCCGGATTGAACAGGAACTTCACGCCCAGATTGCGGCTGGCGAGCCCGTAGGACACGACACGCCCGAAGGCCTGCTCGGCCTCGTCGGTACGGCCGAGCTTCCAGCTCGCGAGGTAGACGCCGTTGAGCGCACGCAGCTGTTCGCCGTTGGGTGCAGCCAGGGCCTGGCGATATTGAGCCAGGGCCTCGGGGTACTGGCCGGCGTTGTAGGCCGCCGTGGCGTCGTTGATCGCCGCCGCCGCCGCCGTGCGATCGAGGTAGTAGCCATCGGCGCTCTGGCCCGGTGCAGTCTGCGCGGTGCGGATATAGCCGTCGATGGCGCGGTCGCGCACCAGCACGGGACTGTCCTGGTAGTAGGCCGTGGGGCGCACGTCGAGGCCGTCGTCGCGCGCCACCACGCTGGACTGCGCCACCACGGTCTTGGTTGCGATCTCCACCCTCGACAGGTTGATCGTGTACGGCCGGCGCGCGCCGGCGCCCGCGTTGCGCGCCATGGTGCCGGTGAGCAGATACTGGGCGCGCTGCAGATTCTGCGCCTGGAACGGCAGCACTTCGAACTGCGGATGCTGATTGCGCAGAC
>JAEUPI010000172.1 GCA_016790175.1 Burkholderiaceae bacterium | reverse complement strand
GGGATTGAGAACTGCCGCAGACCACTTCTGCAGCTTCCGTGCCATATGCCGTCACCCGGTGTTGCCGGGGGCAAGAGCCCAGGATCGGGCGTGCACGATCGGATTCCCGCACCGTTTCGACGCACATGCGTGCTTTAGGGGCACTCGATTGGTGCCAATTTGTGTCGCAGCGCGCCGTCCCAGGGAGAAAGCCCGCGCTACCGCACAATCGCTGTGGGGTAGGAGCCACGCACGATGTCACTGGCTGTGATCACGAGCCGCGCGCTCGACGGACTCGACGCGCCCGAAGTGCAGGTCGAGGTGCACCTGGCCAACGGCTTGCCGAGCTTCACGCTCGTGGGTCTGGCCGATACCGAGGTCAAGGAATCGCGCGAACGCGTGCGCGCGGCGCTGGCCACCAGCGGATTCGCATTTCCCCACAACAAGCGCATCACCGTCAGCCTCGCCCCCGCCGACCTGCCGAAGGATTCGGCACGTTTCGATCTGCCGATCGCATTGGGCATCCTGGCTGCCGATGGGCAGCTCGATGCCGCGAGGCTCGCGACGCACGAGTTCGCCGGCGAACTGTCGCTGGCCGGAGAGTTGCGGCCGGTGCGCGGCGCACTGGCGCTGGCGCTCGCGATGCGACGCCAGCATGTGTCGCGAAGCCTGGTGTTGCCCGCGGCCAGCGCTGCGCAAGCGGCGCTGGTGCAGGGGCTGGACGTGCGCAGCGCCGGACACTTGCTCGAGGTCGTTCAGTCCCTGCGCGGCGAGGGCGACGCGCCGGCGCTGCCGCGCGCATCGCCACTGACCGAGATGCCCTTGCCCGCGGTGGCTGATCTGGCCGACGTGAAAGGCCAGGCGGCCGCGAAACGCGCGCTCGAGGTCGCTGCCGCCGGCGGACACAGCGTGTTGATGGTCGGCCCTCCGGGCAGCGGCAAATCGATGCTCGCGCAGCGTCTGCCCGGCCTGCTGCCGCCGATGACCGAAGACGAGGCCCTGGCCAGTGCCGCACTGCAGGGCCTGTCGTTTGCGGGCTTCGACGCCGCGGTCTGGCGCCAACGGCCGGTGCGCGCGCCGCACCACACGGCCAGCGCGGTCGCGCTCGTCGGCGGCGGTTCGCCACCGCGGCCCGGCGAGATCTCGCTCGCCCATGGCGGCGTGCTGTTTCTCGACGAGCTGCCCGAGTTCGCTCGCAGCACGCTGGAGAGTCTGCGCGAGCCGCTGGAGTCGGGCCGCATCACGATCTCGCGCGCGGCGAGGCAGGCACAGTTTCCGGCGCGGTTCCAGCTCGTGGCGGCGATGAACCCCTGCCCCTGCGGCTGGCTTGGCGCCGGCGACGCGGGGCCGCATCGCTGCCGGTGCACGCCGGATCAGGTCGCGCGCTACCAGGGTCGCATCTCGGGGCCGCTGCTCGATCGCATCGACCTGCAGGTCGAGGTGGCCGCAGTCAAGGCCGGCGACATGCTCACGCGCGAGCGCGACGGCGACTCGTCGGCGGCCGTGGCCAGCCGCGTGGCGGCTGCACGCCAGCGTCAGTTCATGCGCCAGGGCGCCGTCAACGCGGATCTGGCGCCGGCGGACATCGACGTGCATTGCGGACTCGATCGCGAGGCCGGCCATTTCGCCGAGCAGGCGGCACGGCGGCTCGGCTGGTCGGGGCGCAGCCTGCACCGCGTGCTGAAGGTCGCGCGCAGCATCGCCGACCTCGAAGCAGCGGCCGATGTCGGCGTCGGCCATCTGGCCGAGGCCATGCAGTTGCGGCGCGGCTTGCCGAACGCCTGAGCGGGCGCTACAGCAGCGACGCGAGCGCGCGCTCGGCCTGGCCCAGGTCGACCGCCTCGGCCTCGGCCCAGGCCTGCAGCTGGTCGCGCCCGATGCGACCGACGTTGAAGTACCGGGCCTCCGGATGCGACAGATAGAAGCCGCTCACGCTGGCCGCCGGCGTCATCGCGAGGCTTTCGGTCAGCCCCATGCCGATCTCGTCGGCCCGCAGCACGTCGAACATCGAGCGCTTGATGCGGTGGTCCGGGCAGGCGGGGTACCCGGGCGCGGGGCGGATGCCACGGTAGGCCTCGGCGACCAGCTGTTCCGGGCTCAGCGCCTCGTCGGGTGCATAGCCCCACAGCTCGGTGCGCACACGTCGGTGCAGATGCTCGGCAAAGGCCTCGGCGAGACGGTCGGCCAATGCCTTGAGCATGATGGCGCTGTAGTCATCGTGGTCGGCGACGAACTGCGCCTCCTTGCGCTCGACGCCGATGCCGGCCGTCACCGCGAACAGGCCCACGTAGTCGTCGCGCACACCCCTGGGCGCAACGAAGTCGGCGAGACAGCGGTTGGGGCGGCGCAGGCCGTCGATCACCGGACGCTCGGTCTGCATGCGCAGCGGCCGCCAGCGCAGCACGGGCTGGCTGCGCGACTCGTCGGCATAGAGTTCGATGCAATCGTCATCGACCGTGTTGGCCGGCCACAGGCCCACCACGCCCTGCGCCTGCAGCCAGCGGCCTTCGATCAGGCGCTGCAGCAAACGCTTGCCATCGCTGAACACGCGCGTGGCTTCGGCGCCGACGACCTCATCGCGCAGGATCTCCGGGAAGCGGCCCGCGAGGTCCCAGGTCTGGAAGAACGGACCCCAGTCGATGCAGGCGGCGAGCTCGGCCAGGTCCTGGTTGCGGAAGACGCGGCGGCCGATGAATTTCGGCTTCGGCGGCACATAGCCGCCCCAGTCGATCGGCGTCTTGTTGGCCCGCGCCTGCGCCAGTGACACGAGCACGGCGGGCTTCTTCGCCGCATGCAGCGCACGCACGCGTTCGTAGTCGGCCTCCAGCCCGGCGATGAACTTGGCGGCGCGTTCGTCGGACAGCAGATCGGCGCAGACACCCACCGAGCGCGAGGCGTCGGGCACGTAGACCACCGGCCCGTCGTAATGCGGCGCGATCTTCACCGCGGTGTGCACGCGGCTGGTGGTCGCGCCGCCGATCAGCAGCGGGATCTTCTTGATGCGAAACCACTCGTCGCGCTGCATCTCGGCGGCCACATGCTGCATCTCCTCCAGGCTCGGCGTGATCAGGCCCGACAGGCCGATGATGTCGGCGCCCTCGACCCTGGCCTTGGCGAGGATGTCCTGGCAGGGGACCATCACGCCCATGTTGATGACTTCGAAGTTGTTGCACTGGAGCACGACGGTCACGATGTTCTTGCCGATGTCGTGCACGTCGCCCTTCACGGTGGCGATCACGATCCGGCCCTTGGCGCTGACCTCGCCGCCGGCATCCTGCAGGGCCCGCTTTTCGGCCTCGATGGTGGGCAGCAGGTGCGCGACGGCCTGCTTCATCACGCGCGCGCTCTTCACCACCAGCGGCAGGAACATCTTGCCGGCGCCGAACAGGTCGCCCACCGTGTTCATGCCGGCCATCAGCGGCCCTTCGATCACGTGCAGCGGGCGCCCGCCGCCGGCACGGATCTGCTGCCAGCACTCCTCGGTGTCGGCGGTGATGAACTCGGTGATGCCGTGCACCAGCGCATGCGCGAGCCGCTCGTGCACGCCCTGTGCGCGCCAGGCGAGCTTGGCCGATTCGTCCTTGGCGGCACCCTTCACCGCATCGGCGATCTCGAGCAGGCGTTCGGTCGGCGACAGTTCGGGCTCGCCTGCGGCGAGCCGTGGCCGGCGATTGAGCACGACGTCTTCCACGCGTTCGCGCAGGCCCGGCTCGATCTCGTCGTACACGCCGATCATGCCGGCATTGACGATGCCCATGTCGAGCCCTGCGCGGATCGCGTGGTACAGGAACACGGTGTGGATGGCCTCGCGCACCGGCTCGTTGCCGCGAAAGCTGAAGCTCACGTTCGACACGCCGCCCGAGACCTTGGCGCCGGGCAGGTTCGCCTTGATCCAGCGTGTCGCCTCGATGAAGTCGACCGCGTAGTTCGCATGCTCCTCGATGCCGGTGGCGATCGCGAAGATGTTGGGGTCGAAGACGATGTCCTCGGGCGGAAAGTCCGCTCGCTCGGTGAGCAGCCGATAGGCGCGAGCGCAGATCTCGGTCTTGCGCGCGAACGTGTCGGCCTGCCCCTGCTCGTCGAAGGCCATCACCACGGCGGCGGCGCCGTAGCGTCGCACCAAGGTGGCCTGGCGCAGGAACTCGGCCTCGCCTTCCTTCAGCGAGATCGAGTTGACGATGCCCTTGCCCTGGATGCATTGGAGGCCGGCCTCGATCACGCTCCACTTGGAGCTGTCGATCATGATCGGCACGCGTGCGATCTCGGGCTCGCCGGCTACGAGATTCAGAAAGCGCACCATCGCGGCCTTCGAGTCGAGCATGGCCTCGTCCATGTTGACGTCGATGATCTGGGCACCGTTTTCCACCTGCTGGCGCGCCACCGACAGCGCGTCCTCGAAGCGGCCTTCGAGGATCATGCGCGCGAAGGCCTTGGAGCCGGTGACGTTGGTGCGCTCGCCGATGTTGACGAACAGCGCGCCTTCGCCCAGCGTCACCGGCTCGAGGCCGGCCAGGCGCATCGGCAACACCGCGGCGGCGGCATCAGTAGGACTGCGTTGTGGATCGCTCATCGCGCGGACACTCCTGCGGGCCCTGCCCGCGTGCCCTGCGACTCACCCGCAGGGCCGCAGCAGCGGCCGGGGTGAGCGCCGTTGCCCGATGACGTTTGCCTTCGTGCGCATCGCGTCATCCGGCCCGAGCCTGGCGGCAGGCTTCGACCTGCCGTTGCAACGCTCCTCGGACCGAGCCACGATTCTAGGTTGCGCCGGCGTTTGAGCGACACTTCGCACGGGCCATGTCCGGGGGGCGTAGCCCCGGATCCACGAGGAGCAAGGGATGTGTGCGATGCATTGGCGCTTGGGCCTGGCGATCGTGTCGCTGCTGGCCGGATGCGCCGCGCCGATGTCCACGACGACTCCGGTGCCCGCGGGTGGACCGACGCCGGCCGCCGAACCACCGCGCCCGGGCCAAGCGCCGCCGGCTGTGCTCGCCGGCGAGGTGCGCTGGATGCAGGCACTCTTCGACGGCACGCCGGTGGGCATAACCACCGAACCCGACGGCGCGATGCGCGTCACGGTGCCGATGACCTATGCATTCGACGCGCAGTCGAGCATGCCGAAGCCCCCGCTGCGCGCGGTGATGGACAAGGTCTCCGCCACGCTCGCGCGCCAGCCGAGCGCCAAAGTGCATGTCGGCGCACCTGGTGCCGCTGCGCGGGCGGGCGCGATGCGCAGCTACTTCGGCACCAAGGGGGTGATCGCGCTGCGCGTGGTGGCCATGGCGCCACCGCCCGGCGACATCGTCACGATGCGTGTGGTGCCGGGCCCGGTGGCGATCGACAAGCTCGACGACGGCGCGCTGCCGCCGCCCACGGGCGCGTTCCCGGGCAACCGGTCGCCCGCTCGGCCTTGAGACAAAGGCCGCTTCAGGCCGCGGCGAGTTCGCGGAACAGCGGATCGTGCCGCCCGCGGGGGCGATAGGCCGACACCCGCTTCGCGATCTCGGCGATGTGCTGCGGCGTGGTGCCGCAGCAGCCGCCGGCGATGTTGAGGAAGCCCGCCCGTGCGAACTCCTCCATCAGGCCTGCGGTGACGGCCGGCGTCTCGTCGAAGCCGGTCTCGCTCATCGGATTGGGCAGGCCGGCATTGGGGTAGCAGCTGATCCAGGTGTCGGCCGCGACCTTGGACAGCTCTTCGATGTAGGGTCTCATCAGCGCGGCGCCGAGCGCGCAGTTCAGCCCCACCGCGATCGGCCGCGCGTGGCGCACCGAATGCCAGAACGCCGGCACCGTCTGCCCCGACAGGATGCGGCCCGACGCATCGGTGACCGTGCCCGAGACGATCACCGGCAGCCGTTCGCCACTGGCTTCCATCAACTCCTCGAGCGCGAAGATCGCAGCCTTGGCGTTCAGGGTATCGAAGATCGTTTCGACGAGAAAGAGGTCGGCCCCGCCTTCGAGCAGGCCGGCAGCCTGCTCGTGATAGGCCGCGCGCAGTTCGTCGAAGCTGGTGTTGCGTGCGCCGGGATCGTTGACGTCGGGGCTGATGCTCGCGGTGCGCGGCGTGGGGCCGAGCGCGCCGGCGACGAAGCGCGGCTTGTCGGCCGTGGCGGCGGCGTCGGCCGCCACGCGGGCGAGGCGCGCGGCGGCCAGATTCATCTCGCGCGCCAGGTCGCCGAGACCGTAGTCCTCCTGCGCGATGCGCGTGGCACCGAAGGTGTTGGTCTCGATGATGTCGGCCCCGGCCGCGAGATACGCGTCGTGGATCTCGCGGATCAGCGCCGGGCGCGTGATCGACAGCAGGTCGTTGTTGCCCTTCAGATCAGTCGGATGATCACGGAAGCGTTCGCCGCGGAACTCCGCTTCGCCGAGCCGGTGACGCTGGATCATCGTGCCCATCGCGCCGTCGATGATGACGATGCGCTGCTGCAGGATCTGCGGCAGCCGGGCGGCGCGGGTGTAGGGCGGGCGGCTCATCGGACCATTGTAGAAACGGGTGGCTGCCGGGCAAGCGCCGCAGACGGTCCGCCCTTCGGCCACCGGCCGCGAGCGTCACTGAACCGAATTGCTGAACTGGTGCTGGAACAGCGAGTGGCGGAACTCGATCTCGTGCGAGTCGTCGTCCATCGCCCACAGCGTGAGCATCTTGGCCGGCATGGGCTTGGCGAACAGGTAGCCCTGCAATTCATCGCAGCGCAGGCCGAGCAGGATGTCGCGCTGATTCTCGGTCTCGACGCCCTCGGCCACCACCTTCAGTCCGAGCGCATGGGCGAGCTTGATCACGGCGTCGACCACCGCCAGCGCGTCGGAGCTGTGTTCGATGTCGGCCACGAAGCCGCGGTCGATCTTCAGCTGCCGCGCCGGCAGCTTGCGCAGGTAGGCCAGGCTCGAGTAGCCGGTGCCGAAGTCGTCGATCGACAGCGATGCGCCCACGCGCGCCAGGTGGCCGAACGAGCGCATCGTGGCCTGCGTGTCCTCCATCGCCACCGACTCGGTGATCTCGAAGGTCAGCAGGCTCGGGTCCACCCGATGGGCCTCGAGCGCCCGGCGGATGCGCGGCACCAGGTCGTCCTGGCGCAGCTGGTGCATCGAGAGGTTGACCGCCACCCGCATGCGCAGGCCGAGGTCCAGCCACTGGCGGATCTGCTGGCAGGCCTCCTCGATCACCCAGTTGCCGATGCTGCCGATCAGCCCGAAGCGCTCGGCCACCGGGATGAACACCTCGGGGCTGATCAGGCCGCGGACCGGATGATCCCAGCGAATCAGCGCTTCCACGCCGGTGACCTGGCCCGACGCGGCATGGATCTTCGGCTGGTAGTACAGCTGCAGCTGCTTGCGCTCGATGGCCAGCCGCAGTTCGTTCTGCAGCTCCACCTGCTCGCGCACGTCGAGGTCCATGCGGGCCTCGAAGAACGCATAGGTCGAACCGCCGGTGCGCTTGGCCGCGTACATCGCGGCATCGGCATTGGCGATCAGCTTGGCGGTGGAACCGTGTTCGGGGAACATCGCAATGCCGATCGAGCACGAGAGCTTGACCTCGCCGCGGTTGGGCAGGCGATAGGGTCGGCCGAGCGCCTGCAGCACATGCTGCGCGGCCGTCGCCGCACCGTCGGTGCCGCCGGGGCTGGGCACCAGCAGCAGGAACTCGTCGCCGCCCACCCGGGCGGCGGTGCCCTGCTGGCCGGCGAGCGCCTGCAGCCGCCCTCCGACTTCGCGCAACACCACGTCGCCGGCGGCATGTCCGAACGAGTCGTTGATCGGCTTGAAGCCGTCGAGATCGATGAACAGCACGGCCATCGCGCTCGGCGCGCGCCCCACGCGCTGCAGCGTCTGGTGCAAGCGTTCCTCGAACAGCAGCCGGTTCGGCAGCGTGGTCAGCGGATCGCAGAAGGCCTGCTTGCGCAGCTGCGTGTTGGCCTCGTTGAGCGAGTTGGCCAGCGTGTCGGTGCGCTCGCGGTTGCGCGCTTCGACCCACACGCTGAGCAGGGCCATGGCGACCGCCAGCGCGCCCACGGCCGCGGCCAGCGTCAGGCCCAGAGCATCGAGCCCGTCGATCGTACCGTTGGCCGCTTCTGCGAAA
Organism: Burkholderiaceae bacterium; assembly: GCA_016790175.1. GTDB lineage: Bacteria > Pseudomonadota > Gammaproteobacteria > Burkholderiales > Burkholderiaceae_C > JAEUPI01. The sequence goes on along the minus strand of JAEUPI010000172.1, from coordinate 6,770 downwards.
CGCACCGCCTGAATGGCCATCGCGTGCGCGCAGGCGAGCCCGACACCCAGCACGCCGACACCGGTGGCAGCCTGTGCCGCCATGGCGTCGCTGCGCGCCTCGATCGAATCCAGCCACCACATCGTGAGCGTGGCGCTGATCAGCAGCATCGCGACCGCCGCCGCGCCCCACCCGCCTTGCCAGGCCAGCACCGGCGTGCCCGCGGGCAGCAGGCGCACCGCCGCGAGCATCGTGCCGCCCAGCAGCAGCGCCAGCACCCACGGCAGCACCAGCAGACGCAGTTGAGTCGCCTTGAGCTGCCGCGTGACCGTCAAGGCCAGCCCGGCCGCACCCACGCAGACGAGCCAGGCCAGAGCCACCCAACGGAATCCGAACGACGACGTCGACGCCGTGCCGCCGCCGAGCAGTGCGAGCGCCTGGGCCGACCACAGGCCGGTGCCCACCGCCACCGCACCCGCGAGCACCCAGCTCCAGCTGAGCATGCTGTCGCGAAAGCGCGCCGTGCGCAGCGCATGGATCAGCACGGCCGATGTGAGCCCGGCCACCAGCACGGCCAGCAGGATCAGGAACGGGCGGACATCGGAATCGATCATGACGCGCGGTTCGGCACGCAGCGAGGGGTGGCTGGATGACCTCGCAAATTGTGTCGACCGGCCACGAATGCCGCATGACGTTACGGTGACAAACGCCACGGGCCCCACCGGAACCACTGCGTCGAGACGCCCCCTCACACGCGGGGTGGCTGCACGAAGTGAGAGCTAGTTCGCGCGGAGTGGATCGACGCTCATGGGGCAACCTCCGCGCTGACGGCGCTCCGCTGCGAGCGCTCTGGAGCGGCCATGAGGCTCACTGCACGAAGCCCATCGGCGCCGAGCGATGACGCACCTCGGGCTTCACGCGATGTTCGCCCTCGAGCTGCGACAGGAAGGCGTCGCCGTCGAATGCGGCGCCGAGCAACTCGACCTGCCGCTGTACGGCAGCGAAGTCGCCCGGTGTGAGCTGTTCGAGCCGCGCCAGCCGCCGGCGATGTTCGTCGGTGAGTGCGTCGCCATCGCCAGCCAGCGCCTCGGCCACGAACATGCGCTCGCGCTGGGCCGACGTGAGCGGCAGGAAGCGGATCTTGAACGTGAAGCGGCGCAGCGCCGCGCTGTCGAGGTCGTCGAACAGATTCGTGGTGCAGATGAACACGCCGGCAAAGCGTTCCATGCCCTGCAGCATCTCGTTGACCTCGGTGACCTCGTAGGAGCGCTCGGCCCGCTGCCGACTGCGCAGGAAGCTGTCGGCCTCGTCGAGCAGCAGAACGGCCTGCTCGCTTTGGGCCTCCTCGAACATGCGCGCCATGTTGGCTTCGGTTTCGCCCACGAACTTGCTCACCAGATCGCTCGCCTGGCGGATCATCAGCGGCCGCTGCACGGCCTGCGCAATGTGTTCGGCCAACGCCGTCTTGCCGGTGCCCGGCGCGCCGTGAAAACACAGCGTGCCATGGCCGCGGCGCTGCAACGCATCGATGACGCGCGGCAGCTCGAAGCGCGACTCCACGTTCAGCAGTTCAAGGTCGTACTGCGTCACGCGCGCCCGTGCGGCATGGCCCGCCTCGGCAGTGCGGCCCAGCGCACGGTCGGCGTGGGCCAGCTGCCGCTCGATCAGCGCCTCGATCTCGGCGCCCTCGCCGGCCAACCTTGCGAAACGCACCGCGGTGCGCACCTGGGCCGGCGTCAGCGCCTTGCGCGCGGCAATCCGGGCCGCGAACGCGGGGCTGACGTCGACGCCCTGCAGCGCCCGCGTGACCAGGGCCTCGCGTGCGCCCGGCGGTGGTGACTTCAGCTCCAGGTGGTACTGGAAGCGACGACGAAAGGCCGGATCGATCTGCTCGATGCGGTTGGTGATCCAGATCACCGGCACCGGGTTGGTCTCGAGGATCTGGTTGACCCAGGCCTTGCCGCTGACGCTGGCCGAAGGTGGCGCGTCGCCTGCGTCGAGCCGGGCCATGAATTGCGCGGCATCGCTGGACAAGGGCGGAAACACGTCCTCCACCTCGTCGAACAGCAGTGCCACCTCGGGGCTGCCGCGCAGAAAGGCCTGACTCACCTGCAGCGAACGATAGCGATCGCGCCCGGACAGCGAGTTGCCGTCGCGGTCGGCCGACTCCACCTCGTACAGCGTAAGGCCGGCTGCCTGGGTGCAGACGCGTGCGAGCTCGGTCTTGCCGGTGCCGGGCGGGCCGTACAACAGCACATTGACGCCGCAGGCCTTGCCGGCCACCGCATTGCGCAACAGCGCAATCAGCACGCGAACGTCCTCTGCCACGAACTCGAAGTCGCCGCTGGCGAGCTCGCTCCGGCGCGACGGACGGGTGAACACGGCCATCAGCTCGTCGGGGCCGCGGTACTCGCGCATCAGCACCTGCGGCATCTGCTCGCTGACCTTCATCAGGTCGGCCAGATCGGTGATGTTGTGCTCCGACAGCAGGTTCTCCACCATGCCGATGCGTTCGAGCCGGCTGCCGGCGCGCAGCGCGTCGGCCACCTCCCGCTGGTCGACGCCGGCAATCGACGCCAGCGCCGCGTAGGCCTCCTGTGCGTTGGCCACCTTGAACTCCACCAGCAAGCCGCGCAGCTCGCGCTGGTAGCGCGCCAAGGTGCCATAGAGCAGCAATGCCCGCTCGGCCGGGTTGAGCTGCAGCAGCTTGGCCAGGGCATCGATGTTCTTCTCGACCAGCGTCGAGGCCTTCTTCAGGTCGCGCTGCAGCCAGTCGTTGGTGGCGGCGAGCACGGCCTGCAGATCCTTCGGCGAGTCTTTCACGTACTCGTCGATGTAGAAGAACAGCGTTCCCTCTTCGTAGGCGCCACGCCACTGGCCGAAACGGTCGACGAAGGCGGCGTCGCTCAGTGCCTCGTGGCCGCGCCACAGCTCGTTGCCGTCGCAACGCCGCACCAGGTATTGCCGCAACCGGGCCAACACATGCGGTGGCCACACCAGATGCCGGCCCACCAGCGACATCAGGCTCGCGCAATCGCGCCGCAGGTTGAAGCGGCCGGGATGGGTGAGCGCCAGCGTGAGCACGAAGCGCGTGCACAGGCGGTCGAGCACCGGCGCGTCGGCCAGTTGGGGCGACAGCAGCGGCTTCACGGCAGCGTGGGAACGGGCGACCATCTCGACGTCGACGCACATCAGGTTCGAACCATCCGCTGCGCGGCGAGAGCGGTGCAGCGGCCCGGGATGCGGCAGACCATCGGGCCGCCGCACGGCCGACGTTAACGCACGACGGAAGACTGCGGTCTACGAGAAGCCCTGATCCTTTCGGGCTCGAAGTCCCTTAGGATGCGGCGCTTGCCGTCGGGCGTGCAACGCCTTCCGGCGTCGCACGTGCCGACTCAGCCCTTCCGCGCGAGACGCGCTCGGGCCTTCGCCAGCCACGGCAGCGGGCTCAGTGCAGCACCACCGGCTGCTGCGCGAGCTGGGTGTAGCCTTCGATGAAGGCGTCGAAGGCTTCGGGCGGGCCCTCGCGCTCGGCAAGTGCCTGCACGCCACGCTGGAAGCTCTCGGCCGCCGCGCCCTCGAGGAAGATCTCCTTGCGCGCAAACTTGTCGACGATTTCGTAACCGCCGCCGCGACGCTCGTCGGCACCCTCGCCGACGGCGAAGTCGAATTCCACGACAACATAGTGGTCCGAGTTGTAGACCATCTGCATGGCATTGATGCTCCTTGCCGCTCCAGGTGCGGCCGCCGATGCCGCTTTCAAGCCCGGGCCCCAGTGGCGCTCAGGAGCCGTCGGGACGAAGCGGGCCGTCCACCAGCGTCCATTCGAGCGCCTCGCCGCCCGGCACCTGCGTCTGGCGCACGCGCAGCGGCCAGTACTCACGCATCGGGTCGAGCCACAGCTCGATGCGCAGGTCGTACAGATGCTCGGGCTCGCGCGCGAGGCGCACGGTGTCGACCGGACCGGCGCCCGCATCGACACGCTCCGCGCCAGCGACGCGGAACCGCCAGCGCGCAGTGGCGCCGCGGGCACCCACGACCTGCAGCACGAACTCGTCGTCCCGTGCCGGCACCGAGGCAGCAGCCATGGCCGTGAGCTGAACGATCCAGCTCAGGCGGTCCTGCACGCCGGGCACCAGCGGGTATTCCCAGCGCGGCCCGGAGAACGTGATGCGCTGCTGCGATCGCTGGAAGTTCACCGCCTGGGCCGCGCGGCCGCCCCGGCGATCGGCGAGGCGAAGCGGCGCGAGGCCCGATGCATCGAAGCCGCCTTGGCTCAGCTGGTCGAGCGCCGCCCCCGTCGGCAGCGTGGCCCGCAGTCGGAGGCGATAGCCATCATCGTCGGACTGCCAGTCGAGCGTGGCCTGGCCGCCGGCGCCACCGCGCCGCAAGGCGTAGACCAGCCGGGCCGGCGGCGGCGGCTTCGTCGCGTAGACCGGCGGCGGATCCTCGGGCATCGGTGCGTCGTCGCGCGGGGGCGAGCCCAGCGGCGAAACCACTGACGGCGGGTCGGCCGCTGTCGCGGCCACCGGCGCGGTCGGCGCCGTCGCTCTTTCCGGCGCGGTCGGCGCCGACGTTTCTACCGGCGTCGCCGAACGTTCCACCGGCGCGATCGCCCGCGGCTCGGGCCTGCGCGCCATGCGCGGCGCGACGGGTCCCTGCGTCGGCAACGCATCCATGCGAACGTCACGCTCAGCCGATATCTCGGCTCTCGCCACACGGACCGGCGCCAGCGACACGGCGCGCCCCACGGCGGCCTCCGGGCCGGCCGTCGCCGGCATCGCCGGCCGCATGACGCGGTCGACGAGCAGGGCATGCAGCACGAGCACCCCCAGCGCCAGAGCGCCGGCCGCCAGCGCGCGCCGAGGGGCCCGGGCCGCCGCACCGGAGCCGAGCGGGATGATCATGCGGCGCATCGCACAATGGTGCCACCGAACCCGCCACCCCACGACATGAAACTCGCCACCTTCCAGGACGGCTCGCGCGACGGACAACTGATGGTCGTCTCGCGCGACCTCACGCAGGCCCAGTTCGCCACCGGCATCGCCACGCGCTTGCAGCAGGTGCTCGACGACTGGAACTTCCTGTCGCCGCAGCTCGAGTCGATGTACCAGAGCCTGAACAGCGGCCGCGCGCCGCGCGCCTTTGCCTTCGACGCCGCCACCTGCATGGCCCCGCTGCCGCGGGCCTACCAGTGGGTCGACGGCTCGGCCTACCTGAATCATGCGATCCTGCTGCGTCGCGCGCGCGGCCAGGAACCGACCGAGAAGATGCGCACCGACCCGCTGATGTACCAGGGCGGCAGCGACGACCTGCTGGGCCCGCACGACGAGGTGCGCCTGGCCCGCGTGAGCTGGGGGCTGGACTTCGAGGCCGAGCTGGCGGTGATCACCGGCGACGTGCGGCAGGGTGCGCGCGCCGACGAGGCGCTCGACGGCGTGCGGCTGCTGGCGCTGGTGAACGACTGGACGTTGCGCGAGCGTGTCGCCCCCGAGCTCGCCAAGGGCTTCGGCTTCCTGCAGAGCAAGCCGGCCACGGCCTTCGCACCGCTGGTGCTCACGCCCGACGAATGCGGCGCCGCCTGGCAGGGCGGCCGCCTGCAGGCCCGCATGCAGGTGCAGCTCAACGGTGAGCGCGTCGCCCAATGCGACACCGGGCCCGAGATGGTGTTTCACTTCGGGCAGCTGATCGCACACTTGGCGAAGACCCGCCGCGTGCGCGCCGGCTCGATCGTCGGCAGCGGCACGGTCAGCAACGAGGACCGCAGCCATGGCGTGTGCTGTCTGGCCGAGCGCCGCGCGATCGAGACGATCGACGACGGCGAGCCGCGGACGCCCTGGCTGCAGCACGGCGACCGCGTGCGCATCGACTGCGTCGACGCCGACGGGCGCAGCCTGTTCGGCGCCATCGACCAGCGTGTGGTGCCGCTGCGCGAGCCCTTGCGCGAACGCGAGGCGGCGGCCAACGACGCCGAAGTCGAGCCCGCGGTTTCGCCGGCATGACACACGGGCTCCGACGGCTCGCGGCGACGGTGCTGGCCGTTGCCGCGGTTTGGCTGCCGGCGCCGTTGGCCTGGGCGCAAGCGAATCCGACCTGTCCGCCGGCGCCGCAGATGCCGGACGCATCCCAGGTGCAGTCGGCGCAGCGCGCTGCGCGCGACCATGGCTTCCTCTGGCGGATCACGAGGGGCGGCCACAGCTCCTATCTCTTCGGCACATTGCATGTCGGCCGGTTGGCCTGGGCCTTTCCGGGGCCGCGGCTGCGCGAGGCGCTGTCGAACGCCGACCTGCTGGCCGTCGAGCTCGACATGACCGACCCGGCGGTGATGCAGGCCATGGCCAGCGCCGTCGCCGCACCGTCGACCCCGCTGGAGCCCGCACTGCGCGAGCGCCTGCGGCGGCAGGTCGCTGCCGCCTGCCTGCCCGAGGCCGCGCTCGCCCGATTGCACCCGGTGATGCAGGCGATCACGTTGACGCTGCTGGCAGGCCGTTGGGAGGACCTGGACGCCGGCTATGCGCAGGAAATCGTGCTCGGCGCACAGGCCCGGGCGACGCAGCTGCCGATCCTGTCGCTCGAAACCGCGCAATCGCAGCTCGAGCTGCTGCTGCCGAGCGACGACGCCGAGCTGCGGCGCATGGTGGCGCAGACCCTCGACCAGCTCGAGCGGGGCCGTGTGCGACCGGTGCTGCGGCGCCTGGCGCAGGTGTGGGAGCGCAGCGAACTCGACGCGCTGGAGCGCTATGCGGACTGGTGCGAATGCGCCGACACCGACGAGGACCGCCGCTTCCTGC
>JAEUPI010000117.1 GCA_016790175.1 Burkholderiaceae bacterium | reverse complement strand
TGCCGGGCATTGCAATCACCGCCGACTTCATGTTTCCCCCTCGTCGGACAGCGTGACGAAGGGATGTGTCGCCAGATAGTCGAGCGCATAGTCCAACTCACCGGGGGACTGGGCGTGCAGCGTGAACAGCGGCATGCCTCGTTCGATCGGGTCCCCAAGCTGAACATGCATCTCGAGGCCCGCCGTGGGCGCGCCAGGCGCGCCGGCGAGCTTGGCGACCCGCGCGAGACGCCGGCTGTCGATGCCGGAAACGAAACCGGTGCGTGCCGCCGAAACCGGCTCACGCAGCGGTGCGATGCCGGGCTCGCGCAGCCCGCCTTGCGCCTCGCAGATGGCCTGAAACTTGGCCCAGGCCACGCCGCTGTCCAGCAGGTGCCGGGCGGTGGAGTTGCCGTTGCCGGCCACAGTGTGACCGCAGAATTCCAGCAGTTCGCCGGCCAGCGCCAGCGCACGCACACGCAGGTCCGCCGGTGCTGCGGCCGCGCCGCGAAGTACGGCCAGCACGTCGTGCGCTTCGAGCGCGGGGCCCACGCCCCGCCCTACAGGTTGCGCGCCGCTCGTGCGCATCACCCGCAGCTGCAGTGCGTGCGCGGCGGCCACCTGCACGAGCAGCGCCTGCAGCCGATTCGCCTCTTCCTCGGTTCGCACCTTGGCAGTCGGACCGACCGGAACGTCGATCAAGGCGTGGGTGGCGCCGGCGGCGATCTTCTTCGACAGCACCGAGGCGACGAGCTGCGCGTCGCTGTCGATGTCGAGCGGGCGCTCGACACGAATCAGCACGTCGTCGGCCGGGCTCAGCATCAGCGCGCCGCCCCAAACGAGGCAACCTCCCTCGCGCTCGACCACGCGCCGCATCGTCGTCATGTCGAGGTCGACGCGGGTCAGCGTCTCCATCACGTCGGCCGTACCAGCGGGCGAGGTGATGGCGCGCGAGGAGGTCTTGGGCATCGTCAGGCCGGCTGCTGCCACGATCGCGACGACGATCGGCGTCGTGCGGTTGCCCGGCAGGCCGCCGACGCAGTGCTTGTCGGCAATCGGCGAGCGTCGCCAATCGATGCGTTCGCCGACCTTGACCATGGCACCGGTCAGGTCGATCGTCTCCTGCACGTCCATTCGGCCGCCGGCGCAGGCGCTCAGGAAGGCTGCGAGATGCATGTCCGAGTAGCGGCCGGCGGCCATGTCGCCGACGATGGCGTCGAGCGCTCGTGCGTCGAGCCGGCGACCGTAGATCTTCGAGCGCATCGCGCTCAGCGAGTCGAGCGTCGGCGCATGCGCCACGGTCACGTGATCGTTCGCCACTGCGCCCAGGGTCTGCCAGGCGCGGGTCGACAGGCCGGCCTCGCCCGGCGCGAGCAGATCGGTGTCCACCACGTTGATCGTTGCGATGATGTGCCGCTCGCGGAGCGTCACTTCGACGCGCCGCTGCGCGTCGAAGCCCTCGGCGCGGCAGACGTGACAGTCGCGGCGCATGTAGATCACATGTTCCTGCAGCGTGTCGATGCCCAGCAGCCGCAGCCGCAAGCCGGACGGATGCATCACGCGACCTCTACACTCTGGCCCAGGCGAGGCACCGTTGCCGACCAACCGAGTTCGCGCTCGATGCGTTGGCGCAGGGCGTCGGCGGGCCCCGGCTCGCCGTGGTTCAGGTAGATGCCACGCAGCGGCTGCGGCGCCGTCGCCAGCCATTGAACGAGCTGTGCTGCGTCGGCATGGGCCGACATACCCGGCAGCGAAACCACCTCGGCATTGATCGTGACGTCTTCGCCGTGGATGCGGATGCTGCGCTCACCGCCCATCAGGCGGGCGCCGCGGGTGCCACCCGCCTGGTAGCCGGCCAGCACGATGGTGTTGCGGCGGTCCGGACCCAGCGCCTTGAGGTGATGCAGCACCCGCCCGCCGGTCGCCATGCCGCTGGCCGACACGATGATCGCCGGATAGCGCAGCGCGTTCAGGGCCCGCGACTCCTCGACGGTGCGGGTCATCTTCGCGACCTTGCACATTCCGCTGCATTCTTCCACCGTCAACCGATGCTCGGTTCGGTACCGGTGGTAGATCGCGGTCATGTCGATCGCCATCGGGCTGTTCAGGAACACAGGGAGAGCCGGGATGTCGCCGCGCGACTTCAGGCGGTAGATCGCGTACAGCAGCGCCTGGGCGCGCCCCACCGCGAAGGCAGGGACCACGACGATGCCGCCACGTGTCGCGGTGCGCCTGATCACGTCGCCGAGCGCGGCCTCGGCGTCTCGCGTGTCGTGCAGCCGGTCGCCGTAGGTCGACTCGATCACGACGTGATCAGCCTGCACGATCGGCGCCGGAGCGCGCATGAGAACATCGTCCGGACGGCCCAGGTCGCCTGAGAACAGCACCGTGGTGCCACCCGCGGTCAGCTCGACCGAGCTGGCGCCGAGGATGTGTCCGGCCTGCCGGAGACGCAACTGCAAGCCCATGGCCACCTCGCCTGCCTGCTCCAGCGGCAGCGGCTTCAAGCGGCGCAACGCGCGCGCTGCGTCTTCTTCGGTGTACAGAGGCAGGGCTGGCTGATGCTTGGAGAGCTTGTGGCGGTTCGCGTAGTCCGCGTCCTCTTGCTGGATGCGCGCGCTGTCGGGCAAGAGAACCCCGCACACGTCGATCGTCGACGGGGTGGCGAAGACCGGCCCACGAAAGCCGCGCTTGACAAGCAGCGGCAGGGCTCCCGAGTGATCGAGATGCGCATGTGTCAGCACCACGGCATCGAGCTTCGTCGGATCGAACGGGAACGGGTCCCAGTTCATCACGCGCAGGTTCTTGTAGCCCTGAAACAGGCCGCAGTCGACGAGCAGCTGTCTGCGTTCGTGCGTGACGAGGGTCTTCGAGCCGGTGACGGTGCCGGCTGCGCCGAGGAAGGTGAGTTTCATAGGCGTACCTTGCGTTGCAGTCGCTGGCGCTCAGCCTTGCTGGCGGGCGGCACCCGAGGCACGCAGCTTGGGCAGGAACCGTGGCGTGTGACCCGCGTAGAGCTCCCACTCAACGCCGAAGTTCTTGGCCGCTTCGCGCTCCTCGGTGATCGCCAGGCGCACGTACATCGCGCACAGGATCGGAAACATCGCGAGAGTCAGGACGGTCGGCCATTGCAGCAGGAAGCCGAACATGATGAGCACGAAGGCGACGTATTGCGGGTGCCGAACGCGCGCATAAGCGCCGGTCTGCGCCAGCGTGCCGGCACGCTGCGCGGCATAGAGCACCGACCAGGCGGACGACAGCAGCCAGAATCCGCCGCCGATGAAGATGGCGCTGAGCAGATGGAACGGGCCGAAGTGCGGGTTGGCTCGCCAGCCGAACAACACTTCCAGCAGATGGCCCGCGTCGTGCGACAGGAAGTCCACGCCGGGGAACTTCGTTCCCAACCAACCCGACAGCAGGTAGATCGTGAGCGGATAGCCATACATCTCGGCAAACAGGGCCACCAGAAAGCCGGAGAACGCGCCGAACGAACGCCAGTCCCGCGTGGACTGGGGTCTGGCGAAGCTGAACGCGAAGACGACGAAGACCAGCGAGTTGATGACGACCAGGGACCACAGTCCATAGGAAGGTGCGTTTTCGTGCGACATGTGACTTTCTCGCTCTCGGCGCCAACGATTCGAACGTCAGCTCCGGTAGGCCGACTGGAACACCAGCTCCGACGCACGGTCGCGAGCGTGTCGCCACGTGGCGATCTGCTCGTGCACCTCGTCGGCAAAGTGGCGTTCGGCCCGGTACCACGGGTTGACCGCGCGCTCGCGGTCTTCGGCCGCGAGGGTCGACAAGCTCCACAGCAAGTAGGGAAGCGTTGCCACCGCAGGATTGAGGCGATCCGACCACACCAGCCGCGACACGCGCATCGGATGCAGAGCTTCGAGCCAGCGCGCCTGCAGCGGGCCGACGAAGCTGCGCAACCACGGCGAGATCAAGGTGCCGTAGCAGCGATCGAGCGCCTCCGAGACCTCGCGTACCTGCTCGAACCCGTCGGGGCGCGGTTCGAACGGAAGGTCCTCGATGCGACGGGGCTCGAACGTCGCCCGCGCCGCGCCGTCGGCACGGACGGCATCGCCGAGCTTCATCTCGAACAGGCCCGGCGGCAGCGCCGCGATGGCGTCGGCGTGGTGGAGAATTGCGCGATGCTCGCGGCGCGCCACGTCGGCCGACACGAAGATGCCGAGGTGCCCAACCTCGCGATGCAGCAGATAGACGATGCGTTGCCCGGCGCGCACCAAATCTTCCGTCGACCCGTGCACGGTTTTCAGCCACGCCAGCGCCTGGTTCGGCGGCGTGATGTTGTCCGCGTAAGAGCAGAAGATCACCAACGGCGTGCGCACCTTCGACAGGTCGGCGCGGCAGTGGCCGTCGATGACCACCTCACCCTTCTCGATGCGGTTGCCGATGAACAGCTCGCGGACGATCGTCAGAATTTCCTCGCGGCCAAGCTTGTAGAAGCCGTTCCACCAGCGTTCGAACTCGAGGAATCGCTCCTGTTCGAGCTGCGGCTGCGCGAACAGCTGGTCGTATTTCTTCCATACGCTCTCCGGCTGCAGTGCCTCGAAGTTCTGCACCAGCCAGGCTCCGTCGAACTGCCCATTGCCCAGATCGGACGCAAGGTGCGCGGGCCAGACCCCGCCGAACAGACCGCCAGCCAGGCGCATCGGGTTCACGTCGGCCTCGCCAGCCCAGTAGGACAGCGGAGAGCCGTTCAGCACGGCCAGGCCTGTCCTCCGATTGCAGTGCGAAAGCGCCAGCGCCACCGCCCAACCACCCTGACAGTTGCCGTAGACGATCGGCGCCGGACCGCGGTGGCGCACAGCGACGATGTCGATGAAGCGCGCCAACGCTTCGATGACCGCCCCCATGGTCTGGCCTTCGACCGGCTCGGGGTCGAAGACGACGAAGTACACCGGATGGCCTTCGAGCATCGCCATGCCCACCTCGGAGTCGCGGCGAAATCCGCCGATGCCGGGGCCGTGACCGGCACGCGGGTCCACGACGATGACCGGTGCGGTGCCGCGTCGGACGTGGCGCTCCATGTGGTGTGGACAGCGCGTGATGCGTAGCAGGCGGTAGTTGCACGGCGGCGAAAACGCACGTGCGTCGACCACGGGTTCGGCCTCGAAATGCAGCAGTGGTGGCATGCCCTCAGCCTCGTGGCTGAGCATATCGTTGGCGCGCTGCCGCAGCAGATCCATCGCGGCGAACGCCCGCCACTGTGCGTCGGCCCAGTAGCGTGACAGGGAGTCAATTGAAGTAGGCACCATCATGTTCTGCGCGCGCCGGCGCCCCCGCGCTTGGGAGGCGCTCGCGGAGTGCCGGCAACAGGCCTCACTTGTTGTGGACCTTGGCGTGGTCGTGGACCTTCTTGGCCGGCACACCGGAAGCCTTCGCCGCAGGCATGCAGGGGTTGGGCACTGTGGAACCGGCGCCCCGCTCCATGCCGTGGTCATGGGGCTTGACACAGTCCTTCGCCTTGACTGCCGATGCGGCCGCGGCGGGGGCCTTGGCCGGTGCCTGGGTCTGCGCGGCAACCGCGCCGGCAGCGGCGACGAGACCGATGAAAACAAGTGGGTGAAGACGCATGTTGAAACTCCGTGGGTGAGGGTCGCGAGGGGATGGGCGACTGCACGACGCTCGCTCGTCCGTGCAGTGGGTGAACAAAACCTGGCGCCGCGTCGAGCGAGCCGCAGGATCCCGGATCCGATCGCCGGTGGCGGTCTCGCTCCGAGGAGCGGATCGGTACGCTGCGCAGCCCGAGATCGATCCGGGCCCGGCACCGCGTCGAGGAGTCGCTACAAGGCGAGCCGCACGAAGGCGATGGCGATCGAGCCGGGGCGGCGGACGTCGCGCCATCGCACGCGGTCGCTCAGCATCGCGCCGACGAACTGCCGAACGTCGAACCGCAGCATCGGCCACAACACGTGGAGGGCCGTTTCCGACACGTCGCCGCTGAGGTCCGGCGACATCGAGACGGCCTTCGCATCCCCGCAGAACTTGACGCACGTGGCTTTGCCCGCCTGGTCGGCTGGTTGCTCGTGGTCGTGCCCGGCGTGGTGGTGTCGATGGACGTCGACCACCGCGGCGACCCCGGCCACCTGGCCAGCCCCGTTCGGTTTCGATGCCAAGCCGCAGGCATGAACGACGCCGGCTCCGAGCGCGAAGACCCACAGCAGCAGCAGATGAGCAGCAACACTGCGGACGGTCGATCGGCGGCGGAACATAGTCATGATCTTGATTCGGCTGTCGACAATGCTGCGACCTCGGCCGACCCGACGAATTGACTAAGATCATTCAGGTCGCATCCGTTGGCGCATCGCGGCGTTGACGTTGCGCTGCGCCGCGTGGCTCCGGTGACTGCGCGATCGCCGCTTCTGCATGCGTGACCGATCCTGATGTCCTCTGCGCTTGCGATCGCGCCACGACAGGAAGGCGCCAATGCCCAGCAGCACGGCCGCCGAAACGCCGCCACCGATGAGAATCGTGGTCAGCAATTCGTGCGATGCGTTTGAGATCGCGCGTAGGTCGTGAGTCACTGCACCCCTAAATCGGCGGCGCGGAACGACACCGAGCACACCCTCGGCGAGGGTACCTATCAGGCAGTGACGCAGCCCCGACGCGCAGATGACAAGTTCGTCATGCACCGCATCGGGGCATTGGCCCGATGGTCGACAGCCCCTCGGTGCGAGTCGATCAACCCGTCAGCGACGTCGTGATCAGTGTTCGTGCCCACCCGAGCCGCTGCGCGGTTTGCGGATCCGGACCTCGGTACTGCGGCCCGCACGGCCCGCGGGAGGCATGGAACCCGTGCCTTCCGCTTTGAAGCGGGCCGGATCAGGCAACGGCCCGGTCCACTCGTACGCCACTTCGCCCGGCGGGTGTTTGTACCAACCCGGGTCGCTGTAGTCGCCGGCCTTCTGGTCCTTGCGGACCTTGACGACGCTGAACATGCCGCCCATGCCGACTGAGCCGAACGGGCCTGTGCCGGTCATCATCGCGGCAGTGTTGTCCGGCAACGGCATCTCCATCTCGGTCATGTCCTTCATGCCGCGCTCGCCCATCACCATGTAGTCGGGGATCAGCCGCGTGACTTGCCGTGCCACGCCGCGGTGGTCGACGCCGATCATCGTCGGCACGTCGTGTCCCATCGCGTTCATCGTGTGGTGGCTCTTGTGGCAGTGGAAGGCCCAGTCGCCCTCCTCGTCGGCGAGGAACTCCAACTGCCGCATCTGGCCCACGGCGATATCGGCCGTCACTTCGTACTGGCGCGTGCTTTTCGGCGTCGGCCCGCCGTCGGTGCCGGTGACGAGGAACTCGTGCCCGTGCAGGTGGATCGGGTGGTTGGTCATGGTCAGGTTGCCGATGCGCAAGCGCACCTTGTCCATGTGCCGCACCACCAGCGGGTCGATGCCGGGAAAAATGCGGCTGTTCCAGCTCCACAGGTTGAAGTCGAGCATCGTCATGATCTTGGGCGTGTAGCTGCCGGGATCGATGTCGTACGCGTTGAGCAGAAAACAGAAGTCGCGGTCGACGCTGTCGATCAGCGGATGCCTGTCCTTGGGGTGCGTGATCCAGAAGCCCATCATTCCCATCGCCATCTGCACCATCTCGTCGGCATGCGGGTGGTACATGAAGGTGCCAGGCCTTCGAGCGACGAATTCGTAGACGAAGGTCTTGCCCGGCGGGATGCCGGGCTGCGTGAGGCCGGTGACGCCGTCCATGCCGTTGGGCAGCCGCTGGCCGTGCCAGTGCACGCTGTGCAACTCGCCGAGCTTGTTGGTCACGAAGATGCGCACGCGGTCGCCTTCGACGACCTCGATCGTCGGCCCCGGGCTCTGGCCGTTGTAGCCCCACAGGTGCGCCTTGAAGCCGGGCGTCATCTCGCGCACCACGGGTTCGGCGACGAGATGGAACTCCTTGACGCCGTTGTTCATGCGCCAGGGCAGCGTCCAGCCGTTGAGCGTGACCACCGGGTTGTACGGACGCCCGGTGTTCGGCACGAGCGGCGGCATCGTGTCGGCTTTGGTCTGAATGACGGGTTCGGGCAAGGCGGCCATGGCCACCTTGCTGACCGAGGCCGCCGCGACGGCGGCGCCGGCAATACCGGCACCGCCAAGTAGAGAACGTCGGGAAACCATGATGTGTCTCGCTTCAATGCGCCGCGCTGCCGGGCTCGGCGGCGATAGCGGGACCGGCCGGGGCGGCCAGGCTGGGTCTGCCGATCATCGCCATGTCGATGTCGGCGCCGGCGATCCAGAAGTCGCGCAGCGAATCGATGTAGTTGTTGACGCTGACGATCTGGGCCCGTGCGTCGGCCAGCAGTTCGAACACGCCGATCAGCATGCCGTTGTAGCGCAGCAGGTTTTCCTCGGCGATGCGGCGTCGCAGCGGCACGATCTCGTCGCGGTGGTGGCG
>JAEUPI010000104.1 GCA_016790175.1 Burkholderiaceae bacterium | reverse complement strand
GAGGCGCTGGTGAACTTCCAGACCATGATCTGCGAGCTCACCGGCATGGCGATCGCCAATGCCTCGATGCTCGACGAGGCCACCGCTGCGGCCGAGGCGATGACGCTGGCCAAGCGCAGCGTGAAGAGCCGCAGCGACATCATCCTCGTCGCCGGCGACTGCCACCCGCAGACGATCGACGTGATCCGCACGCGCGCGCGTCCGCTGGGCCTGACGGTGCTGGTCGGCGACGCGCTGGATCTGCTCGCGCAGCACGAGTGCTTCGCGGTCGTCGCACAGTACCCGTCGACCGTCGGCGTGATCCACGACCTGCAGCCGTTGGCCGATGCGGCGCACGCCAAGGCCGCGGCGCTGATCGTCGCGGCCGACCTGCTCGCGCTCACACTGCTGAAAGCACCGGGTGAACTCGGTGCCGACATCGTGGTCGGCAACAGCCAGCGCTTCGGCGTGCCGATGGGCGGCGGCGGACCGCATGCGGCCTATCTGGCCTGCCGCGACGAATTCAAGCGCTCGATGCCGGGCCGCCTGGTCGGCGTGAGCGTCGATGCGCAGGGCCACACGGCCTATCGCCTGGCGCTGCAGACACGCGAACAGCACATTCGCCGCGAGAAGGCCACCAGCAACATCTGCACGGCACAGGTCTTGCTGGCCGTGATCGCGAGCATGTACGCGGTGTACCACGGGCCCGAAGGCCTGACGCGCATCGCGCGGCGCGTGGCGAGCTTCGCCGCGCTGCTGTCCAAGGGCCTGGCCGGCATGGGCTACAAGATCCTCAACCCCTGTGCCTTCGACATGGTCACGGTCGACGCCGGCGCGGCCTGCGACGCGATCGCGCAACGAGCGGTCGACGCCGGCGCCAACCTGCGGCGCGTGTCGCCCACGCTGCTGGGCATCAGCCTCGACGAGACGACCACGCGCCACGACATCGAAGCGCTGTGGTCCTGGTTCACGCCGCCGGGCCAGCTGGCACCCAAACTCGCGGCCCTCGAACGCGAGGCGCGGCCCAACCTGCCGCCGAACCTGCAACGCACGAGCGCGTTCCTCGCGCACCCGGTGTTCAACAGCCACCACAGCGAGACGGAGATGCTGCGCTACATCCGCAGCCTCGCCGACAAGGACCTGGCGCTCGACCGCTCGATGATCCCGCTAGGCTCGTGCACGATGAAGCTCAATGCCACGAGCGAGATGGTCCCGATCACCTGGCCCGAGTTCGCCCATGTGCATCCCTATGCACCGGACGATCAGCTGGCCGGCTACCGCCGCCTCAACGACGAGTTGTGTGCCTGGCTCTCGCAGGCCACCGGATACGCCGGCGTGAGCCTGCAGCCCAACGCCGGCTCGCAGGGCGAATACGCGGGATTGCTCGCGATCCGCGCCTGGCACGAGTCGCGCGGCGAGGCGCACCGCGGTCTCTGCCTGATCCCCGAAAGCGCGCACGGCACGAACCCGGCTTCGGCGCAGATGGCCGGCATGCAGGTGGTGGTGGTCAAGTGCGACGCGATGGGCAACGTGGATCTCGACGATCTGCGCGCCAAATGCACCGCGCACGCGAAGAATCTGGCAGCGATCATGATCACCTACCCCTCGACCTACGGCGTGTTCGAGCCGCGGGTGAAGGAGCTGTGCGCGATCGTGCACGAGCACGGCGGCCGGGTGTACGTGGACGGCGCCAACATGAACGCCCTCGTCGGCCTGGCGGCGCCCGGCGAGTTCGGCGGCGACGTCAGCCACCTCAACCTGCACAAGACCTTCTGCATTCCGCACGGCGGCGGCGGCCCCGGCGTGGGCCCGGTGTGCGTGGTCGGCGACCTGCTGCCGTTCCTGCCTGCCGCGCCGGCCGGCGCAGAGGCTGCCGATGCGCCCGTGGGCCCGGTCAGCGCGGCGCCGCTGGGCAATGCGGCGGTACTGCCGATCAGCTGGATGTACATGCGCCTGATGGGCGCCGCCGGCCTGCGCGAAGCCACCGAGTGCGCGATCCTCTCGGCCAACTACGTGGCAGCCCGCCTGGCCGACGCCTACGACATCCACTTCAGCGGCGGCATCGCCGGAGTGAAAGGCGGCGGCGTGGCCCACGAGTGCATCCTCGATCTGCGCAAGTTCAAGGACCTCTGCGGCGTGACGGCCGAAGACGTCGCCAAGCGGCTGATCGACTACGGCTTCCATGCGCCGACGCTGAGCTTTCCGGTGGCCAACACGCTGATGGTCGAGCCCACCGAGAGCGAACCGCTCGCCGAACTCGACCGCTTCTGCGACGCCATGCTGGCCATCCGCGACGAGATCCGCAAGGTCGAAGGCGGAGCCTGGCCACGCGAAGACAACCCGCTGAAGCATGCCCCGCATACCGCCGAAGTGCTGCTGGCGGCCGAATGGCCACATGCCTACTCGCGCGAAGAGGCGGCCTATCCCATCAAGAGCCTGCGCCGCATCAAGTACTGGTCGCCGGTGGGCCGCGTCGACAACGTCTACGGCGACCGCAATCTCTTCTGCAGCTGCGTGCCGCTGAGCGAGATGGCCACGGACTGACGGGCGCTCCTGTCCGATGGCGATCTCGGTCTTCGACCTGTTCAAGATCGGCATCGGGCCGAGCAGCAGCCACACGGTGGGCCCGATGCGCGCCGCGCGCCTGTTCGTGCTGCGGCTGGCGCACGACGGTGCGCTCGACCGAACGGCACGCGTGCAGGCGCAGCTCTACGGCTCGCTCGGCGCCACCGGCAAGGGGCACGGCAGCGACAAGGCCGTGCTGCTCGGTCTGGCCGGTCACGAGCCCGACAGCGTCGACGTCGACACGATTCCGCAGCTGCTGGCGCAGGTGCGACAGGGCAAGCGCATCGACTTGCTCGGTCGGCATGGGATCGCGCTCGACGAGAAGGCCGATCTCGTGTTCCATCGCCGCGAGACGCTGCCCTTCCATGCCAACGGCATGCGCTTTGCGGCCTTCGACGCCTTGGGCTCCGAGCTGGCGAACCGCTGCTACTACTCCGTGGGCGGCGGATTCGTCGTCAGCGACGAGCTGGCGGCCGACGGCAGCAAGCAGAAGGTGATCGCGCCCGACACCACCGTGTTGGCCTACCCGTTTCGCAGCGGCGACGAGCTGCTCGCGCTGACGCGCGCGTTAGGCTGCAGCATCGCGGAGCTGATGCGCCGCAACGAGCGGCACTGGCGCCCCGACACCGAGATCGATGCCAGGCTGCAGCACATCTGGCAAGTGATGCAGGCCTGCGTGGCACGCGGGTTGAAGACCGAGGGCGTGCTGCCCGGCGGCTTCAAGGTCAGACGCCGCGCACCGGATTTGCATCGCGCACTGACGGCAAACCCCGAAGCCGCGTTGCGCGATCCGCTGCAGGTGCTGGACTGGGTGAATCTCTACGCGCTCGCGGTCAACGAGGAGAACGCGGCCGGCGGTCGGGTGGTCACGGCGCCCACGAACGGTGCTGCCGGCATCGTGCCTGCGGTCTTGCACTACTACACCCGCTTCGTGCACGGTGCCAGCAACGCCGGCGTCGGCGACTTCCTGCTGACCGCAGCTGCGATCGGCATCCTCTACAAGGAAAACGCCTCGATCTCCGGCGCCGAGGTCGGCTGCCAGGGCGAAGTGGGCGTGGCCTGCTCGATGGCCGCCGGCGCGCTGTGCGCCGTGCTCGGCGGCACGCCCGCGCAGGTGGAAAACGCCGCCGAGATCGGCATGGAGCACCACCTGGGCCTCACCTGCGATCCGGTGGGCGGGCTGGTGCAGATCCCGTGCATCGAACGCAATGCCATTGCGTCGGTCAAGGCGATCAATGCCGCACGCATGGCGCTGCGTGGCGACGGCACGCACCACGTGTCGCTCGACCAGGTGATCAAGACGATGCGCGAGACCGGCGCCGACATGATGACCAAGTACAAGGAGACCGCGCGCGGCGGCCTGGCGGTGAACATCGTCGAGTGCTGAGGCCGGGCGCTCGCGAGTCTTTGCCTAAGGACGGCGCGCGTCTCTCGCGCGCGACGGCTAACCGCCGAACACGAGCGCTCGCACACGCTCGTAGGGGAACGCATCACCCGGGTCGACCTTGCGCCGGCGCTCTGGCGCACAGGGCATGCGGCCCTGGTCGAGGTCGGAGTGGCGCACCACGCCGTCGCGCTCGATGCCATGTCGCTGCACGAGTTCGCGCAACAGCTTCACCAGCGAGGCCAACTGCGCCTCGGGAAACGGGTCGCGGCCGTCGCCCTCGTTGATCAGCTCGATGCCGATCGAGCGGCCGCTGTGGCGGAACACATGGTGCGCGATCTGCGAGGCCGGCACGCTCGCTCGCAGCGTGCCGTCGCGGTCGATCATGTAGTGCACGCCCAGCGTCGGATGGGCCTCGATCTGGCGCAGGTTCTCCTCCATCGTGCCGGCGCCGACCCAGATCGGCCGGCCGCTGCGCGCATCGCAGGTCGGCCCCCCGGTGGAATGCAGCACGATCAGGTCGACCGGCTGCGTGCGCGGCGCACCCGTGCGCCGCGCCAAGCCGTCGGGCGGCGCCAACGCGACGCACAACGCCGCGATCGCGATGGCGCGTCGCCCCTTCAGGTCGGCGTGCCTCCACGCGTCTCGACGTACACCGCATACAGCGACTGGCTGCCCGTCATGAACAGGCGGTTGCGCTTGCTGCCGCCGAAGCAGACGTTCGAGATGATCTCCGGCATCTTGATCCATCCGATGCGCTTGCCGTCGGGCGCAAAGCAGTGCACGCCGTCGTAGCCGTCGCCGACCCAGCCCATGCCGGCCCAGACATTGCCGTCCTCGTCGCAGCGGATGCCGTCGGCGAAGCCGGTCTTGCCGTTGAAGACCATCTCGGCGAACACCTTGCCGTTGCGCAGCCGCTTGCCGTCGACGTCGTAGACCCAGATCACGCTCTTGGCGCTCGGGTAGTGCGACACGCCGGTGTCGGCGACGTAGACCTTCTTGTAGTCGGGCGAGAAACACAGCCCGTTGGGCTTGGCCGGCTCGTCGGCCACCTTCTCCACCTGGCCCGGGGCGTCGACCCGGTAGATCGCCTCCTTCTGGATCGGCTGCGGGTTGGTGGCACTGCTGGGCAGGCGATTGCCTTCGTATTCCATCAGGCTGCCGTAGCCGGGGTCGGTGAAGAGCAGCCAGCCGTCCGGATGCACCATGCCGTCGTTCGGCGCATTGAACTCCTTGCCGCCGGCCTTGTCGGCCAGCACGGTGACCCTGCCGTTGGGCTCGTATCGGATCACGTTGCGTGTGCCGTGGCAGAAGGCGATCTGCCGGCCCTGGAAATCGAAGGTGTTGCCGTTGGAATTGCCCGACGGGAAGCGAAAGCGCCGGCCGACGTGGCCGTCTTCCTCGTTCCAGCGCAGGCACTCGTTGGCCGGGATGTCGCTCCACACCAGCGAGCGCATCGCCCCGCTCCAGGCCGGCCCCTCGGCCCACATCGTGCCGCGGTAAAGCCGCACGATCGGCGTGTTGCCCAGCTTGTACCTGAAGCGCGGATCGAGGCCGATCACGTCGGGCTCCGGATAGCGCACGATCGGGCCATCGGGGTCGTAACGATCAGCAGCCCGTGCGAACCCGGCGGCCGTGCTGCTGGCGGCAAACGCGGCAAGGCCCGCGGCGCGCAGCAGCGCGCGGCGCTGCTTCAGTTTGGGCGAGGCATCCTCCGGCACATCGGCCGTGAGGTCGATCAGGCGATGCGCCTGGGTCTGTTCCATGAGCGTCTCCTCTCGTGGTCCCCCTCCTCGGGCGGCGCAGTGTGCGCCACTCGATCGGCTGACACAAGCTGCCTCGGACGCGCACCGAGGTCTTGACAGCGAGTGCGCCGGTGGGCACGCACTCGGCCGCCGAGACTCAGACCGGCATATTCCGCCGTGATCGCAAGGCACAGCCCGTCGACAGCAAGGCCACCGCGCTGGCGGCCCAGAACATGGCCGCGAAGCCCCAGCGCTCGATGATCGCCCCGCCGGCCACGCCGCCCAGGACGCCCGATGCGCCATAGCCGATGGTGCTGTACAGCGCCTGCCCGCGGCCGCGCAAACGGCCCGGGAAGTAGCGCGTCACGAGCGCGATGCACGCCGCATGTTGCGCGGCGAAGGTCACGGCATGGGTGAGCTGCGCGAGCAGCAGCACGGCCAGATGACCCTGGCTGAGCGCCATCGCGGCAAAGCGCAATGCGGCGGTCACGCCGGCCAGCATCAGCCAGCCGTGCAGCGACACCCGACTGAACCAATGGCCCTGAGTCCAGAAGAAGCCGACCTCGATGACCAGGCCCACGGCCCACAGCAGACCGATCAGCGAGCGCTCCGCGCCATGGGCGGCCAGGAAGAGCGCGAAGAAGGCATAGATGCTCGTGTGTGCCAGCACGACGAGAAACACGCTCGCGAAGAACCAGGCCACTTCGCGCTGGCGCAGCACCTGCAGCGCACCGGCGGCCGACGCCTCGCTGTGCGGTCCGTCGGCGGTGGCAGGCAAGCGCCACAACGCGTAGGCCAGCAGCGCCCACATCGCAAAGACCAGCCAGGGCCAGGCCTCGATCCCCAGCCATTGCAGGACGACACCGAACACCGTGACCGACAGCATGAAGCCCACCGTGCCCCACAGCCGCGTGCGGCCGTACTGCGTGCCGCCCTGGCCGCTGCCCAGATTGAGATGGTGGGCGAGTGAGGCCTCGGTGAGCGGCATCACGGCGCCATTGGCGATGAACAGCAGCGCCACGCACAGGCTCACGGCACCCATGCCGAAACGACCGGCGAGCGCGAGTGCCAGCGCGCTGGCCGCACTCAGCACGCCAGCCAGCTGGAGCAGATGTTGGCGGCGATTGCTGTGGTCGGCAATCCAGGCCCAGCCATAGGGTGCGAACACACGCGTCCAGCTGGCCACCGATGCAATGGTGCCGATGGCCAGTGCCGACAGGCCCAGCCGGTCGAACCACAACGGCGCATAGAGGCTGTAAACCCCCATCGCAGCGAAATAGCAGAACCAGGCGCGCGCAAAGGGCCGCAGCGCAACCGGACCGACGATCATGTGCGCGGTGTGCCCGGCGCGGCACCGGCAATTGCCGGCACGTTCACGCGCACGTCGCCGCACTGCGCGCGATGGCGCAACGCGTGATCCATCACCACCAGCGCCAGCATGGCCTCGGCGATCGGCGTGGCGCGGATGCCCACGCACGGATCGTGCCGCCCGTGTGTCTCGACCGTGGTGGGCTGGCCCTGACGGTCGATCGACGCGCGCGGCAGGCGGATCGAGCTGGTCGGCTTGACGGCAATGTGCACCACCAGATCCTGCCCGGTGGAAATGCCGCCCAGCACCCCGCCGGCATGGTTGCTGCGAAAGCCCTGCGGCGACAGCTCGTCGCCGTGCGTGCTGCCCTTCTGCGTGACAACACCGAAGCCGGAGCCGATCTCGACGCCCTTGACGGCATTGATGCCCATCATCGCGTAGGCGATCTCGGCATCGAGCTTGTCGGCCAGCGGCTCGCCCAGCCCGGGCCACATGCCGCGCGCCACCACGGTGAGCCGTGCGCCGCAGGAGTCGCCGCTCTTGCGCAACGCGTCCATCGCCGCCTCGAGCGCAGGCACGACGCCTGAGTCGGGTGCGAAGAACGGGTTGGCGTCGATCTGCGCCTCGTCGGTGAACGGGATCGCGATCTCCCCGATCTGGCTCATCCAGCCGCGAAACGTGGTGCCATGGTGTTCGCGCAGCCACTTCTTGGCGACCGCGCCGGCGGCCACCATCGGCGCCGTCAGACGCGCCGATGCGCGACCGCCGCCGCGCGGATCGCGCAGACCGTACTTGCGCCAGTAGCTGTAGTCCGCGTGACCGGGGCGAAAGGTGTCGAGCAGGTTGCCGTAGTCCCTGCTGCGCTGGTCGGTGTTGCGGATCACGAGCGCGATCGGCGTCCCGGTGGTGAGACCCTCGTAGACGCCGGAGAGGATCTCCACCGCATCGGGCTCGTTGCGCTGCGTCACATGGCGGCTGGTGCCCGGGCGCCGCCGGTCGAGATCGGGCTGGATGTCGGCTTCGCTCAGCGTCAGGCCGGGCGGGCAGCCGTCGATCACGCAGCCGATGGCCGGGCCGTGGCTCTCGCCGAAGTTGGTGACGCGAAACAGGTGGCCGAAGGTGCTGCCGGACATCGTGCGGTGCTTCCGCGGTTCGGGCACGGGCCAACAGGGTCCGCGCGAACGACGATTGTCGCAGCCCGGGACATCGACCCCGAACCCGCCGTCAAACCGGCGAACGACGGACTACAGCTTCGGCGCCCGAGCCGCCTCGGCCGCAGCCTCTTCGGCCGATTCCACCGGCCAGTCGCGGATGTAGGCCTTGAGCATGCGGTTCTCGAAGTCCTGGCTGTCGACCACGGCCTTGGCGACGTCATAGAACGAGATCACGCCCATCAGCGTCTTGCGATCCATCACCGGCATGTAGCGCGCATGGCGCTGCAGCATCATGCGGCGCACCTCGTCGATCTCGGTCTCCGGCGTGCAGGTCAGCGGGGCGTCGTCCATCACCGAGCGGATGATGGAGGCGCCGACGCTGCCGCCGTTGGCCACCAGCGCCACGATCACCTCGCGGAAGGTCAGCATGCCCACCAGCTCACCGTGGCTCATCACGACCAGCGAACCGATGTCGCGCTCGGACATCGTGCGCACCGCGTCGGCGAGTGATTGCTCGGGCGACACCGTGAACAGCGTGCCGCCCTTGACGCGCAGGATGTCGCTGACCTTCATGGATGCACCTCCACCAATCGCAACGGTTGTACCTACAGCCCCCTGCGAAACAACATAGCACACAATGCCGGCCAGCGACAACAGCGGAGGGCCCCATGGCCGGCGCCAGCGATCCCGGTTTCGACACCCTGAGCCTGCATGCCGGCGCCGCGCCCGACCCCGCCACCGGCGCGCGGGCGCTGCCGATCCACCTGAGCACGTCGTTCGTGTTCGAGAACTCCGAACATGCGGCATCGCTGTTCAACATGGAACGCTCCGGCCATGTGTACAGCCGCATCAGCAATCCCACGAATGCCGTGCTCGAGGAGCGCGTGGCGGCGCTCGAAGGCGGCTCCGGCGCCATCGCCACTGCCAGCGGCCAGGCCGCGCTGCACCTGGCGGTGGCCACGATCGCCGGCGCCGGCTCGCACATCGTGTCGAGTACGGCGCTGTACGGCGGCTCGCACAACCTGCTGCACTACACCTTGCGACGCTTCGGCATCGAGACGACCTTCGTGAAACCCGGCGACATCGACGGCTGGCGCGCGGCGATCCGGCCCGACACCAAGCTGCTGTTCGGCGAGACGCTGGGCAACCCCGGGCTCGACGTGCTCGACATCCCCACGGTGAGCGCGATCGCGCACGAGGCGCGTGTGCCGCTGCTGGTGGATTCGACGTTCACCACGCCGTGGCTGATGAAACCGTTCGAACTGGGCGCCGACCTGTTGTTTCATTCGGCCACCAAGTTCCTGTCCGGTCACGGCACCGTGATCGGCGGGGTGCTGGTCGACAGCGGCCTGTTCGACTGGGAGGGCTCGGGCCGCTTCGCCGAGCTGACGGCGCCCTACACGGGCTTTCACGGCATGGTGTTCAGCGAGGAGAGCACCGTCGGCGCCTTCCTGCTGCGTGCGCGCCGCGAGGGACTGCGCGACTTCGGCGGCTGCATGAGCCCGCACACGGCCTGGCTGATCCTGCAAGGCATCGAGACCTTGCCGCTGCGCATGGCGCGCCATGTCGACAACACACGCAAGCTGGTGTCGTTTCTCGCCGCGCATCCGCTGGTGACACGGGTGGGCTATCCGGAGCTCGAAGGCCACCCGAGCCATGCGCTCGCGAAAACGCTGCTCCCGCGCGGCTGCGGCTCGGTGTTCAGCTTCGACCTCAAGGGCTCGCGCAAGCAGGGTGCCGCGTTCATCGAGGCGCTGAAGATCTTCTCGCACCTCGCCAACGTGGGCGACTGTCGTTCGCTGGTGATCCACCCGGCGTCGACGACGCACTTCCGCATGGACGACGCCGCGCTCACCGCCGCGGGCATCACGCCGGGAACGATCCGCCTGTCGATCGGGCTGGAGGACCCGGACGACCTGATCGACGACCTGAAGCGGGCGTTCCGCGCAGCGGAGAAGGCGGCATGAGACTCCAGGTGAATGGCCGCGAGGCCTATGCCTACACCGGCGGCAAATCATTCGACGCCGAGTTGCCTTGCGTGGTGTTCATCCACGGCGCTTGCCACGACCACTCGGCCTTCACGTTGTTGGCGCGCTGGTTCGCGCACCACGGCTTCGGCGTGCTGGCGGTGGACCTGCCGGGACACATGCGCAGCGCGGGACCGCTGTTGCCCGACGTGGAATCCATGGCCGACTGGGTGCTGGCGTTGATGGACGCTGCCGGTGTGCAGCGCGCTGCGCTCGTCGGCCACAGCATGGGCTCGTTGATCGCGCTGCAGGCGGCCGCTCGCGCGCCCGAGCGAGCGACGGCGCTCGTGCTGCTTGGCCCCGCGGTGCCGATGACCGTGAGCGACGCGCTGCTCGCCACGGCGCGAGACGACCCGCTGAAGGCAATGCGCATGGTCAACGTCTGGTCGATCTCCACCACCGCCAGCAAGCCCGGCTTCCCGAGTCCGGGCAACTGGCTGCATGGCGGCGGCCTGGCGCTGCCGCGTCGCGTGCAGGCCGCCGGCGGCGGCGCCAATGTGTTCCTGCACGGCTTCGAGGTGTGCCACCGCTACCGCGGCGGCCTGGAGGCCGCCGCCCGGGTGCGCTGCCCGGCCACAGTGGTGATCGGCCAATTCGACCAGATGACGACGCCGAAGGCCGCCAGGGACGTCGCCGCCGCCTTGAAGGCGCGGGTGGTCACGGTGGCGAGCGGCCATCACCTGATGGCCGAGCAGCCCGACGCGGTGCTGCAGGCGGTGCGGGATGCGCTCGTCGCACCCGAGCCCAGGGTCGTCGTGTAGTCGGGCGCCCGCCCCGGCGCCGACGGTTGCGGGTCAGACGGGTTCAGGCGGGCTCAGCCGAGCTTCTCGTCCATTTCCTTGCACGAGGGTGCGCACACCGCCTGCGCCTTGCCCAGCACCTTGCGCGTCTTCATCATCGAGCGCGGCCGATGCTTGCCGCAGAGAAAGCAAGACATCGTCGCAGCGCCGAAGGTGGTGGTGGCCTTGAACGGTGAGCCCGAGACCTTGCTCTTGTAGCGCAGGCCGTCGGGCAGCACGGCAGTCTTGGCATCAACCTTGGCCATGATCGGATTCCTATCGTCGGGGTGCTTCGAATGCGGCGTTCCGGCGGGCCAACGAGCCTGGCCGCTGCCCGCGAGACGCGAAGGCATGTATTGTCCCTCATTGCCAGACACCGGTTTCCGCACCCCCAGGCAGTCCCGACTGCGGCCGGGGGCGATCCCCGATGCCGTAACGGCGGCCGCTGGCAGCGCCGTTCCGGCCGGCGAACCCACCGTCAGCGAGGATCCGCGTCCCGCGCCGGCGCCAACTTCACGACCACCCGGCGGACCACGAGCTGGCCCAGCAGCAGCAACCCGGCCGCCGCGACCACCAAGGCCGTCCTGAAGCCCGCCACATCGGCCACCGCACCGAACCACAACGGCCCGAGACCGATGCCGACGAACAGCCCGCAGGCGAACAAGGCCACGGCCGAACCTCGCGCGCCGGGCGCGATCTCGGTGGCTTCGGTCTGCAACGAGTTGTGCAGCATGTTGAAGCCCCAGCCGGCCACCGCCATCGCCGCCGCGACGAGGCCCCACAGCGGCAGGAAGCCCAGCAACACCAACGTCGTGGCCAGGATGGTCGAGCCGAGGAGGCACATGCGCCGCACACCCAGCGCGCGGACGATGCGGCGCACCAGCAATGCGTAGGCCAGTCCGCCAGCGCCGAACGCCCCCAGGATCAGGCCGGCGCGTACGGCGGCATCGGCCGGCGCTGAAACGCCCTGCTCGACGAGGAGCGGCCCGACGAAAGGGAACACGCCCGACACCAGCGTGCCTTCGGCGATGACCGCGCCGTAGAGCCAACGCGCCTTGGGGTTGCGGAGGACCTCGCCGTACATGGCCCTGGCCGAACTGGGGCGCGCAGCTGAGCCCGGGGCGGATGACGGCCGAGTACCGGTCGGTACCCACGCCAGAGCCGCTGCAGCCATGGCCAAACCGGCGGCGATCCACAGCGCGCTGCGCCAGCCGAAGACGTCGCTGGCCAGGCCCGCCACCGTCGACCCCAGCATCTGCCCGCCGATGATTGCCAGCAGCATGCGACCGATGGCAACCTGGCGATCGGCCATGCCGTAGGCGTCGCCCAAGCCGGCGAGCACCAACGGGATCACACCGCCGGCAAAGATGCCGGCCAGCACACGGCTGGCCACCAGCGTCTCGAAACTGCTGGCCATCGCGCCAGCCGCTTGCGCAAGCGCCAGAACGGCGACGCTTACCCGAATGCACTGCAGCTTGCCGTAGCGATCGCCGAGCGGGCCCAGAAACGGCTGGCCCAGCGCATAGGGCCACGCGAAGCCCGTATTGAGAAGGGCCGCCGTGGCCGGCTCGAGCGCGTATTCGATCCCCACCGGCAGGATCAGCGGATCCATCAGGCGCATACCGAAGCCGCTGGCGATCGCACAGACGGCGTAGGTGACGATCAGTCGCTGCACGAGTGCCCGCCGCTCGACCCACCTGCGCGGCCCACATCGACGCTCGCGCGCAGGTGGTGCAGCATCTCGCGCACCAGCGCCGCGAGGTCGAAGCGTGCCTGCCAACCCCAATGGTCGCGCGCTGCGGCATCGTCGATCACCTGCGGCCAGCTGTCGGCGATGCGCTGTCGGAAGTCGGGCGCGCAGGTCAGCTTGAAACCCGGCACATGGCGCGCGATCTCGTCGGCCACCTCGCGCGGGGTGAAGCTGAAGCCGGCCAGGTTGTACGAGCCGCGTTCGCGAATGCGCTCCGCGGGCGACTCCATCATCTCGATCGGGGCGCGGATCGCGTCGTCCATGTACATCATCGGCAGCCGCGTGTCCTCGCGCAGGAAGCAGGCGTAGCGCGCCTGATTCAGCGCGGCATGGAAGATCTCGACCGCGTAGTCGGTGGTGCCGCCGCCCGGCGGCGTCTTCCA
>JAEUPI010000102.1 GCA_016790175.1 Burkholderiaceae bacterium | reverse complement strand
CTCCGCCGTCAGCCCGAACCTGCCGGCAAGCTCTCGTGCGTGAAGCGCGGCCCTGCCCGCGTCCTGCTCGAGGGCCGCCAGGCGCTGCTCCGCCAGGCCGATGTCGGCGTTGCAGCGCGCGAGCAAGCGCGTCCGCTCGCGTGCGCTGCGCGTTCCCTCGACGCGAACAGCCAGCGTTCGTTCGGCGAGGGGCAGCCGATGAGCGGCGCGCCGCGCGGCCCCCGCTCGTTCCAGCGTCGACCAGCAGCGCTGGCGCGCACGCTCCAGGTTGAGCCGGCGCGCACGCTCGGCTTCGATCCGACCGGCAACCCGTCGTTCAAACTGTGCGAGTCGCTCGCGTTCACCTTCGGCTTGTGCCAGCAGGCTCGCTTGTGTTTGCGCGCCGGCACCGACCACCGCTTGCCGTTCCAAGAGCAGTTGTTGCCGCCGTGACTCGATACCGGTGGATTGGTCCTTCAGGGCAACCTGCCGCGCGTGCGCGGCCTGCGCCTGCTCCATCGCTTCCTGGGCGACGCCTCGGACCTGCGCAGCCTCCTGCAACCTCGCAGGCGCACCCTCCAGCCGACTCCGCTCGGCGCGCAGCCGCTGCGCGTCTGCGTCCAAGCCGGCCGCATCCTGCCTCACCGCCGCGAGCCCCACGCGGAGCAGGCGCGCGGTCTCCGATGCCTGCTGCCCCAGCGCCTGAATGTGCGCCTGTCCCAACAGGTCGGCGAGCAGCGACTTGATCTCAGCGTTCTTGTACGCACTGAGCGCCCGCTTGCCCTGGGCGGCGAAGACCGAGGTGAAGAAGGTGTCGGCGTTGCCGCAGATCGCCTCGACGCAGCGTTCGTAGGTCGCGACCTTGCCGTCGGACACGGTGCCGTCCTCCAGTTTCACAGGTTGCCAGCGACCTTCCTCGCCGACCACGTGCAGATAAGCCTCGGTCCGGCGCTTGCCGGCCAGGCGAATCACGATCTGCGATCGGTAGCTGCGCCCCTCATGCGCCCAGGTCAGGTCCTTGACGCTCTCGGGCAGGAAGACGTGGTCGTAGAACGAGAAGCCGCCCGGACCCGCGGCCGCCGCACGGGACGGCATCGTCAGGTACGGAGTCATGCATTCCATCACCGTGCTCTTGCCGCGGCCGTTGCTGCCGACGATCGCGATGAGTTGCGCGTCGCCGGTCAGACGCTCGAAGTCGAGCGTCAGCTCGTCACGCCCCAAGCCGTCGCGAATGCCACGAAAGCCTTTCAGCGTCAGAGAGAGTGGTTGCATGGATGCGTCCTTGGTTCGCTCGAGCCCAGTCTCTCGTCCGCGCGACCGAGTTCAAGGGGCATGCCGCTGAGAAGAGCTGATCAGGTGGTGACGTCGAGAGCGGCATCCACCGTCGGTGCGATCGTTCCGGTCCCTTGCTGTCCGACGGAAGACTCCTTCAAGAGAAGCCGCTGCGCGATCGCCTCCGGACCCTCTGCCTCGAGGGCGTGCAGGCAGTCCAACATCGGAGCGGCTGTGACTTCGGCGACCCGGCACCACGCGCTCACCTTATCGGCGAGGCTGGTCAAGCGCGAGAGGCCCGCTGCACGCGTGCGCTGCACGGGAACGATGCGGCCTTCGAGCTTGACCTCGGCTGCATCGGCCAACGCGCTCTCGATGGCCGCTCGATCGATGGATGCTCGATCCTCTTCGGCCACGACCCACCGGACGCGGACGCTGGCACCGCGCAGGTCCTGGCGGGCAACCACCTCCCGCATCTGCCCGACGTCCGGCCGCCCTTCGAAGGTGATGTCGATCGTTCGACGCGCCGGCGTCGGCTCCAGCCGGTAGCTCGCGCCATCGGCCTCGACCTCCCAGAGCAGGAAGCCCTTGTCACCCTCCTCGCCGAAGTGGAAGCGCCCGATCGAGCCTGCATAAGCGATCGCCTGGCGGCCAATGGCCCCCTCCTGGCTCCACCCTTGGTGGCGGTGGATGTGCCCCAGCAGGAAGGCTTGTGCATGCGCCGCAAACAGCGCGCCGGTGGTGAACTCGTGGTCGAAGCCAGCCATCGGCACACCGTGCTCGCTGACGCAGCCGAACACCGTGCCATGCGAGACGCCGACGGTCGGGATGCCCTTGGCGCGCGCCCGATCGTTGCCGGCGGCGAAAGCGCGCAGCAGGTCGCTCACCTGCTCGCCGAGCGCAGATGACGCCTCGGCGGCGCCCAACGCCGCGGCGACCACGGCCTTGTTGGCTGAGGGCACACAGGTGAAGAGCGCAAGGGCTCCCGTCGGAGGCTCGTCGAACCGCCATGACGGTGACTCGACCCAACGCCGATCGGCCATCAGGGCGACCTGCTGGATGCGATCGGCGACGTGCACCACAAACCGGCCGCCCAGCAGCCGCATCATCGACAGCGCACCCGGGGGCTCGTGCGAGAACGTCCCTTGCAACATCAGCACGGGGCAGTGGTCGGCCAGACGCCGAATCTGGCCGGCGAGGCGGGTGACTGCCGGTGCATGCAGATCGAGCGCATGGTCGGTGGCATCGCCGGACACCACGGCGGCATGAACCTGGAGCGCGATCGCGCGGTCGATCGCGGCGCCGAAGCAGCGATCGGCTTCGGCGAGCGTCTTGCCGCCGTAGTGCAGGTCCGAGAAGTGCGCGATGCGGATCATGCCGACCTCCGATCCGTAGCGGCGTGCAGCGCGACCTCGACCTTGTCCGCATAGCCTTGGCCATCGTTGCGGTGCCGATCGAGTTCCTCCCACGCCCGCGCCCGACCGTGCGAGTTGATCCGCCAGCCGGCACCCCAGCGCCCGTCGGCGTATGCCAGAAAGCGTTCCGGCTCGACGCCCAGGTCCTTCGCGCGAGCGAGCACATGGGCCAGGCTCGGGTGGCCGCCTTGCGACTCCTTGGCACCCGCAGGAAGGTCGATAGACGCCGCGCCAGCCGACGGGGTCGGCTGGCCCTCGAACACGCTGGTTGCGAGCGGAGCCTGCACCAGCGCGGTCTCGCTGTCCTCGTGCTCGCGCAGCAAGGCGGCGACGTCGACAGGGGCGTCCAGTTCGATGATCCACTGCGGCGTTCGCACGGCCTGGCCGCGCTCGTCGATCCGAAGCACCTCCATCAACTTTTTTCTGATGAAGAAGGGGGTGTGCTGCCGATCGAGAAATCCCGAGATGCGCCCGCCGCGGAGGAACGCGACGGCCTGGAACTTCTGGACCGCCGCGTTCATCGCATAGAAGCTCGTGGTCTGCAGCTCAAAGGCACTCAGCGCCCGGACGCCGGGAATGAAGAAGACGAAGCGTCCAGTGAGGTTGCACTCGCGCTGCTGGTACTCGGGGCAGGACTCGGGTTCGCAGAGCCCGCCGTGGGCCTCGCGTGGAACGACCTTGCGGCCGCCGAAGATGCGGACGGTCCGGCGTCCGGTGTCATCCACCGGAACCGGCGCGAAACGCATGCACTGACGCACCTTGCCGTCAGGCGAGTACTGCGACCAGTAGCGCTTGTCGGAGGCGCCCCAGGCCGCCAGTTCGTGCGGCATCACGGTCGGCCAGTGGTCCGACGGAAAGATCACCGGGAACCGGTAGAGATGCCGCCCATCTCCCCGATCCTCGCCGTACGCGTCCATGATCTGTCGCGCCAGCTCAGGGTTGGCGAAGTCGCCCTCGCGCACGGTGAACCAGGGAACGTTGCGCGGCACCAGCGGATCCGTGAGTGCGGGCACCGCTGCCGTGATCGCACGCTCCACTTCGTCGAAGGACACGCCGCCGGCAAGCCCTTTGTCGTAGATGGCTCGTGCCTCGGGGTGCTGCGCGGCCTTGCGCGTCAGGACCTTGATGCCGGCGCGAATCTTCCCTGCGGTGGGAATGCGGATCGGGCCCTGCCCGAGAATCGTCGGCAAGGCATCGGGGCCGCCTTGGACGGTGACGATGGCGTTGGTGGCCATTGCGTGCTCCTTCATGGTCGTCTTGAATCGACGACCCATGCTCTTGCGCGAACGGCCCGCGTCAACCCGGCCTATCGGCGATCTTCGGGAGCGCAGGCATCGGTCGATCGGTCTCCCAGACCCAGGCAGCTGGGGACGCTCGCTCGATGGCACGCCGCTTCGCGGCCTGGCTGCGCTCGTCCATGTACGGACTCACGATGTGCAAAGGCTGGAGTTCAGGCCCGACGTCCGAGAGCATCGCGTTGGCGAAGGCTTCCGTGCTGGGCGCGTCATAGCGCAACGGCTTGATGAAGCGTCGCCCCTCCCGTACCAGCGCATCGATCAGCGGCAGCTCATGCACACCATCGGCAGGAATCCACTGCTCGCTTGTCATCATCAGGCTGGCGGCATCGATTTCGTAGGTCAGTTCGCGCCGTGCCTTGATCAGCGCGGCGATCACCAGCCGCACGCGCAGGCCGGTGTCCGCGTCGCGCGCCTCGAATAGCGGCGCGTAGCGGCGCGCAAGTCGCTCCCACAAGCGGTTGTCGATGAGGAGCGGCGCGTCGGGCATGTGCTTGATCCGGACCCTCCGCCCCTCCTCCACCACCTCCATCGCCTTGAACTCGCCGATCAGGAGCGCGAGCGGGGTCGTCTCGGTGTGGGGCTGGAGCATGGCCAGCTTCTCCCGGCGCCGTCGCGCGGCTTCCGCCTTTGCTGCTTCGTTGAATGCCTCGGGAACGAACAGCCGATCGGCCAGCGGCCCTCCGGCCACGTCGATCGCCTCGGCGGCTTCGAGCAGGTACTTCCGGACGACACCCTGGTTGCGGCGACCGGCCATCGCCGGCGTCCAGCGGTTGAAGCCCGCCCGCTCGAACAGGAAGTGCATGACTGCGCGCAGGCTCAGCCGCGGCGCTGCAGACCCGACTTGACCAGCATCCACTGCCGGGCCGTGCGTCGCACTGCGACCAAGTCTCCTCGTCCAAGGGAAGTCCACCCGAAGCTCGGTGCGTCCGGTGTCGAGCTCGCGAACTGCGCTTCCTGCCAATGTGCCGAGGCCAGACAGTGAACCTTCTGGCTCGAACGAATCACAGCGCGGGTGGTGTCGGCTGCCGGCGTTCGGCAGTCGCTTGATGACGTAGTGCCGCAGGCGTGCGACGTACATCTCGACGCCGCCTGGCACGCACAGGCAGCGGGGTCTCTCGGACGTCCCGTGGATGATGGCGAGAGCCTCCTGAAGTCCGGCATCCTCGGCGTCCCAGACCCTGCCCCGGATCGCGAAACGTTGGCCTCCTGACCCGACTCGATGCTCCGGCGCAGCGTGCATCGCTACACGAGTTCGTCGGTCAGCTCGTCGAGCGAGGGCAGCCGCCTCGGGAACATCCCGCGGACCGCGCCACGCTCGCTGATGCCGAGCAGCACGCCCACCTGCATCTCGTCGGCGCCACGTGCATAGAGCCTATCGGCTACGGTGTGCCGAACGGCCAGCGTCGTCAGGTTCTTGAACCCGGCGTTGCGCCAGATCGCTCGATAGGCCTCCTGGATGGCGCGACACCTAAAGCGCCGTTGGCCTTCCACGCCGTACGCCAGGATCTCGAATCCCTGGCCGGTGGGAGAGAGGAACAGCCGGCTCAACGGATCGAGGCCCCGGTACTGGGCGTCCGGCCCAATTCCTTGCTTGAGCTGCGCGCGGCGGGCCAGATACTCGCCGAGCACTGCATTCAACCGTTCGCTGCGAAAGTACAGCGGGCGCGGCCGACCCGTGATGGCCGACTCCGCGCGAAGCTCGGATGCTGTCCTCACTGCACCGTCCGGCGCCAGGTAGTCGAACACCTGCAAGCGTGCGATCTCGAGCGGCCTCGCACCCGTCGCCAGCATCAGGTAGTACAGCGCCAGGTCCTCGTGCGGGTGTTGGCTTCGCGCGCGGAGCCGGTTCGCGCCGGCGGCGATCTCATGCTCGCTGAGAATCCGTATCTGGCGAGGGGCTACCGGGTGCGAGTCACTATCGGTTTCGAGGCGGGCAAGGGCCGCGAGGACAGCCTCCCGATTGGCGCGAAGCCTGCGGACGAACGAGACGCCATCCGCATTCAGGCCGGAAATCGACTCGCTGGCCGCGACTCGTGCCGCAAGGGCCTTGATGCGGCGTTCGACGCCTGTCCGTGTGATGCCATGTCGCGAGGCGACCACGTCGTACGTGTCGCCGGCGAGTACCTCTCGCAGCATGATCGCCGCGTCATCAGTTCGGGACTTTGGAGTGCTCGACGGAGCCTCTTCGCCCGGCCCAGGATCGATCACTTGCCACCTTCTTTGGCCGCGATTGCGCTGCGCTCATCCTCTCGGTCCTTGCCGTCGGGCACCACAGAAAAGCATCGGTAGATCGAGGGGGTTTCAGCCCTACGCCTGTCCCCGTCGGCAAGGCCAGTCAAGCAGTTCACGCGAGTACACCACGTAGCTCGGGCCTGGCCGTCGCCGTTGTCGGTAAGGATTTGTCTGCAGGTTCAAGATGTGGCTGGCGCTGATCG
>JAEUPI010000252.1 GCA_016790175.1 Burkholderiaceae bacterium | reverse complement strand
GCGCCGCGCGTGCTGGTGCTCGAATACGTGCAGCGCATGATGGCCTGGATGCTGTGGCGGCCGGCGCGCGAACTCGTGCAGGGCCACGCGCTGCAGCTGGGTCTCGGCGCGGCGGCGATCACGCGCTTCACGCACCAGGTGCTGCGCATGCCCACCACCGTGGTGGAGCTGAATCCGCAGGTCATCGCCGCCTGCCGGCAGTGGTTTGCGCTGCCGGCGGGCAGCGACCGGCTGCGCGTGGTGCGCGCCGACGCAATGGCCTGGCTCGCGCAGGCCGAGCCGCAGTCGGTGCAGGTGTTGTGTGTCGACCTGTACGATCATGAAGCCGCGGCGCCGGTGCTCGACGACGAAGACTTCTATGCCGCCTGCCGCGCCGTGTTGGCCGAGGGCGGTGTGATGAGCGTCAACCTGTTCGGCCGGCACTCGAGCTTCGCCCGCTCGATGGCGCGCATGGCCGGCGCGTTCGGTGCCGACCAGCTCTGGCACCTGCAGCCGACGCGCGAAGGCAACACCATTGCGGTAGCAACACACGCCGTGGCGGTTCCAGATCGACACACCTTGCAGGAACGTGCGGATAACATCGAAAGTCGCTTCGGACTGCCGGCGCGCAAATGGTTGCGGCTGGTGAGACCCTGGAACCCCGAGCCCCATTCATGAGCCCGACCGCCACGCGCACCCGCAGCGCTCCGCGCCAGGCGCCGCCGCGCGGCAAGCTCGAGTGGCGCACGATGCTCGGCTGGCTGCGCGACGACGGCTGGATCACCGGCGAAGACGCCGAACGCGTGGTCAAGCGCTTCGGCGGCGCCGATTCGAGCCAGCATCCGCTGGTGCGACTCGGCAGCGCAGGGCTGAAGCGCGTGGGCCAGGGCACCGAACTCGATACCGAGGCGCTCACGCAGTGGCTGGCGCATCGTTTCGGTCTGCAATACCTGCGCATCGACCCGCTGAAGGTCGACGTCGGCCGCGTGGCCGACGTGATGAGCGTGCACTATGCCGAGGTGCGGCGCGTGCTGCCGGTCAACATCAGCCATGCCGAGGTGGTGGTCGCCACCAGCGAGCCGTTCGACACCGCCTGGGTGCCCGAGATCGAGGCCCATGCGCGGCGCGGCGTGCGCATCGTGGTGGCCAACCCGCAGGAGATCGCACGCTACACCACCGAGTTCTTCTCGCTGGCCAAGAGCGTGCGCGCGGCGCAGAAGAGCGGCGAGCATTCGGCGGCGGCCAACTTCGAGCAGCTGGTCGAACTCGGCAAGACCAACAAGCAGCTCGACGCCAACGACGCCGGCGTGGTGCAGGTGGTCGACTGGCTGTGGCAGTACGCGTTCGACCAGCGCGCGAGCGACATCCACCTCGAGCCACGGCGCGACATGGGTGCGATCCGCTTTCGCATCGACGGCGTGCTGCACACGGTGTACCAGGTGCCGATGACGGTGATGAGCGCGATGACGGCGCGCATCAAGCTGCTCGGCCGCATGGACGTGATCGAGAAACGCCGCCCGCTCGACGGCCGCATCAAGACCAAGCGCCCCGAGGGCACCGAAGGCGCAGGCCAGGAAGTGGAAATGCGTCTGTCGACGATTCCCACCGCGTTCGGCGAGAAGATGGTGATGCGCATCTTCGATCCGGGCACCGCGGTGAAGTCGGTCGAAGGGCTCGGCTTCTCGGCGCACGATGGCGAGCGCTGGCAGCAGCTCACGTCGCAGGCGCACGGGATCATCCTGGTCACCGGCCCCACCGGCAGCGGCACGACGACGACGCTGTATTCCACGCTCAAGCGCCTGGCCACCGACGAAGTCAACGTCTGCACGATCGAGGACCCGATCGAGATGATCGAGCCCGCGTTCAACCAGACCCAGGTGCAGACCGCCATCGACATGGGCTTTGCCGAGGGCGTACGTGCGCTGATGCGGCAGGACCCGGACATCATCATGGTCGGCGAGATCCGCGATCTCGAAACCGCCGAGATGGCGATCCAGGCCGCGCTCACCGGCCACCTGGTGTTCAGCACCTTGCACACCAACGACGCCGCCTCGGCCATCACGCGCCTGGCCGACCTGGGCGTGCCGCCCTATCTGATCAGTGCCACCGTGATCGGCGTGCTCGCGCAGCGTCTGGCGCGCACGCTGTGCCCGGCCTGCAAGCAGCCCGACGACTCCGATGCCACCGCGATGCTGGCCGAGGTGTCCAAGCCCTGGCGTTTGTCCGGTGGCGTGCGCATGTACAAGCCGGTCGGCTGCCTCGAATGCCGCCATACCGGCTATCGCGGTCGCGTGGGCCTGTACGAGCTGATGGCGCTCACGCCCGAGGCGCGCGAACATGTGCATCCGAGCTACGACATCTCGGCGTTGCGCCAGCAGGCGCTCAAGGACGGCATGCGTCCGCTGCGCCTGGCCGGCGCAATGAAGATCGCCGAGGGCCAGACGACCATCGACGAGGTGCTGCGCGCCACGCCCGGCTGGTCGGAGAGGTAGCGCGCTCTTCCGCTTGACCGGGCGTCGACCGATGCGCTCCGGCACGGTGCATCCCCGGCGCCGGTTACGTGGAAACCACAGCTTGCCCGGGGGTGGTGCTCCCTAGAATCCTCTGAACAGATCGACGCCGCCCGGCGGTGCAGAGGAGACGCACGCGTGAAGATCAAGAGCCAGAAGGACTTCTGGGCCGGGTTGATGTTCGTGGTCACGGGTATCGGATTCGCCTGGGGCGCCACGTTCTACAGCTTCGGCAGCTCGGCGCGTCCGGGCCCGGGCTACTTTCCGTTCGGTCTGGGCATCATCCTCGCGGCGCTCGGCGCCTTCACGGTGTTCGAGGCGGTGACGATCGAGACCGACGACGGCGAACCCGTGGGCGC
>JAEUPI010000220.1 GCA_016790175.1 Burkholderiaceae bacterium | reverse complement strand
ACAACGCCATCCACAACGTCGCCCATGGCGTGCGGGCCACCCACGCGACCTCGGTGAACACCGTCAACAACACGATCCGGGACATTCCCGCTGCCTCTGGCGAGTATCGGCATGCCATCGAGTACTCCTGGATGAACGGCGGCACCGTCCAGGGCAACGTGATGACCGGCACCTTCCCGAACGACGTGATGAGCGGCTACGAGTCGAACAATCTGCGATTTCTGGACAACCGCTTCGACGTGACCGTGCTGGAGCCCACCGGCGCTGCGTTCACGATGGGCGACTCCACCTCCGGCAAACCCGGCTCGAACAACTATGTCGCCGGCAACATCGTGTACCAGCGCGGTGGGGTGCCTGCCGGCGTGTTCGGCTCGAACGGCAATACCGTGCTGGAAAAGAACTGCCTGACGGCCGGCATCCAGGCCTACAACTACTCGGGTGTGTTCGTCGGCGTCACCGTGCGCGACAACGTGATCAACATCGGCAACTCGTTCGTGCCCGACAGCTCGCTGCTCAGCGGCTGGAATACCAACGTCAACTCCACCGACTGCTCGCTGCTCGCGCGCTAGGTTGCTGCGCGCCGGCAGCGAAGGTCACCTTGCGGCCGGCCCCGTGCAGACGGGGGATGGCTCCGAACGGGCTGCGTCGATCTTCACGAGACAATCGGCCGCATGCATGCGGCCGATTTCAACGCCCGAACGGGCATCGCTTCTTGGCGCCGGGCCCTGCTCGGCACGGCGCTCGCCGCGCTGGCACTGACGGCGTGTGGCCAGCGCGTGGTGTACGAAGGCCCCGGTGTGCCGGTGCCGAGCGACTTCGGTTGCTGGCACGACGTGGGCTACGTGGTCAACTGGCCCCGCCTCAATGGCCAGGACCTGTACCACGGGCCCGACCCCGCATTCATGGTGCGCGCCAATCGTGTGCGGCTGTTCGGCATGAACGGTCTGGAATGGAAGGTCACGGAGACCGCGCCCGGTGTCTTCGACTGGAATCGCTGGGACGAGGCGCTGGCCAAGCTGCGGCGCACCGGCGTGCGGCACCTGACGCTGAATCTGTTCAATCCGCCGGAGTTTGCGCTGCGTTCGCCGCACGACTACGGCGGCTGGCGGATGCAGCTGCCGCGCGAACGGGCGATGCTCGAGCGCTGGCTGTCGGCGGTGACGTCGCGTTATGCAGAGATCGATGCCATCGAGGTGGCCAACGAGGTGTTCACGCCGAAGATCGGTCGCGAACACAGCTTCTTCATCGGCACGGCAGACGAACTCGCCGAACTGGCCGATTGGGTGCTCGACTGGCGACGCAAGAGCGGCTGGCGCGGCAAGGTCTGGGCGCCGTCGATTCCCGGCTTCGGCGAGAACATCCCTGCGATGCTGGGTTGGCTGCGCAAGTATCCGCGGTCCAAGGAGTTCGATGCGTTTCCGCTGCATCTGTACCACCTGATGCCCGAACATGTGGGCAAGCGCATGGGCAAGGACACCGAGTGGTCGGGTCTGCTCGAGTTTCGCGAGGGCCTGGCCACATTGGGACTGGGGCCGATGATCGACTCGGAAAAGGGCTTCAAGCCCGGCACCGTGCGTGAAGGCACGATCTACAACTACGCCGTGGCCTCGCTGGTCAACGGCGTGCAGTTGACCTGCTTCTTCATGCTGGGCAGCTACGGCAAGGACGAGACCAACCTCGGCCAACCGTTTCGCAATGCTTGGGCCAAGGACGACCTGGAGGCGGTGGCCGACCTTGCCGGCAAGACGATCGTCAAGGTCGTGACCACCGACCGCGGCCGCTGGCAGGTGACGACGCGCCCTTGATAGCAATTCGCGATCGGTTGCAAGAGTCAATCGACGACGTCCGGAGCCGTCTCCAATGGCGGATAGACCGTGGGGCTGACTCCTGCAGAGTCCGCTGTGCGCCGCACCGCGGCCGAGGGCTATGGGGCCCGTCCGCTCAAAGTCCGGCGCCCTGCCCGCTACGCGGCCAGGGTTCGCTGCGCTGCTCGCAGCAAGGGGCGGTGAACGCGAACTTCGCTGAGCGCCGCTGAACGCGGCGCCGCATAAAGCCCGCGTTCGCCGGTCTGCCGCTGACGCGCCAGACTTCCCCCTTCCTGCTCCGCTGCTCGCCGCCTCCCATTCGCTCCCGGACCCCACAGCCCACGACCACGGCGCAGCGAGTGCCACCGAGCGGTTCGATGAAGGGACTTCGAGACGCTCGGTCGACCAGCGCGGCAGGCGGTACCCGGCCGGGGCGATTTCTGGGTCGGCGAGGAGCGCAGCGGCGAGGGTCGGCGCGCACCGCAGGTGCGCGCTTCGTGCGCTGACTCGCCGACGTTGTTTGAACGCAGCGAACGAAGTGAGCGAAGTGAGTTCGGCGGCGCGACCTTCGACGTGAGCACCGCAGTGGAGTCGGCGCCGCAGGCGACGACCGACCCAGCATGAGCCCCGGGCGGGTACCGCC
>JAEUPI010000214.1 GCA_016790175.1 Burkholderiaceae bacterium | reverse complement strand
GGGCCGCTGACGCGAATTGCCCGGCGCGCAACGCGACCTCGGCGAGGTCTTCCACGCAGTCGGCCCATTCCTCGTGCATCGCAAAGTCGTGGAAGACCTGGAGCGCCGTGCCCAGCTTCTGCCGGGCCGATTCGACCTCGTCAGTTTCGAGCTCGATCCGGCCCAACCACCACAGGGCATGCGCCTCGCCGCGGCGATCGCTCGCATCCTTGCAGATCGCCAGCGAACTGACCAAGTGCTCGCGCGCATCTTCGAAACGACGTGCGTGGAAGGCACATTGCCCGAGCAACAGCTCCGCCTCGCCCTCGAGCTCGCGGTTCTCGAGTTCGTGCGCGATCGCGAGGCATCTGCGCAGATGCGTCAGTGCCAGCGCCTCGTCGCCGGCGTAGACGGCGATCTGCCCCAGATGCTGCAACGAGATGGCTTCGCCCAGGCGTTCGTCTGCCGAGCGAAACAGCTCCAGCGCCTCGTTCTCGCTGGCGGACGCCAGCTCCGGATCACCCGCCTGGAGGCGGGCCAGCGACAGCGTCGACAGGGTGCCTGCGATCTCCACCGGGTCGGCAAACGTGCGTTCGAGCGCAAGACACTTCTCGAGCAGGTCGCGCGCCTCGGCATGGTCGCTTTCGCTGCCGGCCAAGGCAGCCTCGACGTAGAGCGCATGCGCATGGGCCTGCTTCGATGCCTGGATCGCCGGCATTGCCAGCGCCGCACGCATGATGCCGCGCCCCTCCGACGTATAGCCGCGCAGCATCCAAAAGGTCATCAGCGCGATCGAGAACTTCACGACGATGAAGGGATCGGTCGCGCCACTGAGGGCCAAGGCCAAGGCCACGCGCAGGTTGTCGTGCTCGATCTCGCCTCGCCGAATCCAGACAGCCTGTTCGGCGCCGGCGATACCGTCTCGGATCGACTTGGCAAAGCCGAAGTAGTGGTGGCAATGTCGTACGGCGTTGCCCTCGACGTCGCCCGCAGTCTGCAGCTTCTCGCGCGCATAGTCGCGAATCGTCTCGAGCGTGCTGTAGCGGACGCCTTCATCGGCGTCGGCGGTCATCACCAGAGACTTCTCGACCAGCGACGACAGGATGTCGAGCACATCCTCGGGCAGCAGCGGGTCCTCGCCGCAAACGGCCTCGGCCGCGGCCAGGTCGAACCCGCCGGCAAACACGCTCAGCCGGCCGAGTGTGGTCTGCTCCTGCGGCGTCAGCAGTTCGTAGGACCAGTCCACCAGCGCACGCAGCGTCTGCTGCCGTTCGAGCAGCACCCGTCCGCCACCGGTGAGGATCTTGTAGCGGTCCTTGAGGCGTGCGTTGATATCCGCCACCCCCAGCGACCGCATGCGCGCTGCGGCCAGCTCGATGGCCAGCGGAATGCCTTCGAGCCGTGCCACGAGTTCCGCCACCGCCGGTGCTTCGGCCGCGTTGAGCACGAATGACGGCTTGTGCAGCTGCGCGCGCTCCACGAACAACCGGACCGCCGTCGATCGCCCGAGTGCTTCGATCCCATCGCGGGCCCCGGGCACGGGCAATGGCAGCACCGGATAACTGTGTTCGCCGGGCACCCTCAGCGCCTCGCGGCTCGACGCCAGGATCTGCACCTGCCGACCGGCACGCAGCAAGGCGTTGGCCAGGTCGGCCGAAGCCTTGATCACGTGTTCGCAGTTGTCGAAGATCAGCAGCAGCCGGCGCTGCCGCACCGCCGCGCACAGGGTCTGCACCAGCGATTGTCCCGGCTCCTCGCGGATGCCGAGCACCTGTGCCGCCTCGCTCGCTATCAGCGCCGGGTCGCGGATCGGCGCGAAGTCGAGAAACCACACGCCGTCAGGGAAGCGCGCCATCACCTCGCCGGCCACACGCAGCGACAGACGCGTCTTGCCCAGCCCACCCATTCCGAGCAGGGTGATCAGGCGCGCGCTCGCCACCAACTCGCGCACGTCGCGGACTTCGCGTTCCCGACCGACGAACGACGTCAGCTGCTGCGGCAGGTTGTTCGGGATCTCCTGCACCGGCCGCCAGCCATCGTCGACACGGACGACCTGGTAGGCCTTGTCGCCATCGAGCAGTCGGTGGAACGCGCAATCGGCATCGCCGACCTCGAACAGTTCGATCGGGTCGCCCAGGCCTTTCATCACCCAGTGGCCATGCGATCGAACCTCGAGGTTCGGCACATCCAGGCCCTCGCGGGCCTCGGTGGTCAGCAGCGTCTGGCCGCCGCCCGCCACGGCCATCACCCGCGCCGTCGTCGGCTTGGCGATGCCGTCGACCTCCAGCGGCTTGGCGCCGAGCGCCACGTCGGCAGCGCTGTTCTCGCGCAGGATCACGGGTCCCACGTGCAGTCCGGCGCGCGCACTCAGCGGCACGGGCAATCCGGCGAGCGACCGGTGGTACTCGCGCGCGAAGCACACGGCATCGGCCGCGGTATCGAACATCGTCAACATGCCGTCGGTCTTGTCGATCTCGCGGCCCCGCCAGCTGCGCAGCAGATCGCGCGCCACGCGGTCGTGCGCCGCCCACAGCTCGGCCATGCGCTGGTCTCCCAGCGTCTCGGCGAGCTTGGTGCTGTCGACCACATCGGTCAGCAACAGGACGCGCAGTTCCGACATCGATGGCCACGGGTGCAGCGCCGCGCCGACGGTCCACTGCGATCGGAAGGCAGCCCTTCCCTTGCAGTCGACTCAACGCGCCCGCGCGGCAATCCCCCGATCTCCGCTGTGACAGGACGCCGAAGTGTATCGACGGCCTGCTATGCCTGCGCCGCAGTCGCCGACCGCCGGCGGTCAGCCCGGCTTCAAGCCGGCTCCGGAGCGTCGGGACCCGCCCCGCGCAATCCGGCCTTGGTCATCAGGTCGTACAGCGTCGGGCGGCTCACGCCCAGCAACTCGGCGGCCCGGGTGATGTTGCCGTTGGTCCGCCCCAAGGCCCGCACGACCGCCTCGCGTTCGGCGCGCTCTCGTATGGCGCCAAGGTTCAATACGGCGGCATCGGTCGCGGCGTCGGCGAGACCCAGGTCGGCAGTCTGGATCTGCTGCCGATCGGCCATGATCACGGCCCGCTTGATCGCGCTCTCCAGTTCGCGCACGTTGCCCGGCCAGCCGTGTGCGTCGATGGCCTCGAGCGCTCCAGGACTCAGCGACATGGATCCCCTCTTGTTGGCCGCTGCAAACTTGCGCACGAAGTGGTGCGCCAGCAGGCCGGCGTCGCCGATCCGGCTGCGAAGCGGCGGGATCTGCAGCACGATCTCGGCCAATCGGTAGTACATGTCCTCGCGAAACTGGCCTGCCGCAATCTGCGCTTTGGGGTCGCGGTGCGTGGCGCACACCACGCGCACGTCCACCGCAATCGAATCGCGCCCGCCGAGACGCTCGATCGAGCGCTCCTGCAGAAACCGCAGCAGCTTGGGCTGCAGGGCCAGCGGCAGATCTCCAATTTCGTCGAGGAACAGCGTGCCCTTGTGGGCGCTTTCGATCTTGCCGAGGGTCTGGCGCGTCGCGCCGGTGAAGGCGCCTTTCTCGTAGCCGAACAGCTCGGACTCCAGCAGCGTCTCCGGAATCGCCGCGCAGTTGATCGCCACGAAGCGCCCGCGCTTGCGCGGCGACAGCTCGTGCAGCGCCTTCGCAAAGAGCTCCTTGCCGGTGCCCGATTCGCCGAGCAGCATCACGCTGGCGTCGGCGGCGGCCACCTTCTCGGTCATGCGGCACAGTCGCAACATCTCCGGGTCGCCCGTCATCAGATGGGCCAGCGGATTGCCGCCCTGCGCCTCGGCGAGGCGCCGGTTCTCCTGCTGCAGCTCGAACAGCCGGTAGGCCCGCTCCAGCGTGAGCGTCAGCACCTCGGGCTCGACCGGCTTGGCAAGAAAGTCGTAGGCGCCGAGCGCCACCGCCTTCAAGGCATTCGCGCGGTCGTTCTGGCCGGTCATCACGATCACCTTGACGTCCGGCGACAACGCGAGCAGTTCGCGCAGGACGGCCAA
Organism: Burkholderiaceae bacterium; assembly: GCA_016790175.1. GTDB lineage: Bacteria > Pseudomonadota > Gammaproteobacteria > Burkholderiales > Burkholderiaceae_C > JAEUPI01. The sequence continues at coordinate 12,473 of JAEUPI010000214.1, read as the reverse complement.
CCCCACCTCCGGCGTGTCCGGATGCGGTGGCAGGCCCAGATCCAGCGTCACCACGGCGGGCTCGTGCCGGCGCAGTTGCGCGATGGCCTGTTCCTGGTCGGAGGCGAGCACGCATTCGTAGTCGCTGAGCGACCATTTCAGCTGCTTCAGCAGCGCGGGGTCGTCCTCGACGATCAGCAGGGGCTGGCGCTTGTCCAAGGTCTTGTCCATGGTTCAGGCCGCTTCCGCACCGGTGGGTGCCGACACCGACCGGGCACTCGCGAGCGGCAGCACCACGCGCACGCGCGTTCCGGCGCCCGGCGCGCTTTCCACGGCCAGGCGGCCGCCCAGGCTGTTCACGTACTGCTGGCTTTCGTACACGCCGATGCCCATCCCGGATTCCTTGGTTGTCTGAAACGGTCGAAACAGCCGCTGCTGCAGGAATTCCGCCGACATGCCCGCCCCATCGTCCACGATGTCGACGCTGGCCTCGGACGCACCGCGCGCCAGCGAAACGCGGATGCTGCCGCCAGGATCCGTGGCATCGATCGCGTTTTGCAGGATATGTGCGAACACATGCTCGAGCCGATCGGCGTGACCCAGTGCAAGAACCGGTTCCTCGAGCGTGCAGACCAGGCCAGGCCGCGGCCCGCGCTTGCCGTCGCAGACGCGGCGCAACAAGTCCGCCAGATCCACGGCCTGTGGATTCTGCACCGGCCGAGTACTCAGGCGCGCCTGGGCCAGCATGTTGTTCATGCGGTCGACCACGTGCTGCACCGTCTCGAACATGTCGCGTCGGAACTCCGGGTTGTCGCCATGCCGCTCGGCGTTCTTCAGCATCAGCGACAGCTGCGCGACGAGATTCTTCAGGTCGTGCACGACGAACGTCGACATGCGGCTGATGGCGGCAAACTTTTCGGCCTCCAGCAGCGCATGGTTGACCTCGATCTGTCGCAGCAGCACAGCCACCTCCGAGCCGGCCGCCTTCAGCAGGTCGAGCACCTCCCAGTCCACGTCGATCTGCACCCGAGGCTCCATCAGCACGACGAAGCCCGTGAGACCCTGGGCGGCGGCCAACGGCACCAGCAGCCAGGCGCTGCGGTTGGCGGCCAGCCAGGTCGGCAGCCTGACCCGCTCGTAACGGCTGGGAATGCGTCGGTACTCGTCCAGATCGACCACCCAGCCCTTGCGCGCCACGAAGCCCACCAACTCCCCGTCGACGGCCTCGACCGCCAGCACCGCCGGCGTATTCCACTGACCGACCTGCCGGTAGCCGTCATCACGCCGAATCCAGACTGAACCGGCGGTGCTCTCGACAAGATCCGCCATGGCCTGGATGCAACGCACATAGATATCGGCCGACTCGTCGCGTGCTGCCAGCAGCCGCGTGAATCGCAACCACTCTTGACGATAGTCGTAGCGCTGCTTGAAGAAATGCTTGCCGATCAGCACCCGCAGCTTGGAGCGGAAGGTGCCGAGCGTCAGCAGCACGCCCATCACCATCAGCGCGGCCACGAACAGCACGATCTGCAGTGCCGGGCCCCATGCGCCGCCGAAATAGCGCACCAGATAGCCCAGCGCCGCCACTGCCAGCAGGTAGGCGGCAACGGCCAGCAGCACGGTGGAGTGGAACGCCACGCCATGCGACACCGCCAGCGGCTTGGACCATTGACGGTTGCGGGTCGCCGCCATGCCCAGCAGCGGGGCGGTGCACGCGGTCACTGCAGCCTGCACGCTCCAAGCCACCAGATCGAGGTGACCCAGCAGGACCGCATCGGAATACAGGTACAGATCGAACACGAACATCGCGCCGAGCGCGATCGCCAGCGGCCAGATACCCCAGCGATGCCGCGCCGGCACGCGGCGAAGCAACTGCTCGATGCACACCAGCCCCGCGATCGCCAAGCCGAGCGATGCGATCAGCCCGAGCTTGGACATCGCCTGAACGGCCTCCGCTTCGATCGGCGCCGGGGTCGGTGCCAGGCCGCCGAGACCCACGGCGGCCAGCAACACGAACGCGACGGCCGACACGAACCGCCCGCCGGCGCGTTCGCCCATCTGCTCGGAACGGCCTTCGCGCAGCAAGACCAGCACGAAGGCAACCCATCCGGCCGCACGCAGCATGTCGGCCCAGCGCAGCGCGATCCACGCCCCCGGCGAAGGCTCGACCGCAAAGATCAGTCCGCAGGCTGACCAGACGACGCACACGATCGCATCGGCCGCCAGCGCCCATGCGGCCATCCCCCAGGGTCGTCCGCGCCGCAGATGCCAGAGCAGGCCGAGCATCGCCACGAGGCAAAGCCCAAAACCGATTGCCGCGACGTGCAAGGTGTCTGATCCCATCAGGAGAGCCGCCCCACGGGCCCGTTGCGGGCCGGTGTCTCCAATGCTAGACGCCTCTCGCGCGGGCTCATGCCGTCGGGCGTGAAATCGCCCGCCGTCCTTCGCCAGCCGTGCATCGCCTTCCGGCGCCGCACGCGCGGGCTCAGCGCCTGACCCACGTCCACCACAGCAGCAGCAACGCTACGGCTGCCGCCAGCAGTCCGCCGCGCAGCCGCTGCTCGGGCGGATCGTCGTCGGCGCGCCAGAACCGGTGCAGCATGCCGAGCCCCGTCTCCTGCCAATGGCGGGGCCGTTTGGGCTTGATGCGGTATGGGCGCGCCGCCTGTTCCGCCTGCTGCAGCCGCGTCTCGATCGCCACGAGCAGCGGATTCAGGTCGACCAGCGCCGGTGCCATGACCGCGGCACCGCACTGCGGGCAGCTCGCGTGGCGGCTCGGATCCAGCGCCGCGCCGCAGCCGTGGCAGGTCCAGGCCAACGGCAGGCCGTCGGGCACCGGCGAGCGGCTGTCGTCGCCGGGCTTGCGCAGCAACGCGTGCGTCAGACGCGGCACGTCGATCACCACCAGCGGGCTGGCGCAGTAGCTGCAGCTGTCGCTCGTGCCGTCGGCCCGGGCGCCGCAGTTGAAGCAATGGAACAAGCGCTGCGCCTTCACGAGCGCCTCGCGCTCCGGCGCCAGCAACGGCCGCACGAGGCCGCGCTCGGCCAACGCGCCGGCGTGTCCGTGCAGGTGGCCGTGGCGCTGTGGGCATTCGAGTGCGGGGAAGCGGCCGTATCGCGTCTGGTTCTGCACCGCCTTGAGCGGCAAGCGGCAGGCCGGACAGCCCATCTCCGCCGGGCGCGGTGCGGGCGTGGCATCGCGCGCGCCGCGCTGCAGTTCGCGCAACAGACGCACCCAGCCCAGGCCGGAGAGCTGCACCGACTCCAGCGCATCGAACCACACCAGGCGACACGGCACGCAATGGTCCACCACCACCGGCGCGCCGGCGTGGCCACCCAGCACGAGATGATTCATCGTGCGGGTGCATTGCGGGCAGGCGAGCGGCGACTGGGTGGCGGCCTCGATCACGCGGACATTGTCCGCGCGACGGCGATGGGCAACGGCCCGCGCCGGCGCGCACCTGCCGGCGTTGGCGTGCATCCGGCACGGAGCGACCCTTCGGCCACGCGAGAATGCCGCGCATGGCAACGGAAACCGTCGATAGCGTCGTCGTCGGCGCGGGCGTGGTGGGCCTGGCCTGTGCCCGCGCGCTGGCCCTGGCCGGACACGAGGTGGTGATCGTCGAGGCCGAAGACGCGTTCGGCACCGCCACCAGCGCACGCAACAGCGAGGTCATCCATGCCGGCATCTACTACCCCACGGGATCGCTGCGCGCCGAGCTGTGCGTGCGCGGCAAGGCCTTGCTCTATGCGTTCTGCGCATCGCACGGTGTCGACCATCGCCGCTGCGGCAAGCTCATCGTCGCGCAGGACGTCGCCGAGCGTGCGCAGCTGGAGATCATCGACGCGCGCGCCCGGGCCAACGGCGTGGCCGATCTGCAGTGGCTCACACGCCAACAGGCGCTGGCGCTCGAGCCGCTGCTTCGCTGCGACAGTGCGCTGTTGTCGCCGTCGACCGGCATCATCGACAGCCATGGCCTGATGCTGGCACTGCTGGGCGACGCCGAAGCGCATGGCGCGATGCTGGCGCTGCGTTCACCCGTCGAGACGGCGGCGACGATCGGCGGCGGCATCGAGCTGCAGGTCGGCGGCGACACCGCCACGCGGCTGCGGGCCCGGGTGGTCGTCAACAGCGCCGGTCATGGCGCGCCGGTGCTGGCGGCCGCCACCGAGGGCCTGGCGCGTGAGCACGTGCCGCCGCGCTACTTCGCCAAGGGCTGCTACTTCACGCTCGCCGGCGCCTCGCCGTTTTCGCGCCTGGTGTATCCGGCGCCGGGCGAATCGAGCCATCTCGGCGTGCACCTGACGCTCGATCTCGGCGGCCAGGCGCGCTTCGGGCCGAGCTTTCGCTGGGTCGACGGGCTCGACTATGCGGTCGACGAATCCGAGGCCGATCATTTCTACGGCGAAGTGCGCCGCTATTGGCCGGGCCTGAAGGACGGCGCGCTGCAGCCGGGCTATACCGGCGTGCGGCCCAAGATCCGTGGCCCTGGCGAGCCTGCGCAGGACTTTCGCATCGACGGTCCGGCCACGCATGGCGTGCCGGGGCTGGTGAATCTGTTCGGTATCGAGTCGCCGGGGCTCACGGCATCGCTGGCGATCGCCGAGCGCGTGGCCCTGATGGTGAATGCCTGAACCGTCGGCCTCCCCGACGGCGACTGCAGCGACCGCGCGGCTGTTCGTCGCGCTGTGGCCAGATGCGCGTACACGCCAGGCACTCGCGGCCTGGCGCGATGCGTGCCGTTGGCCGCCGGGCGCCAGGCCGGTGCCGAACGCGAAACTGCACCTGACGCTGCACTTCATCGGCGCAGTGCCGCAGTCGCGCGTCGACGAGGTGATGAGCGGACTTGCGATACCGGCTCGACCGGTGGTCGTGACGCTGACGCAAGTCGACATCTGGCCGCATGGCCTCGTCGTGCTCGAGCCGAAGACCGTGCCAGACCCCTTGTGCATGCTGCATGTCGAACTCGCCGCGGCCTTACGCGCACAGGCTTTGCCGGTGGAGCGGCGCCGTTTCCGGCCGCACGTGACGCTCGCGCGCGAGGCCGTGGGTACGCAGGTGCCGCCGCGGCACCCGCCGCTGGCGTGGCGCGCGAGCGGCCACGCCCTGGTGCAATCACTCCCGGATGGGCGCTACCAGGTGCTGCGCCACTATCGCGGCACGTGATGCGTGGCGCCGACACATGGCCGTCGCCGGTGCGCCACCCAGGCAAGATGCCTTGCGCCGCGTCATGCGCCGGGGCGACACCCTGCGCTGAAATCGCTCACCCTGTCAACACCGCCCGAACGCACGCCCGTCCACCCATGCGCCTGCTCGCCTCACTGCCCACCCTGCTGCGCGGCATCGTCGTGGCGCTGCTGCTCGGCCTGAGCACGCTCGTGCACGCCTCGCTGATGGTGCCGCCGGCGCTGTTGAAGCTCGTTTTGCCGCCCGGGCGCGCCCGCAGTGCCTGCGACCATGCGCTGAATGCGCTGGCCTCGCGCTGGGTCGCCCTCAACAACGCCTGGATCGAGGCCGTGCGCCCCGACGCGCGCTGGGACGTGCAAGGCGTGGATGCCCTGCACGCACGCGGCTGGTACCTGGTGTCGAGCAATCACCGCAGCTGGGTCGACATCCTCGTGCTGCAGCGTGTGTTCCATGGGCGCATTCCGTTCCTGAAGTTCTTCCTGAAGGCCGAGCTGATCTGGGTGCCGGTGATCGGCCTGGCCTGGTGGGCGCTGGACTTTCCATTCCTGCGCCGCGGCAAGGGCCAGGGCGCACGCAGCAACGACCTCGCCACCACGCGAGCGGCCTGCGAGAAGTTCCGCCACATCCCGACCTCGGTGATCAACTTCGTCGAAGGCACGCGCTTCACGCCGGCCAAGCATGCGCAGCAGGCGAGCCCGTATCGACACCTGCTCAAGCCCAAGATCGGCGGCCTCGGCGTGGCGCTGGCCACGATGGGCGAACAGTTCGAGGCGATGCTCGACGTGACGATCGCCTATCCGCACGGCACACCGAGCTTCTGGCAACTCATCAGCGGCCAGGTCGATGCGGTCAGCGTGCGGGTGCAGACCCACGTGATCCCGTCGGACCTGGTCGGTGCCGACCCGCTGGCCGACCGCGACGTCCGCCGCCGGCTCGGCACCTGGATCGAGGGCTTGTGGGCGCAGAAGGACGACCAGCTCGAGTCCCTGCTGAACACCGCGCCCTGAATTCCCGCAGCGCGGGCGGTGGCAACGCTCGTCAGGTCTTTCGCCGCCAGACCTGCAGCGCGATCACGCTGCCCAGCAGCGCGAGACCGACCGCGTCGAATGCCGCACGCGGAATCACCAGCAGCAGCCCGGCGGCGAGCAGCAGCAGCCGCTCGAATCGCCGCGCCGGCCCGAGCAGCCAGCCCTCGGCGGCGCCGGCCAGTGCCACCAGCGCGAGCGAGGCCGAGGCGACGACCCAGGCCACGTCGAACCAGGACCCGCCCTTGGGCAGCGCGAGCAGCAAGCCGGTGCCCAGCGGATCGAGCACGAACACGAAGGGCACCACGAAGGCCGGCAGCGTGTACTTCCACGACTGCAGCGTGGTCTTGTACGGGTCACCGCCGGTGATCGCGGCAGCAGCGAACGGCGACAGCGCCGTCGGCGGCGACACCTCGGACAGCACCGCGTAGTAGAAGATGAACATGTGTGCCGCGAAGTCGGGCACGCCGAGCTTGATCAGCGCCGGCGCGGCCACCACCGCGCAGATGATGTAGCTCGCCGTCACCGGCACCGCCAGGCCGACGACCCAGACGATCAGCGCGGTGTACACCGCCGTCAGCAGCAGACTGCCGCCGGCATAGGCGATCACGATGTCGGCAAAGCGCAGGCCGAGGCCGGTAAGCGTGACCACGCCGACGATCAGCCCCGCGGCCGCGCAGGTGGCCGCGACATTCAGCATCGTCACCGAGCCATCGGCCAGCGCTTGCGACAGCCGCGAGTGCCGCAGCAGCTGCCAGGGCCAGCCGGCAGGCCGGCGCACCGGCAGCGACAGATCGATCAAGGCGCAATCGCGGTGCAGGAAGCTCACCGCCACGGCGACCACGGTGGCCCAGAACACCGATGCGATCGGCGAAAAGCCCATCAGCAGGAAGACGACGATCGACAGCAGCGAGCTGAAGTGGAAGCCCATCGTGCGCAGCAGCGGCCCCATGCGCATGCCGGCGGCGATGTCGACCTGCTTGACGCCGTACTTGCGTGCATCGATCTCGACCATCAGGAACAGCGAGAAATAGAACAGCACCGTCGGGATCACCGCCATGCGGATCACGTCGAGATAGCTGATCTTCAGGAACTCGGCGATCAGGAACGCCGCCGCACCGAGCACCGGCGGCGAGAGGATCGCGCCGAGCCCGCCCGCCGCGAGCAGCCCGCCGGCGGCATTGCGCTCGTAGCCCGCCTTGGCGAGCATCGGCCAGGCCACCGTGCCGAGCGTCACCGTGGTGGCCACGCCCGAGCCCGAGGGGCCACCGAGCAGGAACGAGGCCGCCGTCACGGCCCGGCCCGGCCCCGCGGCCCTGCCGCCGAAGGCGGCGAGCGAGAAGTCGATGAAGAACTGCCCGGCGTTGGAGCGTTGCAGCACCGCGCCGTAGATCGTGAACAGGATGATCAGCGACGACGACACGTCCACCGGCGTGCCGAACACGCCTTCGAGCGTCATGTACATCGTGCCGACGAGGCGGCCGACGTCGTAGCCCTTGTGCGTCCACGGCGCCGGCAGCCAGGGGCCGAGCATCGCGTAGGCGATGAAGCCCACGCACACCAACGGCATCACCCAGCCGGTGGAACGGCGCGCCGCCTCCAGCACCAGCAGCACGAGTGCCACGCCCATCACGATGTCCAGCGTGTTCGGTGCGGTGCTTCGATCGAGAAAATCGTCGCCGCCGGCCAGCGCGTAGACGATGGTGGCCACGCCGATCAGTGCGGCCACGGCGTCGACGGCGCTGAACCGGTGCCGCCACCTCGGCCGTGCCGGGAACAGCAGGAAAGCGAGCGCCAGCATGAAACCCACGTGCACATAACGCAGCGTGGTCGTCGTCACGATGCCCCAGGCCGCGTACAGGTGCGTGAGGCTCATCGCCACCGCGGCGAAGAACAGCACATGGCCCCAGGCACCGGTGAACCGGTGCGTCGCGCCCTCGTCGGCGGCCACGTACTCGGCCGCCTGCTCGAGCTGGCGTTCGCTGATCAGCTGCGCTGGGTCTGCGGATGCGTCCCCGCGCGCAGGCGCGGCGCCGACTTCCCGCGCAGGCGCAGCGCCATCATCGCGCGTGGGCGCCATGTCAGCCATGCGCCCACGCAGACACGGTCACTTCAAGGTCACGCCGCGCTCGGCGAAATACTTGATCGCGCCCGGGTGGTAGGGGATCGGCGAGGCCGCCTGGGTCTGCCACTTCAGATCGAAGTTGGCCGCCTCCTTGTGCACCAGGATCAGCTCGTCGCGCTTGTCGAAGATGGTCTTCACGATGTTGTAGGCCACATCCACCGGCATGTCGTCGCGCGCAATGATCAGGTTCTGCACCGTGGCCACCTGGTTCGGCTGCTCCTGACCGGGATAACTCTTCGCGGCAATCGTGTCCTTCACGTACAGCGGCCCGTACTTCTTGTTCATCGCCTCCACCGCATCGGCGTGATCGATCAGCTTGAGCTTGGTGCCCGGCGTGGCGCCCAGATCGGTGACGGCCGCGGTCGGGATGCCGCCGACCCAGAAGTAGGCGTCGAGCTTCTTGTCCTTGATCGCGTCGCTGCTCTTGCCCGGGTCGAGCCGCTCGCGCTTGATGTCCTTTTCCATGTCGAGGCCCATCGCCTCAAGCACCCGCGCGGCCATCAGCTCGGTGGCGCTGTTGGCGGCGCCGGTGGACACGCGTTTGCCCTTCAGATCGGCGAAGCTGTTGATGCCGGTGCCCTCGACGGTGACCACATGCATGCGGTTCGGGTAGGCCACCATCAGCGTGCGCACCGGCACTGCGCCACTGGCAAAGCGCCCCTGGCCCTTGAAGCCGTCCCAGGCAGCATCGGCCATCGACAGCGCCAGATCGCTCTTCTTCTGGTTCATCAGCTGCAGGTTGGCCACCGAGCCGGCGGTGGTCTCGGCATTGGCCGCGTAGCCCGGCACATGCTTGGACAGCACATTGGCAATGCCGCCGCCGAGCGGGTAGTACACCCCGGTCGTCGGGCCGGTGGCCACCGACAGCGTGACCTTGTTCTGCGCCGTCGCTGCCAGCGCGGCGAGCGCGGCACTGCCGATCAGCACGAGTCGTCCGAAGCGCAACATGCGTACCCCTTCATGCCAAGACCTGGTGCGGGCCATTCTAGGAATCGGCTCGCTGGCCCACACCGCTCGGGAACCCGCAAGGGATGACCCTGTCGCCCCGCGGTCGGCGCCACCTCAACCCGTGCGCACCAGCCCGGCGAACTGCCACAACGCAAAGGCCGCCAGCACCAGCGCCGAGGCGAGGTTCACGCGTCGCCGCCAGGCGGCATCGAAACGCTCGCGCAGGCGGCCCACCAGCGTGCTCAGCAGCAGCCACCACAGTGCCGAGCCGATCAGCACGCCGGCGATCATGGTCCACGGTGAACTCACCGCGCTGCGCCCGGCCATCGCGCCGAAGACCGCGATGAACGAAAAGATCGTGGCCGGGTTGCTGAGCGTGAGCACGAAGGTGCCGGCAAAGCAGCGCAGCAGATCCCGGCCGCCCGGCGCCGCGGCGGCCTGCTCGGCCACCGGGGCACGCGCGATGCGCCACGCGAGCCACAACAGGAATGCGCCACCGCCCAGCGCGAGCGGCACGCGCGCGGCCGTGAGTGCTTCGATCAGCGCGCTGACGCCGAAGGCGCCGACCGCGCCGTACACGGCATCGGCCACCGCGGCCCCGAGCCCCGTGGCCAGGCCCGCCGCCGACCCGAGCTGCAACGTCCGCTGGATCGTCAGCAGCCCGATCGGCCCGACCGGCGCCGCGATCGAGAAGCCGATCAGCAGCGACTGGGCGAACAGAGACCCGAGCGTTGCATCGGCCACTACCCGACCTGGCCCTTGCGCACCAGCCCCTCGATCGCCAGCGCGTAGCCGTCGACGCCGAAGCCCACCACGATGCCGGCCGCAGCCGGCGACAGGTACGAGTGGTGGCGGAACGGTTCGCGCGCGTGCACGTTGGAGATGTGCACCTCGATCACCGGCAATCCGGTGCCCTTGATCGCATCGTGCAGCGCGACCGAGGTGTGCGTGTAGGCACCGGCGTTGAACACCGCACCGATCAATTGGCCGTTGCGATGCGCGGTGCCGGCCTCGTGGATCCAGTCGAGCAGCTGCCCTTCGTGGTTGCTCTGCCGGCAATCGATGTCGACGCCGAGTCTGCCGCCCGCCTCGCGGCACAGGGCCTCCACGTCGGCCAGCGTGGTCGAGCCGTAGACGGTGGGTTCGCGCGTGCCGAGCAGATTCAGGTTCGGGCCGTTGAGGACGAGGATTCGCTTCATTGGGAGCTCCGGGGCGGCCCGCCGATCAGGGGCGCAGTGCGTCGACCGACATGGTAGCGCCGCCCGTCCTGCGGGCTGGGTGGCGCGGCGAGAGCGGATCAGCGTCGAGCGAGCGAGCCGGTGCCGTCGTCGGTGCGCTGGAAGCAGGCCGCCGGCATGCGCTGCATCGGCTCGGCCACACGCGGGGCGAAGTCCATCTGCTGCAGCACATCGCGCTGCAGATCGATGCCCGGCGCGAGCTCGAACAGCTCGAGGCCCTGCGGCGTCAGGCGAAACGCGGCCCGTTCGGTCAGGTAGAGCACCTGCTGGCCGCGGCGCAGCGCCTGCTCGCCGCTGAAGGTGATCTGCTCCACCTGGCGTACGAGCTTTCGCACCGCGCCTTGCGACTGCACGCGCATCTGCCCGTCGCCGGTGACGAGCTGCACGCCCTTGGCCGCCAGGGTGCCGCAGAACACGACCTTGCGTGCGTTCTGCGCGATGTCGATGAAGCCACCGGGCCCGACCGTCACGCCACCCAGTTTGGAGGTGTTGACGTTGCCCTGCGCGTCGAACTCGCCGAAGCCCAGGAACGCGATGTCGAGTCCGCCGCCGCCGTAGAAGTCGAACTGCGTCGGCGCGTCGAGAATCGCGCTGGCATGGCGCGCATAGCCGAACAGCACGCCGTCGAGCAGGCTGCCGCCGTAGGTGCCGTGCTCGATGGTCTGGTAGATGCGGTCGAGCTCGCCGCGCGCGACCACCAGCTTGGCCACTGCGTCAGGAATGCCGAAGCCGTAATTGACGATCGCGCCGGGCTCCAGCTCCTGGTAGGCGCGACGCGCGATCGCCTGGCGTTCGTTGAACGGTTCGTCGCTCACGGGTTCCGGCTCGAAACGCGCGGCGCCGGTGAGCTCGCCCGACAGCGCCGCATCGAACGGGATGTCGTAGCTGGTGCGCTGCCCGGGATCGATGACGATCGCATCGACCCAGGCCGCCGGAATGCGCACCTCGCGCGCCTTCAGTGCCCCACGCGCCAGCCGCTCCTTCACCTGCACGATCACGCGGCCGCCGCTGGTGCGTGCGGCCAGCGCGATGGCCTGCGCGTCCAGATTCGCCGCCTCGTGCTCGAAGCTGATGTTGCCGTCGTCGTCGGCCGCCGACGCGCGAACCAGCGCCACGTGCACCGGATAGGGCTTGTAGCGCAGGTACTCGCGGCCGTCGATCGTGATGATCTCGGCCAGATCGTTCCGCGCGGCGGTATTCATGCGGCCGCCGCCGAATCGCGGATCGCACACCGTACCCAGGCCCACGTGCGTGATCAGTCCCGGCCGGCCGGCACCGATCTCGCGGAACAGCTGCGACGACACGCCCCCGGGCAGGATGTAGGCCTCGATCTTGTCGTCGCGCGCGAGCTGCTGCATGCGCGGCGACCAGGGCCAGTGCCCACCGATCACGCGCCGGGCCAGCCCCTCGTAGGCAAAGCAGTTCATGCCGAGCGTCTTCTTGTCGCCGATGCCCAAGGCGTGCACCAACGTGAGTCCGCGCGGCCGGCCGCTGGCGAGAAAGCGCCGCTCGACGGCCTGGAACAGGCAGGTCGCCTCCATCAGGCCACCGCCGCCGCCCATCAGGGCGACGGTGGCCTCGTCGGGGATCAGCCCCGCGGCCTCGTCGGCCGACACGAACTTGGACTTCATCGGCGCCTCAGCGATGCAGGTCGAACACCGCGGCGCCCTTCTTCAGCACGCTGCGCGCAATGACCGTGCGGTGGATCTCGCTGGTGCCGTCGAAGATGCGGTAGATGCGCGCGTCGCGGTAGTAGCGCTCGATCGGCAGCTCCTTGCAGAAGCCCATGCCGCCGAACAGCTGCACGCCGCGATCGACCACGCGGCCCAGCGTCTCCGCCGCATGCACCTTCACCATCGCGATCCAGTCGCGTGCATCCTCACCGCGGTCGAGGGCTTGAGCCGCGTGCAACACCATCAGCCGCGCGGCGTTGATCTCGATCGCGCTGTCGGCCAGCATCTGCTGGATCA
>JAEUPI010000188.1 GCA_016790175.1 Burkholderiaceae bacterium | reverse complement strand
GACGCCGATGGCTACATGCAGATCACCGACCGCAGCAAAGACGTGATCAAGTCCGGCGGCGAGTGGATCGGCTCGATCGACCTGGAGAACATCGCGATGGCGCACCCTGCGGTCGCGATGGCCGCCTGCATCGGTGCCAAGCACCCGAAGTGGGACGAGCGGCCGCTGCTGGTGGTGGTGAAGAAGCCGGGCGCCCAGCTCACGCGCGAAGAGCTGATCAAGTTCTACGACGGCAAGATCGCGAAGTGGTGGACTCCCGACGACGTCGTGTTCGTCGACGCGATCCCCCTCGGCGCCACCGGCAAGATGCAGAAGAACAAGCTGCGCGAGCAGTTTGCGAACCCATTGCCGCCGGCGGCCTGATTCCACTGACAGGAGCACGCGCATGAACCGTCCCCAACCCTCGCGCTGGTTTCGCGCATTCACGATGGCGATTGCGGCCACGCTCGCGGTGCTGGCCGCGCCGGCGCAGGCTCAAGGCAAATGGCCGGAGAAGCCCGTGCGCATCGTCGCCGCCGGCCCGGCCGGCGGATCGGCCGACATCGTGGCGCGTCTGCTGGCAGACCAGCTCTCCAAGCAGATCGGGCAGACGGTGATCGTGGAGCCCAAGCCCGGCGCGGGCGGCATCCTCGCGGTCAACGAGCTGTCGCTGGCGCCGCGCGACGGCCACACGCTGCTCGTGGGCGTGAACTCGCTGGTCAGCGAGATACCGCACATCGTCAAGCAGGCTGCCCACATGGGCACGGAGATCAAGCCGCTGGTCGAAGTGTCGCGCGGCGGCCTGGTGATGGTGGGCCATCTGGCGCTGCCGGCCACAACGCTGCCCGAGCTGATCAAGCACGTGAAGGCCAACCCCGGCAAGGTGAACTTTGCCTCGTACACCGCAGGCACGCTGTCGCACGTGATGGGGCTGCAACTCAACATGGCCGCCGGCATCGACATGACGCACGTGGGCTACAAGGGCTCCACGCCTGCGTTGCAGGACGTGATAGGCGGCCACGTGCAGCTGATGTTCGACGGCATGGCAACCTCGCTGCCGCTCGTCAAGGGCGGCAAGATCAAGGCCTTCGCCGTCAGCACGCCCAAGCGGTCGCCGCTGTTGCCCGACGTGCCCACCTTCACCGAACTCGGGTTCCCGCAGCTCGAGGCCATCGGCTGGATGGGCTTGTGGGTCAAGCCCGACCTGCCGGCCGCGCTGCAGACGCAGATCCGCGAGGCGGCGCTGAAGGCGCTGGCGCAGCCGGGCGCGCGCGAGCGGCTGCAGGAGCTGGGCTTCGAGCCCGGCCTGCCGCGCACGCCGGAGGAGCTGAGCGCGGCGCTGAAGAGCGACTACGAGCGGGTGGGGGCGGTGCTGAAGTCGATCGGGTTCAAGCCGGAGTGAGACGGCTCGGTGTGGGCTGTAGGCGCGCCGACCTTGCTGCGTATCACGCAGCCCCGACAGCACTGCCTGTCGCAAGCTCGCCGAGTAGCTGGGCGATGCACAGGCGTTGGGCCCGATGGTGCGATCGCGCATCGTGCCGCGCGTAGACGAAGGACGGCAGAAGCCTGGCTGCTGCCGCTCGCGATTGGCCGCCGAACGGCGGCGGTCTCTGCAAGCTGACATTGGCGGGCTAGCAACGCGAGCGGCAGCTGCGCCCGAGGAAGCAGCCAGTCAAAGCGATCTCGGGCATCGTAGATCGAGTGACCGGTCCCTTTGTCGACGAACTCAACATCTCGACCCTAAGCCGACACTGCCCTCATGCGCAAGCAGACCATTGTCGACCGCGACTCCTACCAACTGAGCAGCACCGGTTCGGAATGGCGGCGGCAGATGGGCGCCTCCATGCTAGCAACTTCCGAGGCCGGCTCGACCGAGCTCCACGCTGTGACGCTCGAGCCCTGTCGAACCGATCCACTCGGCACGTCCGAGAGTTGCCGTTGGTCATGCAAGCGTGATCTTGTCCCTGGCTCTCACCGGCGCCCACCGCTCGTCCTCCTCATGCAAGAACGCCTTGAACGCCTGCGGCTGGGCGTTTACCACTTCCATCATCCCGATCCAGTTCCCCGCATCGACATCGGCCAGCCCCTACTCCCTCAGGGTCGGGACATCGGGAAGCAGGCTGGAGCGCTTGGCCGACGCCACGCCGAGCACGCGCAGCTTGCCTGTCTTGACCTGGGGCAGTACCGCGAGAGCCGGCAGGCTGGCCATCTGCGCCTCGCCCGCGATGATGGCGAGCGCGGCTCGGCTGGAGCCGGCGAACGGCACATGAACGATGCCAGTGCCGCTCTTGAGCGGCACCAGCTCCATCACCAGGTGCGCCAGCGAGCCGTTGCCGATCGAGGAGAAGTGAACTTGCCCGGGTCCTGCTTCAACTCGGCGGTCAACTCGCCGACGAGACGACGCCGGCAGCGCTATCACGCGATCTGAGATGGGCTGGCGTCCATTCGACACCGGGCACCGCCCCGGACCTCAGTCGAACCGATCGATCCCCCGTCGCTCGCGCATTGCGCGGCCGGCAGCGTCGAGTTCGGCGTCGGAAAGCAGCCGCGCCGCCATCGGCAGCAGCTCGCGCTCCTCGCGCTCGATGTGCCGCTCGTACAGGCCAACCAGCGCTTCGACATCGGCCGACGCCAGCCTCGTCGCGTCGCCGGCAGCCACCCGCTCGAGCACCGCGCGCACGCGAGCCCACCGCGCTTCGAGCTCACGATGCTCGGCGGACAGCGCATCGGCCAGCTCCCGTATGCACACTGGATCGGAACCCGCCACCGCTTCGCGCAGCGCGGGAAAGAGGTCAACCTCCTCGTCGGCGTGATGGTGCGGGGCGGAGACGTCGAAGTAGCGCATCACGCCGGCCGCTGCGGCGCGCGCATCGGCATCGGCGCCGTGTGCCGCCAGGTGCGGCACCAGCCGGCGCAAGGTCGCGCACTGCTGTTCGATGCGCGCATGGCACGCCGACAGCATCTCCAGCGGTGCCTCAAAGCCGGCGCTCGGTGCGAAGGTGCCGGGCAGCGCGTTGCTCACGACGTCGGCCAGGGAGTGGAAGTCGCCCCCTTGGTGGGCTCGTGCCGCGCCTGCTCGAGCGCGTGGCGCGCGCCGCCATCGCGCCCCACCGCCACCGCGCCGACGGCACGGCCCTCGCCATCGGTGACAACGCCGAAACTCAGCTCGACGTACAGCTTGCGGCCGTCCTTGTGCAGCGAGCGCGTGAGACGCGCCCCGCTCGCACGGGTGCGGCCGGCGTCGATCGCGCGGCGGAAGCCCGCGTCGTGCGCGGCACGCAGCCGCTCGGGAATGATCACATCGAGTCTCACGCCCAGCGCCTCATCGACGCGGTAGCCGAACAGCGCTTCGGCGCCGCGGTTCCACAGCCGGATGACCCCATCGCGGTCGGCGAAGATCACGGCGTCGGGCAACTGCTCGACGATCGATTCGGCCAAGCTCGGCAACGTACTGCTCATGACGATCGATCCGCCAGACCCGGTACTGTGAAGCCGTGCCTCACCGAGCGCAGTTCGTCGCGATGCAGCCGCGCGAGATGCTCGAGGCAGCGCTCGCCGTCGGCGGTGAGGCGTACTTCGATGCGGCGCTGATCGTCGCGGCTCGCGCCGCGCTGCACCCACCCAGCTGCCTCGCAGCGCGTGACCAATTGGACGACACCGTGATGCTGAGCCTGCAGCCGCTCGGCCAGCTCGGCGACGCTCGCCCAATCGCGGCCGGGAAAGCCCTTGATCTGCAACATCAGCTGGTACTGCAACGGCGTCACGCCGTTGGCGCGCGTCACCCGCTCGCTGAAGCGCAGGAAGCGGCGCAAGTGGTACCGAAAGTCGGCCAATGTCTCGAAATCGACCTTGTTCATGGGTCAGATACCCGAACGGCTGATCGCGGCTGTATATCACGCCGTGATATGTTGAGTCGCGATGAGGCTCAACGTCCTGTCCGACCTGCACCTCGGCTTCAGCGGCTTCGAGCGACCGCGCACCGCGGCCGACGTGGTGGTCCTGGCCGGTGACATTGCACGGCCGCACGAGGCCGCGGCCTGGGCCCTCGGTTTCGACAAGCCCGTCTTCTACGTGCCCGGCAACCACGAGTTCTACGGTCGCAGCCTGCGCGACACGGTCAAAGAACTGAAGCGGATCGTCGCCGGCAGCCACGTGCGGGTGCTCGACGACGACGAACTCGTCCATGAAGGCGTGCGCTTCCTCGGCAGCACGCTGTGGACCGACTTCCGGCTGTGCGGCGGCGGCGCTGCAAGGGACGCGGCGATGACCGAGGCGCGTCGCCTCATGCGCGACTTCAGCCGCATCCGCAACGATGACACCGACGCGCCCTTCACGCCGGAGGATTCGGCGGCGCGGTTCGCACGTCATGCGGCGTGGTTGCAGCGCCAGCTCGACACGCCTCACGACGGCCCGACCGTCGTGGTTACTCACCACGCGCCGTCGTGCGGGTCCATCCACCCGCGATATGCCGGTTCGCCGCTGAACGCCAGCTTCGTGTCCGACGCAGAGCACATGCTCGGCGCCGAGCGCGTGCGGCTGTGGATCCACGGCCACACGCATGACAGCTTCGACTACACCTTGAACGGCACGCGCGTCGTCTGCAACCCGCGCGGCTACGTGAAAGACGGCGTGGCCGAAAACGCACGCTTCGATCCCGACTTCGTCGTCGACGTCTGAGCCGGGAACGCGGCGCGACACAGCGCCATCGAACGACATGAGAGGCCCAACCATGCAGAGCAACACCGCACTCGCCTTCTACCCGCCGATCCCGGCCGCAACCACCGACAGCGAGCTCGCCGCCCGGGCCGCCGCCGGCGATGACACCGCCTTCGAGACCATCATGCGGCGCCACAACCGGCTGCTGTTCCGCACCGCGCGCAGCGTCCTGCGCAGCGACCCCGAGGCCGAGGAGGTGTTGCAGGAGGCCTACCTACGTGCGTGGCGTTCGCTCGGTACGTTTCGCGCTGACGCCAAGCTGTCGACCTGGCTCGCGCGCATCGTCATCAACGAGGCGCTCGGCCGGTTGCGGCGGCGCGGTGCGCAGGTGATTCACCTGGAGTCCGCGATGGAGCCCGACGAGACACCCGCGCACGAGCGCATCGAGGACGACGACCCCAACCGCCAGCCCGAGCCGATGGCCATGCGCGCCGAGGTGCGCCGGTTGATCGAGGTCCGCATCGACCGGATGCCCGAGGCGTTCCGCAGCGTGTTCATGCTGCGCGCAGTCGAGGAACTCAGCGTCGAGGAAGTGGCGGCCATGCTGCAGATACCGGACGCCACCGTGCGCACGCGCTTCTTTCGTGCGCGCAGCCTGCTGCGCGAAGGTCTTTCGCGCGATTTCGATGTCGCGCTCGGCGACGCCTTCTCGTTCGATGGCGACCGCTGCGATCGCATCGTCGCCGGCGTGCTGGTCAGGCTTGCCGACGAGCGTGACATCCGTTCCTGACCCAACCCGATGGAGAGTGCCATGTCGTTCCTGCTGATGCCCGACCCGATCGCCGCACGCCGGCTGTTCCTCGGCAAGTCCACTGCCGTGCTCTCGGGCGTGGCGGTGGCGCTGCTCGCCGGCAAGCCGGCGCTGGCAGCGAAGCACGATGGCGGCTCCGGCGATGCGCAGATCCTCAACACCGCGCTCGGCGCCGAGCTGGAAGCGATCGCGGCGTATCAGCTCGGCGCCGAGAGCAAGCTGCTGCAAAAGCCCGTGCTCGACCTGGCGCTCACCTTCCAGGGCCACCACAAGGAGCACGCCGACCTGCTCGCCAAGACGGTCGAGAAGCTCGGCGGCAAGCCGGTGACGGCGAAGGCGAAGTACAACTTCCCGGCCGACAAGCTGAAGTCGCAGGCCGACGTGCTGCGCTTTGCCGCGGGGCTCGAGCAAGGCGCAGTCAGCGCCTACCTCGGTGCGGTACCGCTGTTCGGGAACCGCGACCTTGCGAAGGCGGCGGCCAGCATCCTCGGCGACGAGGCGATGCACTGGGCGGTGCTGCGCCAGGCGCTCGGCGAAGTGCCAGTGCCGTCGGCGTTCGTGTCGTGACGATCAGCAGCGCAGTCACCGCCGGTGCGCTCGTGCTTTGCATCATCGGGCCCGCGATCGCCGCCCCGGACGCGCTGCGCGGCGAACAGGTCTACGCGCGCTGCCTCGCCTGCCACGCGTTGGCCTACGACCGCGTCGGGCCGCGTCACTGCGGGCTGTTCGGCCGGCTGGCCGGCAGCGTGCCCGGATTCGAGTACTCCAAAGCGATGAAGAACGCGAACCTGCGCTGGGACGTGAAGTCGCTGGACCGCTTCCTGGCCAACCCGCTCGACGCCGTGCCCGGCACCGCAATGACCTATGCCGGCGTGCCCGATGCGAAGGATCGCGCCGACCTGATCGCCTACCTCGAGCAGGCGAACCGCTCGAAGGATTGCGCCGTGCGGCGCTGAGCAAGGAGAACATCATGATCGACTCGCGTCGCGGCCTGCCGGCCGCCACGATCGCCGCTGCATTGCTCGTCGCAGCTTGCGGCGGCGGTGACGACGACGGCGCAGCCGAACAGGCGGCGCTCATCGAACAGGGCAAGCAGATCTTCCGCCACGACACCTTCGGTGACGAGCGATTCTGGACCGACCAGTTGCGCATGCACGAAGTGATTTCCGCCGCGGTCGACCCGACGACGGCGCTTTCAGTCGGGCTGAAGGTCGACGCCGAGGCGCTGCCGCAGGCGGTGGTCGCCGGCATCACCAACGGGAGCATCAGTCTCGCCAGCCCGGCGACGACGGTGGCGCTGTTGAAACTCGACGCCGTCGTCGGCTTGAAGGGCATGGTCGAGACGGTGAACGGCGTCGACCGGTTGCGGCGCGTCGGGATCACCTGCGCTCTGTGTCATTCGACGGTCGACGATTCGTTCGCCCCCGGCATTGGCAAGCGGCTCGACGGCTGGGCCAATCGCGACCTGAACCCCGGGGCGATCATCGCGCTGTCGCCAGCCGTCGACGCCACCACGAAGGCGGTGTTCAACTCGTGGGGCAAGGGCAAGTTTGACCCGCGACACAACGTCGACGGCATCAGCAATCCGGTCGTCATTCCGCCGGCGTATGGGCTGGAGGGCATCCACAGCGTCACTATCACCGGCGACGGCAACGAGATCGCGTACTGGAATCGCTATGTCGGTGTCGTGGAGATGGGTGGCGAGGGATCGTTCTCGGAACCGCGCCTCAATCTGAGCGTCACCAACGGCACGCAGGATTTGATCAGCAGCAAGCTGCCGGCCCTGCAGGCCTACCAGCTTTCGCTGAAGGCGCCGGCGCCTCCTGTGGGCAGCTTCGACGCGGCGGCGGCCGTGCGCGGCAAGTTGGTCTTCGAAGGAGCGGGCCAATGCGTCACGTGCCACAGCGGCGCCAGCTTCACCGATGCGAACACCCGGCTGCATCCACCGAGCGACTCGGCGGCCGCCGAACAGAGCTATGCGTCGCGCTCGGCAACGAAGCAATTCCGGACCACGCCGCTCAAGGGGGCTTGGCAGCATGCGCCGTACTTCCACGACGGCTCTGCGGCAACCCTCGATGCGGTGGTGGAGGCCTACAACTACAAGCGGTCGCTCGGTTTGACGCCCGAGCAGGTCACTGACCTCGCTCAGTACCTGAAGTCGCTGTAGCGATGCGCCGGGACGCCGATGCGGCCCTCGAGCTGGCGCGGCGTCAAGGACGACGAGTCGGCGTTGACCAACTCGGTGATGCGCGGCTCATTTTTGAATGATCCGAACCTGCGGCGCGAGTTCCTGTTGCTGCTCTCCGGCCGATGCCAGGCGCGGCCGTCGCACAGGGAACAACGCCGCCCGTCACGACGTCGTATGCACAGAGCCGAAGGAGAACGCCATGGCCCGCCTCGTGAAACGCACCGCCCATGACCCTGCCGCGGTCATGATCGACGGCAAGGAGCAGTGGCTCTGCCGGTGCGGCCTGTCGCAGAACCAGCCGTTCTGCGACGGCTCGCACAAGCTCACCCTGGACGAGGAGCCCGGCAGACTGTATTGGTACGACGAGGACGGCGAGCGCCACGAGGCGTCGAGCGGGTTTGCCGACATCCGCACTTACTGACATGGCCCGCCACGAAGTGGCGCTCCAGGGGCGCGAAGAGATTGCCGAGGGCACGATGGCGTTTCGATTCGCCAAGCCGGCGGGCTTCGACTTCAAGCCCGGCCAGTCGGTCAACGTCGCGCTGCTCGAGCCGCCAGCCGATCCGAACAGCACGCGGCGCACCCTTTCGCTGGCGAGCGCGCCCTTCGAGGGCGACCTCATGGTCGCGACCCGCATGCGCGAGGGCAGCGCTTTCAAGCGCGCGCTAAAGGCTCTGCCACTGGGCTCGCATGTCAGGTTAGTCGGCCCGGCCGGCACCATGACGCTGCATGAGGACCCGGCGCGCGCGGCGGTGTTCATCGCCGGCGGCATCGGCATCACGCCCTTCAGGAGCATGCTGCTGCAGGCCGAGCACGATCGGCTCGGGCACCGTCTGTTCCTGGCTTACTCGAACCGCCGGCGCGACCAGGCCGCCTTCCTCGCCGAGCTGCAGGCGCTCGAGCGACGCAACGATCGCTTTCGACTGCTCTCGCTGATGACCGACACCGACGGCATGTTGAACGAAGAAAGGCTCGGGGGCATCGTCGCCGATGCCGTGAAGCCGGTGTACTACCTGGCCGGCCCGCCCGCGATGGTGCAGGCGATGAAGGC
Source organism: Burkholderiaceae bacterium (assembly GCA_016790175.1). Lineage (GTDB taxonomy): Bacteria > Pseudomonadota > Gammaproteobacteria > Burkholderiales > Burkholderiaceae_C > JAEUPI01. The sequence continues at coordinate 3,411 of JAEUPI010000188.1, read as the reverse complement.
CATCCTGACCCGCAACGGCGTCGGCGGCGACGACGTGCGCAGCGAAGAGTTCTTCGGCTACTAACCGGGCTGTCGAGGCGCAGCCGATGGGTACTGCTTTCGTGCTCGCAGGCGGCGGCAGCATCGGCGCGGTGCAGGTCGGCATGCTGCGCGAGCTGCTTGCACATGGGGTCACGCCGAATCTCGTCGTGGGCTCGTCGGTCGGTGCGATCAACGGCGCGTATCTCGCGGGCACACCCAGCGTGGAAGGCGTGCAGCGCCTGGAAGCCCTCTGGCGCGGCTTGCGTCGCCGCCAGGTGTTTCCGATCACCTGTCGCAGCATGATGGGTGCGATCGGCCGACATGGCTCCCTGGTGGATCCTAGAGGTTTGCAGCAGTTACTCGAAACGCATCTGCCGTATCGGGAGCTGGAACACGCGACGCTTCCGCTGCACAGCGTGGCGACCGATCTGCTCGGCGGCAGCCTGGTGAAGCTCTCCAGCGGTTCGGTCACGGACGCGGTGCTTGCGAGCTGCGCCATACCCGGAGCGTTTCCGTCGGTGCGCATCGGCGAGCACCATCTCGTCGACGGAGCCGTTGCGAGCAATACGCCGATCGCTGTGGCCGTGGAACTCGGTGCCAAGCGCCTGGTCGTGCTGCCGAGCGGTTTCGCCCGCGCGCTTGAAAGCCCGCCGCGCCGCGCGATTGCCGCCGCGCTGCACGCGATCACGCTCCTGATTGCGCATCAGCTGGTGATCGATCTGGAACGCTGGAGCGGGCGGGCCGAGATCATCACGGTGCCTCCGCTGTGCCCGCTCGCCGTATCGCCCTACGACTTTTCTCGCGCGGGCGAGTTGATCGAGCAGGCCGCAGCTCAGACGCGCGCGTGGCTGCGCGAAGGGGGACTCGAGAAGCGACGTATCCCAGGCGCCTTGCGCCCGCATGAAGACCAGGAGCGGTCGCCCATCGAGCAGCACGCCTAGCGCTAGCGTCGCCGTGCCCGAGCGCGTCGCCGACACGCTGGCGCGGATCGCCGGCGTCAAGAAGCTGGCACCGCCGCTTGATCTACCAACCTTCGACTTCTAACAGCACAGGTACCAGCGGTTCCAGCACGACCGCGGCGCACGCGCCCGGCCGCCATGTTGACTGCAGGGGGGCGGAGTCGTTTCGAGCGGGCGCGGAGATTGAGCAACTCCCCGACTGATCGCCGAAGGCGCGCGCGCTTGCGAATGGCCGGTAGCTGGCCGGCGAGGCACCGTCAGCTTCCTGGACGCGAGACATGTGGGACCGAGGCACGGTCGTCCGACAGCTTCCGGCAACTTCGAACGGCTGCAGTGGGTCGAGAGCACCAGTTCGCCGATCGAGACAGCGGCCGTTCGCGCGTCCGCAGCAAGCCTTGGCGGGTGCGACGTCAGCAGCTCACCCAAAAGCGGTCATTGAGCTCGCGCAATCGCCGCCGGGTCGATGGCTGCTTCACGGCGGCAACTGTGCATCGAGGCCGCGAAGGCGAGCGACTGCAACCGCTGCAAGGCCGCCACTCTCGAACAGACCAACGACCCAAGGGGTGTCCGGGCATCACACGCCGGTGCGACCAGCGCGGACGGCGGAAGACGGTGCGGGCGTGAGCGCTCAGCCGTGCGACGCGCCCGCAGTCTGCAGCGCGGGCGCCTGGGTTCCGGCACGTGTGCCGCGCGAACGCCCCGGCGGCAGCAGCACGTACGACAGCGCCGGGATCAGCACCACCGCGCCCACCATGTTCCACACGAACATGAACGCCAGCAGCACGCCCATGTCGGCCTGGAACTTGATGGGCGAGAGCGCCCAGGTGGCCACGCCGGCGGCCAGCGTCACGCCCACCAGCACCACCACCTTGCCGGTGAACTGCAGCGCGCTGCGGTAGGCCTGCGCCAGCGACACGCCCACGCGCTGCTGCGCGAGCTGCACGCTCAGCAGGTACAGCGCGTAGTCCACGCCGATGCCCACGCCGAGTGCAATCACCGGCAGCGTGGCCACCTTGACGCCGATGCCCAAGCCCACCATCAGCGCCTCGCACAGCACCGAGGTGATCACCAGCGGCACCACCGCCACCACCACCGCACGCCAGCTGCGGAAGGTGATGAAGCACAGCACGATCACCGCCGCATACACCAGCAGCAGCATCTGCACCCAGGCCTTGCGCACCACGATGTTGGTCGCGGCCTCGATGCCTGCCGAGCCGGCGGCGAGCAGGAACTGGCGCTCCGGCGTGCTGTGCGTGGCAGCGAACTCGCCAGCGGCGGCGACCACGCGGTCCAGCGTCTCGGCGCGGTGGTCGGCCAGGTAGGCAATCACCGGCATCACCGAGCAGTCGGTGTTGAACAGGTCGGGGTTGTTCACGCTGGCCTGCTGCGCGCCGTAGTTCAGCACGTCCTGGTTGCGCGCGATCGTCAGCCACTTGGGTGATCCCTCGTTGCTGCCGGCCGTGATCTGGCGCACCGCGTTGGTCAGCGCAGCGGTGGTCTGCACGCCGCTCACCTGCTGCAGGCTCCACGCCAGGCGGTCGGCCTCGACCAGCGTTTGATACTTCAGGCAACCTTCCTTCTCGGTCTTCACGATCACCGCGAAGGTGTCGCTCGACAGCGAGTAGTGGCCGGTGACGTAGGCGTTGTCGCGGTTGTAGCGCGAGTCGGCGCGCAGCTCGGGGGCGCCGGGATCGAGGTCGCCGATCTTCAGCTGCGTGCTGACCGCATAGCCCGCCGCGAGCAAGACGGCCGACGCGGCCACGGCGCCGAGCGCCCAGCGCTTCTCGACAAAACGCGCCAGCACGCCGAACAGGCGGTTGAAGCCGCGCTCGCGCTGCGCGTCGCTTTCGGCCGCGAGTGCACGCTTGGCCGCGCCTGCGCTGACGCCCACGTAGCTCAGCAGCACCGGCAGCAGGATCAGGTTGGTGAAGATCAGCACCGCCACGCCCAGGCTGGCGGTGAGTGCCAGGTCCTTGATCACCGCGATGTCGATCACCATCAGCACCGCGAATCCCACCGCGTCGGCCAGCAGCGCCGTGAGCCCGGCCAGGAACAGGCGGCGGAAGGTGTAGCGCGCGGCCACCAGCTTGTGTGCGCCGCGTGCGATGTCCTGCATGATGCCGTTCATCTTCTGCGCGCCGTGGCTAACGCCGATGGCGAACACCAGAAAGGGCACCAGGATCGAATACGGGTCGAGCTCGAAGCCGAGTGCGGCCACCAGCCCGAGCTGCCACACCACGGCCACCAGCGAGCAGGCCATCACCAGCGCGGTGGAGCGCACGCAGCGCGTGTAGAGCCAGATGATCGCGGTGGCAATCAGCGCGGCGAGGCCGAAGTACAGCGCCACCTGCATCAGCCCGTCGATCAGGTCTCCCACCAGCTTGGCGAAGCCGATCACGTGCATGCGTGCGCTGCCGCTGCCTTCGACCTG
>JAEUPI010000132.1 GCA_016790175.1 Burkholderiaceae bacterium | reverse complement strand
CCGGCGAGACGCACGAGTACACCGACATGTACCCGGGCATGGCCAAGACGGCGCGCGCCGAGGGCTTCGACGAGATCGCCGACTGGTTCGAGACGCTGGCCAAGGCCGAGCGCTCGCACGCCAACCGCTACCAGAAGGCGTTGGACGCGCTGGTCGATTGAGAACGCTCAACCCCTGACCGAACAAGGGGCTTCGTGCCCCTTGTTCTTCTTGCGACGAACACACCATGCGCGAAGGCAATCTCGAGGCCCCGACACGGCATCCGCTCGACTGGCGGAACCCCGACTTCTACGACGAAGCCTCGGCCCTCAAGGAGATGGAGCGGGTGTTCGACATCTGCCACGGCTGCCGTCGCTGCGTGAGCCTGTGCCAGAGCTTCCCGAACCTGTTCGATCTGGTGGACGCCACCGACGACGGTGAAGTGCACGGGGTGAAGAAGGAAGACTACTGGAAGGTCGTCGACCAGTGCTACCTGTGCGACCTGTGCTACATGACCAAGTGCCCGTACACGCCGCCGCATGCGTGGAACCTTGACTTTCCGCACCTGATGTTGCGGGCCAAGGCGATCAAGTTCAGGAAGGGCGAGGTCAAGGGCGGCGAGAAATTCCTCGCGTCGACCGATGTGCACGGCCAGTTCGCAGGCATTCCGGTCGTCGTGCAGGCGGTCAATGCGGTGAACCGCACGGCCTTCGCGCGCAAGCAGATGGATGCCGTGCTCGGCGTGCACCCCAAGGCCTGGATGCCCGAGCTGGCGACGAAACGCTTCCGTTGGAGCGCCGAGAAGGCCAGGGCCACAGTCGTCACCAACGGCGAGCGCACGCCGGGCAAGGTGGCGATCTTCTCGACCTGCTTCATCAACTACAACGAGCCCGGCATCGGGCACGACCTGCTCGCCGTTTTGCAGCACAACGACATCCCGTATGTGATCGTCGAGAAGGAGAAATGCTGCGGCATGCCCAAGCTCGAGCTCGGTGACCTCGAATCCGTGGCCCGGCACAAGGCGGCCAACATGCCGGTGCTGGCGCGCTACGCGAAGGAGGGTTACGCGATCGTCTCGGCGGTGCCGAGCTGCACGCTGACGTTCAAGCAGGAGCTGCCGTTGATGTTCCCCGATTGCGCCGAGACGCAGGCCGTGAAGGAGGCGATGTGGGACCCGTTCGAGTACCTGGTGGCGCGCCACAAGGACGGACTGCTGAAGACCGACTTCAAGGCCGCAATCGGCAAGCTGAGCTATCACATCCCTTGCCATGGGCGCGTGCAGAACATCGGCAAGAAGACCGAAGAGTTGTTCAAGTTGATCGGCAATACCGTCGAAGTGAAGCTGACGACGGTGGAGCGCTGCTCGGGCCATGCCGGCACCTACGGCGTGAAGACGCCCACGCATCCGGTGGCGATGAAGATCGGCCGTCCGGTGTTCAAGGCCATGGCGGCGCCGGAGCCCGACGTGATCGCCAGCGACTGCCCGATGGCTGGTCATCACATTGCGCAAGGCATGGCCGAGGCGGGCACGCCCGCCAAGGCGGTTCGGCATCCGCTCACGGTGCTGCGACGCGCGTACGGACTGTGATGTCCAAGGAGAAACGTCGATGACCATCCAACGCGACAGCCTCCTGACACTGGAGGCCTACTCGAAGATCCGCAAGTCCAGCCGCGCCGACGCGATCGCGCACCGCAAGCTGCGCAGCGTGGCGCTCGGCGAGCACATGACGCTGCAGTTCGAGGACGAGCACACGATCCGCCGGCAGATCCAGGAGATGCTGCACATCGAGAAGATCTTCGACGAAGAAGGCATCCAGGGAGAGATCGACGCCTATGGCCCGCTGGTGCCCGACGGCAGCAATTGGAAGGCGACGATGCTGATCGAGTATCCCGATCCGCACGAGCGCAAGCGCGAACTGGCAAGGCTGATCGGCGTGGAAGACCGGGTGTTCGTCGAGGTCGAGGGGCAGGGCCGTGTCTATGCGATTGCCGACGAAGACCTCGATCGCGAGACCGACGAGAAGACCTCGTCGGTGCATTTCGTGCGCTTCGAGTTCAACCCGGCGCAGCGCGGCGCCATTCGCGCTGGCGCGAGCGTCAAGGTCGGTTGCGATCACACCAATTACCCGGCGCACGTGAGCGTCGGCGCCGAGACGCTCGCGAGCCTGGCCGGCGACTTGAAGGCCTGAGATTCCAAGCTGGTCGGGCGCGCTACAAGCCGAACGGCCACATCCAGCTCAGCTCGGCCATCGGCGTCGAAAGATCGCCGCGCAGCGATCGCACCGCCCCGAGGCCGACGCGCCACTGCTGTTCGGCCCGCGTGCGCCAGCCTGCCCAGGCGAAGGCCTGCAAGATCGCGCCGCCGCCGGTGACCACGCCGCCGCCGCCGGCGGCGCCGACCAACGCTTCGGCACCCACATGCCAGCCAGGATGCGCCGAGGCCGTGGCGACGCCGGCTCCTACCAGGCCGATCGAGTAGGCACCTGCGCCGCCGGCGAATGCGCTGTGCGCCTGTCCGCTCAGATAGACGCTGTCGCTGACATAGCGGTTCAATTTGAGGCCGACGGTCTGCAGATCGCGCGAACGGCCGTCAACGCGCTTGGAGCGGGCGTAGTGCTGCAGGGTGGCAACCCATTCGTGGCGCACGGCGGGCGCGGCGGCCGCGGGCTCGAGGTCCATGGCCAGCCACAACTGGCCCGTGCGTGCGCGCAGCGGCGCATCGATGGCACGCACCACACCGGCCTCGGCGCCGACCGTGATGCCGCCGCCCAGCGGCCAGGCAAGACCCGCGGCGAGCTTGCCGATGCCGCCGCCGCCGGTGGGCACGGCGCCGCCGCCGCCAAGGCCGATGGCTCCGCGCAGCGTGGCCCGCGGCGACGTCCTGGCGTCGGCGCCGAACACGACGTCGCGGCCGAGCGAACCAAGGATCTCCATGTAGCCAGCGGCGTCGCCCTTCGCGGCTGCGGCCGACTCCAGTGCCCATCGCCAGCCGTCGATCAGATGCTCGGCGCGAGCGCCGACCAGGGCGATCCGGCGTCCCGAGCCATCGCGAAAGCGCAACTGCGTGGCCGTGCCGGCGAGCGCGTCGAATCCGAGGCCGGTGCGGATTTCGCCATGTGTGTCGCCGGCACCGAGCCCTCGATGCACGAAATCACCGCGCCAGCTCAACAACATGCCGAGCTGCGAGCTGCCGATCTCGCCGGTGGCAAACCGGACGTGCGACCCGGTGATCCCGACGGCGAACGGTCCGAAGGCCCGCATCAATGCCAGCTCGGGCCGCCACATCAGACCGCCACCCACCGGCGCGGCGGCGCCGCCGCCGCCACCGGCATAGACGCTCGTGTGCAGCCACCAGCGATCGGCCAGCGGCCAGCGCTTGAGCACCTGCAGCCCACCGACGAACAGGCCGCCGCGCGAGCCGCTCGCGGCGCCGTAGACGGCGGGGCCGAACCACCATTCGTCGCCGGCACCGAACAGGATCGCACCGCCGGCCAGGCCCATGCGCTCGTCGGACGGCAGCCGCACGACCTCGCCGCCGAGCGTGATCTGCATCGGCACCGATTCCGCCGCGCGAACCGGCGAGACGAGCCCCGCGGCGGCGAGCAGCCATGTACCGATCGTCCGTATGGAAAGGCGTGGAGTCATCGGCCTGTTCGAAGGGTGGCGCGAAGGGCAGCGCCGCTGCGCATCATGCCGCAGCACATGCCATGCTCGACCTGCCCGACGGGCCACCGCAGCCTTGGCGCAACAGGCAGCCGCCGCGCGATCGGCGCCACCTGTGACCCTGCGCTCCAGCTGGCATTGCGGCGCCTCGCCTTGCGGACGGTCGCGCTGCTCGGGCATCATGGCTCGATGGCTCGCGTCGTGTTCACTCCTCAGCTGCGGCGATTCACCGAAACGCCGGAGGTCGATACCAAGTCGGTGGTGCTGCGCGAGGCCCTCGAGGCGGCCTTCGTCGTGAATCCGCGGCTGCGTGGCTACGTGCTCGACGACCAGGCGCATGTGCGTGCCAATGTGGTGATCTTCATCGACGGCGTGCGCTGCGACGATCGACGCCGCCTCGACCAGGCCTTGCGACCCGACAGCACGGTGCACGTGCTGCAGGCGCTTTCGGGAGGATGAAGCGATGAGCGACGCACGGCCGCTCCGAAGTCGCTCGCTCCCCCGGAGCCGCGAAGGGGCTCCTGCGGAGCCCTGGGGGACCGGCGCGCAGCGCCGAAGGGGGCGCACATGAACACGGACCGCGCCTGGGTCGCCACCCGCAAGGGCCTGTTTCGGTTGCAGCGCGAGCACGAAGGCTGGCGCATCGCGCAGGTGAGCTTTCTCGGCGAGCCGGTGTCGATGCTGCTGCCTCCGGCAGCAAGCGGGCCGCATGCCGGGCGCATGCTGGCGGCGCTGAACCTCGGGCACTTCGGCACCAAGCTGCATGCGAGCGACGACGCCGGGGCCAATTGGCGAGAGGTGGGCGTGCCCGCGTATCCGGAGCAGCCGTCCGATGCGACGGGTCCGGCGTGGAAGCTGGTGCAGATCTGGTCGCTCGCGTCGGCCGGGGGTACCGTGTGGGCCGGCACGCTGCCGGGCGGGCTGTTCCGTTCCACCGACTTCGGCCAGAGCTGGCAGCTCGTGCGTTCACTGTGGGACCGGCCTGAACGCGCCGAATGGTTCGGCGGTGGTTACGACGTGCCGGGCATTCATTCCATCAGCGTGCATCCGCAGCGCGAGCACGAGCTGATGCTGGCGGTCAGCTGCGGCGGCATCTGGCACAGCGCCGATGGCGGCGAGCATTGGTCGCTGCGGTGCGAGGGC
>JAEUPI010000124.1 GCA_016790175.1 Burkholderiaceae bacterium | reverse complement strand
GACCTGCAGCCAGTGGCCATTGGCTGCTGCCCGCAGGTCGGCGAGGTGGCCCAGTGGCTGCAGGCCCGCTTCGGCAACAGCCGCATGTCGGGCTCGGGCAGCGCGGTGTTCGCAAGGGCCGGCACGGGCGACCGACCTGTGGCGACATTCACGGCGGCAGACCTGCCGCCGGGTTGGGTGGGCCGCATGTGCCGCAGTCTGGCTGCGCACCCCTTGCGGGCGTGGGCTGACTGATCCGGTTTGACGAGGGCGTGGCGCGAGCCGCGTCCTGTGTAGGGGAGTCGCCAAGTTGGTTAAGGCATCGGATTTTGATTCCGACATGCGAGGGTTCGAGTCCTTCCTCCCCTGCCAAATCACCTGGTGACCATCGCACCGACCCCCACCTGCTGCCTGCCCCGGATCGCGCCGTGCTCTTCAACACCGTCCTGTTCACCGGCAATGCCAATCCGGCGCTGACGCGCGAGATCGCCTCGTCGCTGTCGGTCGAGCTCGGCAGGGCCAAGGTGGCGCGCTTTTCCGACGGCGAAGTCGACGTCGAGATCCAGCAGAACGTGCGCGCGCGCGACGTGTTCGTGGTGCAGCCCACCTGCGCGCCGACCAATGAATACCTGATGGAACTGCTGATCATGGTCGATGCGCTCAAGCGCGCCAGCGCGCGCCGCATCACCGCCGTGATCCCGTACTTCGGCTATGCGCGGCAAGACCGCCGCCCGCGCAGCACGCGGGTGCCGATCAGCGCCAAGGTGGTGGCGAATTTGCTGGAGACCGTGGGCGTCGAGCGCGTGCTGACGATGGACCTGCACGCCGACCAGATCCAGGGCTTCTTCGACATCCCGGTCGACAACATCTACGCGTCGCCCGTGCTGCTGTCGGACCTGAAGAGCAAGGCCTATCCCGATCTCGTGGTGGTGTCGCCCGATGTCGGCGGCGTGGTGCGCGCGCGCGCGCTGGCCAAGCAGCTCGGCAGCGACCTGGCGATCATCGACAAGCGGCGAGCCGCGGCCAACGTGTCCGAGGTGATGCACGTGATCGGCGACATCGAGGGCCGCAACTGCGTGATCATGGACGACATGATCGATACCGCCGGCACGCTGGTGAAGGCGGCCGAGGTGCTGAAGGAGCGCGGCGCCAAGCGCGTGTATGCGTACTGCACGCACCCGGTGTTCTCGGGGCCGGCGATCAGCCGCATCGCGGCGAGCCAGCTCGACGAGGTGGTGATCACCAATACGATTCCGCTGTCCGCCGAAGCGCAGGGCTGCACCAAGATCCGCCAGCTCTCGGTGGCGTTCCTCTTTGCCGAGACGATCCGGCGCATCTCCGACGGCGAGTCGGTGACATCGCTTTTTGCAGAACAGAACAACAATTTTTGACGGGAGAAGCGGGTTCCCCTGACGGGGAACCCTTTCAGGTTTTGGGCTCGACCGAGCCCTTTCACGAGTCGCCTGGTCGCGGGCGCTCAACTCACTTGGAGTGAATCATGAAATTCGTCGCTTTCGAGCGCACACAGCAGGGGACCGGAGCGAGCCGCCGCCTGCGCAACACCGGCAAGGTGCCGGGCATCGTCTACGGCGGGGGTGACCCGCGCACGGTCGAACTCGATCACAACGCGTTGTTCCACGCGCTGAAGAAGGAGGCGTTCCATTCCTCCGTGCTCGAGATGGAACTCGCCGGCAAGACGCAGAAGGTGCTGCTGCGCGACTTCCAGATGCACCCGTGGAAGCAACAGGTGCTGCACGTGGACTTCCAGCGCGTCGACGACACCACGCGGCTGCGCCTGAAGGTGCCGCTGCACTACAGCGGCGAGGAGAACGCGCCGGCGGTGAAGACCGACAAGTGCCTCGTCAGCCACGTGGCCAACGAAGTCGAGATCGAGTGCCTGGCCACGCAGCTGCCGGAGTTCATTGCGGTCGACCTCAGCCAGCTGGTCAAGGGGCAATCACTGCACGTCAGCGACATCGTGGCGCCGACCGGCGTGCGGGTGGTGCGTCACGGCACGCTCAACCCGGTGATCGTGGCCGTCACGACGCCGAAGGCCGAGGAAGAAGAAACCGCCGCTGCGGCCGAGGGCGCAGCGGGTGCCGCGCCGGCGGCTGGCGCTGCCGCGGCACCCGCTGCCGCGGCTCCGGCTGCTGCCAAGGGCAAGGCCCCGGCGCCGGCCCCTGCAGCCAAGGACGACAAGAAGAAGAAGTGACCCGAGCCCATCACCCGAGAGGGTGTGTGCAGGCCCCGCCAAGGCGGGGCCTTTTCGTTTGCGGGTGCCGCGGATAATCGTGCTCACCATGATTCGATTGATCGTCGGCCTCGGCAACCCGGGCAGCGAATACGAGGACACCCGGCACAACGCCGGCTTCTGGTGGCTCGAGTCGGCTGCGCGCAAGCTGGGCACCACGCTGACGCGCGATCGGGCGTACCACGGCCTGGTGGCTCGAATCAACCGCGACGCCGGACCGCTGTGGCTGCTGCAGCCGCAGACCTTCATGAACCTGTCGGGCAAATCGGTCGCGGCGCTGGCGCGCTTCTTCAAGGTCGCACCCGCCGAGATCCTCGTCGTGCACGACGAGCTCGATCTGCCGCCGGGCCAGATGAAGCTCAAGCAAGGCGGCGGAGTGGCCGGACACAACGGTCTGAAGGACATCCTCGCCCAGATCGGCAGTGCCGACTTCTGGCGGCTGCGCATCGGCGTCGGACACCCCGGCGTGAAGAGCGAGGTGGTCGACTGGGTGCTGCGCAAGCCGCACCCGGACGAGCGCAAGGCGATCGTGGCGTGCATCGACCGTTCGCTCGAGGCGCTGCCGCTGCTGATCGACGGCGCGATGGACCGCGCGATGATGAAGCTGCACGTCAAGCCGGCGAAGGCGCCCGCCGCGCCGCAGCCGTCGAAACCGGAGCCCGCTCAGTCATGAAGACCCGACACCTGATCGCCCTGGCCGGATTGCTTGCTGCCACGATGGCCAGCGCCCAGCAAGAACCGGTCTACCGCTGCGGCAACAACTATTCGCACCAACCCTGCGCGACGGCGGTGGCCGTTGCCGTCGATGACAGCCGCACCGACGCGCAGCGTCAGGCGGCCCGCCAGGTCGCCACGCGCGATGCGCGGCTGGCCGAGGCGCTGACCCGCGAGCGCCGGCAGCGCGATGCCGCCGCGTCGCGACAATCCGCCGCGCACATCGGGCCGGCGCGTGCCGCCTCGGCGCCGGAGAAGGCCGGGCGCACCAAGGCGCCGAAGAAGACCGAAGGCCGCCGTACCCACGACGACAGCCGCCTGACGCCGCCGTTCAAGGGGCCTGCCCAGACCTCGTCGTGACCACCGCCTCGCCGGGAGCGCTGGTGCTCAGGCGCCGGATTCCGAGCGCTGGCGCACGAGCCGCGTGAACTTGCTCCACAGCTGATCGCGCGACTCCACGCGCTGCGGGTCCACCGGAATGCAGGCCACCGGGCATACCTGCACGCACTGCGGCTCGGCGAAATGCCCGACGCATTCGGTGCACTTGTCGGGGTCGATCTCGTAGATCAGCTCGCCCAGCGAGATCGCCTCGTTCGGGCACTCGGGCTCGCAGACGTCGCAGTTGATGCACTCGTCCGTGATCATCAGGGCCACGGCGTCCCCC
>JAEUPI010000002.1 GCA_016790175.1 Burkholderiaceae bacterium | reverse complement strand
GCCGTCTTCCTCCGGCATCGCGCGCACCAGCCAGGCCATGCCGTTCTCGCTGACGAGGCCGAAGTCGCCGGGCGACTCGGGCAGGTCCAGCCCGAAGCGGACCACGGTTCGCGCCACCGGCTTCGGTGCCTTGGCCTTGGTCGGCTTGGGCGCGGTGAGCATCGCGACCATCGCTTCGACCGCCGGGTCGTCGCGGTTGACCACCATCACCGAGCGCGTACCGAATACACGCGCCTTGGCCGCCGCATAGGCCGACAGGTCGCCATGCCAGTCGAGATGGTCCTGCGTGAGGTTCAGCACCGCCGCCGCCGCGGGTTCGAAATCGCTCACGCCATCGAGCTGGAAGCTCGACAGCTCGAGCACCCACACCTGCGGCAACGTGCCGGCATCGAGTGCATCGACCAGCGTGTCGAGCAGGGTCGGCCCGATGTTGCCGGCGGCGACCACGCTGCGACCGGCGCGCTCGACGAGAACCTTGGTCATTGCGGTCGTCGTCGTCTTGCCGTTGGTGCCGGTCACCGCGAGCACCTGCGGCGCATAGTCGCGCTCGGCACGCAGCGCCTCGAGCGCCTGCACGAAGAGCTGCAGCTCGCCGGCCACCGGCACCGCGTGGGCCTGCGCCCATTGCAGGGCCGGTGCGATGCGCGGATCGCGCGGGCCCAGGCCGGGGCTCTTGAGCAGCAGTTGCGTGCCCTGCAGCATGGCGTCGTCGAGCGCGCCCGCGACCCGCATGGCCTGCGGGCAGGTCTCGCTCAGCGCCGCAGCCTGCGGCGGCGCCTCGCGCGAATCCCACACGCGCACCGTCGCGCCGGCGCGGGCGCACCAGCGCACCATCGCCAGGCCCGATTCGCCAAGGCCGAGCACCAGCACCTGTTGGTCGCGAAGCGGCAGGTTCAGCATCGGCTCACCGCAACTTCAGGCTGGCCAGGCCGACCAGGCACAGCAGCATCGTGATGATCCAGAAGCGGACCACGACCTGCGTCTCGGTCCACCCGCTCTTCTCGAAATGGTGATGCAGCGGCGCCATCAGCAGGATGCGCCGGCCCTCGCCGTACTTGCGCTTGGTGTACTTGAACCAGCCCACCTGCACCATCACCGACAGCGCCTCGACGACGAAGATGCCGCCCATGATCGCGAGCACGATCTCCTGGCGCGTGATGACGGCGATCGTGCCCAGCGCACCGCCCAGCGCGAGCGCGCCCACGTCGCCCATGAACACCTGCGCCGGATGCGCGTTGAACCACAGGAACGCCAGGCCCGCCCCGGCCAGCGCCGCGCAGAAGATCAGCAGTTCGCCGGCGCCCGGAATGTACGGAAACAGCAGATAGCGGCTGTACACCGAATTGCCGACCACATAGGCGAACACGCCGAGTGCCGAGCCGACCATAACCACCGGCATGATGGCCAGGCCGTCGAGACCGTCGGTGAGGTTCACCGCATTGCTCGCGCCGACGATCACCACGTAGGTCAGCGCGATGAAGCCAAACACGCCGAGCGGATAGCTCACCGTCTTGAAGAACGGCAGCATCAGGTCGGCCTTGGGCGGCAGCTCGTTGGAGAAGCCGCTCTGCACCCAGCGCAGGAACAGCTCCACCACGCGCAGGAAGGTCGTTTCGCTGACGCTGAAGGCGAGATAGATCGCCGCCACCAGGCCGATCACCGACTGCCAGAAGTATTTCTCGCCGGAGGGCATGCCCTCGGGGTTCTTCTGCACCACCTTGCGCCAGTCGTCGATCCAGCCGATGGTGCCGAAGCCGAAGGTCACCAGCATCACGATCCAGACGAAGCGGTTGTTCCAGTCGAACCACAGCAGCGTGGACACGCCCACGCCGATCAGGATCAGCACGCCGCCCATCGTCGGCGTGCCACGTTTGGCCAGATGCGCCTGCACGCCGTATTCGCGGATCGGCTGCCCGATCTTGAGCTCCGCCAGCCGGCGGATCACCCACGGGCCGAACGCCAGGCCGATCAGCAGCGCCGTCATCGCCGCCATCACCGCGCGGAAGGTGAGGTACTGGAACACACGCAGAACGCCCAGCGACTCCGGGAACTGCGCCTGCAGCCATGACGCCAGCGAGATCAGCACGCACCGTCCTCCGCGACGGCTCGATCAGTGCGCATGCGCACCTCCGGCCGGCACCAGCGCCGAGACCACCCGCTCCATGCGCATGAAGCGCGAGCCCTTGACCAGCGCGGATCCGCAATGCGGTGCCTGCGGCAGCGCGGCGACCAGGTCTTCCACGCGTTCGAAGTGCCGCGCCGCCGGGCCGAAGGCGGTGGCGGCGTGCGGGCTCAGCGGGCCCACCGTCCACAGCGACGTTATGCCGCGCTCGCGGGCATAGGCGCCGACCTCCACGTGGAACTGCGGCCCCTGCGCGCCGACCTCGCCCATGTCGCCGAGCACCAGCCAGTGCGGGCCGGGCATCGCCGCCAGCATGTCGATCGCCGCGCGCACCGAATCAGGATTGGCGTTGTAGGCATCGTCGACCAGCGGCACGCGCTGGCTGCCGCGCTGCCAGACCAGCAGGCGCGAGCGCCCCGTCACCGGGCGGAACGCCTCGAGCCCCTGCACGATCGCCGGCGCCGGCACGCCGGCGGCCAGCGCGGTGGCCACGGCGGCGAGCGCGTTGTGCACGTTGTGCGCGCCGGCCACATGCAGCCGGCATTCGAGCGCACCTTGCGGCGTACGGGCACGCAGCAGCCAATGGTCCTGCGCCCAGGCGGCCTCGCCGGTCACGTCGGCGGCGCCCTGTGTGGCGAAGGTGAGCTGGCGGCGGCTGCCCGCCAGCGCACGCCACACGGCGGCCTGCGCATCGTCGGCCGGGTACACGGCCACGCCGCTTGGCGGCAGCGCCTCGATCACGGCACCGTTCTCGCGCGCCACCGCCTCGACGCTGGCCATGAATTCCTGGTGCTCGCGCTGCGCGTTGTTGACGATCGCCACCGTCGGCGCGGCGATGCGCCCGAGCAGCGCGATCTCGCCCGGATGGTTCATGCCGAGCTCCATCACGGCGGCGCGGTGCCGGGTGTTCGCGTCCTGCCGCAGCCGCAGCACCGTCAGCGGCAGACCGATGTGGTTGTTGAAGTTGCCTTCGGTGGCCAGCGCCGCGTCGCCGCACCAGGCGCGCAGGATGGCCGCGAGCATCTGCGTGACCGTGGTCTTGCCGTTGCTGCCGGTCACCGCGATCAGCGTGAGCACAAAACGCGAACGCCAGCCCGCGGCGAGCTGCTGCAGCGCGTGCAGGCTGTCGGCCACCTGCAGGCCGGGCAAGCCCGCCTCGACGATGCCGCGTTCGGCCAGTGCCGCGGCGGCGCCGGCGGCGCGCGCCTGCGGCAGGAAGTCGTGCGCATCGAAACGCTCCCCGCGCAGCGCGACGAACAGGTCGCCCGCCTTCAGGCTGCGCGTGTCGCTGTGCACGCGCGTGAACGCCGTCTCGCCCGCGCCCACGAGGGACGAGCCGGGCACCAGGGCCTGCGCCTGCGCGAGCGTCATCATGCGGCGGCTCCATGCGCGCGCAGTCGCAAGGCCTCGGCAGCCACGTCGACGTCGCTGAACGGCTTCTTGATGCCGGCCACCTCCTGCGTCGTCTCGTGGCCCTTGCCGGCCAGCAGGATCACGTCGTTCACCGCGGCGCGCGCGACGGCATCGTCGATCGCCGCGTGGCGGTCCTCGATCACCGCGGCACGCTGGCCGTCGTGGATGCCGGCCAGGATCTGCGCAAGGATCAAAGCCGGGCTCTCGTCGCGCGGGTTGTCGCTGGTGAGCACGACCTCGTCGGCATGCTGGTGCGCGATCGCGCCCATCAACGGGCGCTTCGTTGCATCGCGGTTGCCGCCGCAGCCGAACACGCACCAGAGCCGGCCGCCGCGCGCCCGGGCCAGCGGACGCAGCGCATGCAGCGCCTTCTCGAGCGCGTCGGGCGTGTGCGCATAGTCCACCACCACCAGCGGCACGCCGGCATCGGGCTGCACACGCTGCAGCCGGCCGGGCACCGGGCTCAGATGAGCCGCCGTCGCGGCCGCATCGCCGAGCGGAACATCGAGCGCCCGCAGCGCCCCGATCACGGCCAGCAGGTTGCTCGCGTTGTAGTCGCCGATCAGCCCTGTGCGCACGGTCGTCGTCGCGTCGGCCTCGACGAGCTCGAACCCGATGCCACCGTCTGCATAGCGCAACCCTTGCGCGGACAAGCGCGCCGCACGCCGGATCGACGTCGTCCACAGCTCCAGGCGCCCTTCGTGGGCCAGCTCATCGGCGAGCGCCGCACCGGCCTCGTCGTCGATGTTGATCACGGCCGCGCGCAGGCCTGGCCAATCGAACAGGCGACGCTTGGCCGCCCGGTACTGCTCCATCGTGCCGTGGTAGTCCAGATGGTCGCGTGTGAGGTTGGTGAAGAGGGCCAGCGCCAGGCGCGTGCCTTCCAGCCGATGCTCGTCGATGCCGATCGAGCTGGCCTCCATGGCGCAGGCGCGGATGCCGTCGTCGACGAAGCGGCGCAACGTGGCCTGCAGCATCACCGCGTCGGGCGTCGTGAGGCCGGTGGCCTGCAGCGCATGCACGGCCTCGTCGGCGCGCGGCGGCTCGCCCACGCCGAGCGTGCCGATCACGCCGCAGCGCCGGCCGAGCGCCGACAGCGCCTGCGCCGTCCACCAGGCCACCGAGGTCTTGCCGTTGGTGCCGGTGACCGCGATCACGGGAATGGCCGCGCTCGGAGCGCCGAACCATTGATCGGCAATCGGGCCGGCCGCGGCCTTCAGCCGCGGCAGCGCGGCCACGCGTGCGTCGTCGGGCGCCGCATCGGCGGGGCCTTCGTCGCCGAGCCCGTCATCGTCGAGCAGGCATCGCGCCGCGCCGGCAGCCAGAGCGGCCGGCACGAAACGGCGGCCGTCGTGCGAGCGCCCCGGCCAGGCCAGGAACGCGTCGCCCGCGCGCACCGCGCGGCTGTCGGTGCGCAGCGTGCCGGACACGCCGGCGCGCAGCCACGACACGGCGGCGCTCGCATCGGCCAAGCGCGTCAACGCCACGTATGGCCCTCCGCCGACGTCCCGTTGTCCGCGATGATCTGCGGCCGGACCTCGAGGTCCGGCGGCACGCCCAGCAAGCGCAGCGACTGTTGCACCACCTGGCTGAATACCGGAGCCGCCACGTCGCCGCCATAGTGGGCACCGTTGCCGGGCTCGTCGACCATGACGGCAACGACGATGCGCGGATTCTTGATCGGCGCGATGCCCACGAACCACGAGCGGTACTTGTCGCGGGCGTATTCCTTGCCCTCGAGCTTGTGCGCGGTGCCGGTCTTGCCGCCGACGCTGTAGCCGATGGTCTGCGCCTTCTGCGCCGTGCCGCCGGGGCCGGCGGCGAGCTGCAGCATCAGCCGCGTCTGCCGCGCCACCTCGGGCGAGAACACCCGCACGCCGGCCACGGGCTGGGTCTGGCGCAGCATGCTCACCGGAATCACGTCGCCGTCGCGCGCGAACACGGTGTAGGCGCGCGCCATCTGCAGCAGCGACGCCGACAGGCCGTAGCCATAAGCCAGGCGCGACTGGTCGACCGGCTTCCAGCTCTTGTACGGGCGCAGCTTGCCGGTCACCGCCCCGGGAAAGTCGATCTGCGGCTTCTGGCCGAAGCCCACCGAGCTGTACAGCTCCCACAGCTCGCGCGGCTCCATCTGCATCGCGAGCTTGGCCGCACCGATGTTGCTCGACTTCTGCACCACCTCGGCCAACGTCATCACCTCGCGCGGATGCGTATCGTGCACCGGAAAGCCTCCGACCGAGAATGACGCGGTCGAGATCGTGGTGGCCGGGGCCGCGCGTTTGGTCTCCATGGCCCATGCGGCGACGAAGGGCTTCATCACCGAGCCGGGCTCGAACACGTCGGTCAGCGCGCGGTTGCGTGCACGCTCGCTGAACTGCTCGCGGCCGAGCGTGTTGCGCTGGGCGGGGTTGAAGCTGGGGTAGTTGGCCAGCGCCAGCACCTCGCCGGTGGCCACGTCGAGCACGACCACCGAGCCGGCGCGCGCCTTGTGCTCGGCCACCGTGTCGCGGATGCGCTGGTAGGCGAAGAACTGCACCTTGGTGTCGATCGAGAGCTGGATGTCGCGCCCGTCCTCGGGGTCGACGCCGTCGCCGTAGTCCTCCACCACGCGGCCCAGGCGGTCCTTCACCACGCCACGCTGGCCGTCGCGGCCCTCGAGATCCTTCTCGAACGCGAGCTCCATGCCCTCCTGTCCGCGGTCTTCCACGTTGGTGAAGCCCACGACATGGGCTGCCGCCTCGCCTTCGGGATACTTGCGCTTGTAGGCGCGGGCGTCGTACAGGCCCTTGATGCCGAGCGCCTTCACCTGGCGCCACAGCTCCTCGTCGATCTGGCGGCGGACCCAGGCAAACGTCGGCGAGCCGCCGGCCAGGCGTTCGTCGAGCTCGCGGCCGGTGATATTCAGCAGGCGCAACAGCTGGCGTCGCTGGGTCGCCGTGGCCTCGAACTCCTTGGGGATGGCCCAGACCGAGATCGCGTTGACGCTGGTGGCGAGGATCTGCCCGTTGCGGTCGACGATGCGGCCACGGCTCGCGGGCACGTCGAGGTTGTGCACGTAGCGCTTCTCGCCCTGCTTGACGTAGAAATCCGTGCCGATGACCTGGATGTAGACCGAACGGCCCAGCAGCACCAGGAATCCTGCGGCCACCAGGCCGACGATCAGCCGGCTGCGCCAGGGTGGCGTCTTCTCGGCCAGCAGCGGGCTGCTGGAATACGCGAGGCTGCGCGCGCTCGCAGCGGACTTGCGGTTGCGTCCCCAGCCGATCATCGCTTCGCCTCCGTCGTCGTGGCGCCGGTGTCGTTCACCACATGCGTCACCGCCGGCGTGACGGTGCGCATCGAGAGCCGTTCGCGTGCGACGCGCTCGACGCGCAGGTGCGTGGCCTGGGCCTGCCGCTCGGCCTCGAGCCGCTTGAACTCGGCATCGAGCCGCGTCAGCTCGTTGCGCGAGCGCTCGAGTTCGGCGAACAGCTGGCGCGTCTCGTACGAGGTATGCACCAAGCCGAGCGCACTCGCGATGAGCGCGGCCACCAGCGCGACATGCAGTCGGGTCATGCCGCCGCCCCCGGGTTCGTGCCTGCGGTCGTGCGTTCGGCCACCCGCAGCACGGCCGAGCGCGCGCGCGGGTTCGCCGCAATCTCGGCCTCGCCCGGCATGATGCGGGCAACGGCCTTCAGCCGGGTGGGCGCCGGCGGCGCGAACGGCGCGCGGCGATCGGGCTCGCTGCGGCTTTCGCGCGCGATGAATCGCTTGACGATGCGGTCTTCCAGCGAGTGGAAGCTGATCACGGCCAAGCGGCCGCCGGGGATGAGCAGGTGCATGGCCGCGTTCAAGCCCTGTTCGAGCTCCGCGAGTTCAGCGTTGACGAAAATCCGAAGAGCCTGAAACGTGCGCGTTGCAGGGTCCTGGCCCGGCTCGCGGGTCTTGACCGCACGAGCCACGACTTCGGCCAGCTCGGCAGTGGTTCGAACGGCACGCCCGCCTGCGCGGCGAGCAGCAATCGCCTTTGCAATCGGAACAGCAAACCGTTCTTCGCCGTAATCGCGGATGACTTCGGCGATCTGACGCTCATCGGCTCGCTCCAGGAAGGCTGCGGCGGTCTCGCCGCGGGAGGTGTCCATGCGCATGTCCAGCGGCGCGTCGAAGCGGAAGCTGAAGCCGCGCGCCGGGTCGTCGATCTGCGGCGAGCTCACGCCCAGATCGAGCAGCACCCCATGCACGTCTGAGATCCCCATCGCGCCGAGGCGTTCGCGCATCGAGGCGAAACTCGCGTGCACGCAGGTGAAGCGCGCATCGGCGATCGCGGCGGCGGCCGCAACGGCCTGCGGGTCCTTGTCGAAGGCCACCACGCGGCCCTGGGGCGTCAGCCGCGCCAGCAGCGCGCGCGAGTGGCCGCCGCGACCGAAGGTGCCGTCCACGTAGCAGCCCTCCGGCACGGTGACCACCGCGTCGGTGGCTTCGTGCAGGAGGACGGGAATGTGCTGCCATGCAGTACCAGTCATCAGAAGACGAAGTTCTTGATGACGTCGGGCATCGGGCCCTGCTTGACCACCGACTCGTGTGCGGCGTAGCGTGCGCTGTCCCACAACTCGAGGCGCTGGCCCATGCCGATCAGCAGCACGTCGCGAATCAGCGCCGCATCGGCTCGCAGCTCGGGCGAGATGTGGATGCGCGAGCCGGCGTCGATTTCCACGTCGACCGCGCTGCCGATGAAGATGCGGCGCCAGCCGTCGGCCTCCATCGGCAGGCTCATCAGACGTTCGCGCAGCTCGACCCAGGTGGGGCGGGGCAGCACCAGCAGGCAGCCCACCGGGTGTTTGGTGAGCGTGAGCTGGCCGCTCACGGCGCTCATCAACGCGTCGCGATGCCGGGTCGGGACGGCCACTCGGCCCTTGGCGTCCAGCGTCAAGGCCGAAGTCCCTTGAAACACAATTTCCGGCACGATGCTCCACACTCCCCCACGAACTGACACTTTACATGAGATTTCTCAGCGCTTCAATCACGCCGGCCAGAAAAAATCAATGAAATCAAGCACTTAGTAACACTGCTTCGAGTGAGATCTTCACTCACGGAAAAGCGTTGAAAAATTAACGACTTGCGATGCTTTGTGAAAGTTCTGCATTGCATTCGAGCCTCAGCGAATGCCGGGATAACGAGCATGTTTGCCCGATCAGTCCTATCAGGCAGACCCTGAAACGAGAAAGCCGCCCGCAGGCGGCTTGGTCGCAGCAGACGGCGGCGGCGTCAGTTCGACTGCTTGATCAGCCGGCCCGAAGCCTGCTGCACCGGCCTTGCGTTCATCGGGTACAGCCGCGAGAACACGTCGATCTGCTCGGCCGATATCGACACCGGCTGCTGCATCACCAGCCACAGCACGCCTTCGCTGCAGGGCGGCGTGGTCAGCGAGCCCATGTAGGTGTAGTAGCGCCGGTCCTTGGGCAGCAGATGGTTGAGATCCATCGGCGCGCGGGCCGGCGCCTCGACATGGCGCTCGAGCGGCAGGTTGTTCCAAACCTGCTGCACCAGCGGATGCGCGAGGCCGCGGTCGAGCAGCACGGCCACCACGGCCAGGCGGCCATCGGGGTCCTTGTGCACCAGGTGAGCCACCATGTCGAACTGGCGACCTTCGATCCGCTCTTCCGACGGACGATGGAAGTGGAACTGCAGCAGCTCGTAGCGCCGGCCGGTCACCTCGATCGAATTGCCGTTCGCCACATTGACCTGCACCGTGTGGCCGTTGTCGATGACGCGGAAGCCGCTCGGCCGATAGTCGAACTGCACCGCGTCGAGATCCACGCGTATGCCGTCGCGGATGTCGATCGGGCTCTGGCGCGTGCCGGTCGCGCACTTCGCGAACTCGGGCTTCAGCCGGCCCCAGACCTCGGGCCCCGATTCACCCTCGTAGCTCCAGTGCGGCGCATGGGCTGCAGGTTCGGCCGCGAGTTTGGCCGCGGGCGACACACGTTTCGGTCGCGCAGCGGCGTCGTGTGCGGCAGCGCCGGTCGAAGTCGGGTTCGACTCGGCCTGCGTGCTGATGCGCACGACGTTGGGGTGCTTGGCTTGCGGGGCGGGCGCCGCGTTGAGCCTGGCCGCGAGCTTCTCGCGCAGCGTCTGCATCGGATCCACGGCGCCGGGCCGTGCCTTCGGCGGCGCGACCTCGTCGTGCTTCGCCTCGGCGGCCTTGGGTCTGGCTGACGGCGTGGCAGTGCCGTCCGCCCAGGCGGCGGTGGCCCATGCGAGAGACAGGATCAATGACAGGCGAGTTGCGGTCGACATGTTCGGGCGTCGTTCTGGCCGGGCGCGGGAAGACCAAGGGATGGCGCCCTGCCGTGCGGTTCGATGGTTCATCGGCCGCCTGCGGCCAAGCTTGAGCCGATCGGCGTGACCGGGCGCAAGGCCTGTCACGCGGCACGGGGTTCGTCGGCGTGCTTCAATGCATGCCCGCACCACCGAGGAGCTGGTGATGTCTCGATCCTCGACCCGCCGCGTCGCGATCGCTGGGCTGACCGCAGTGGCGGCGGCGCTGGCGCTGCCTGCGCTGGCCAGCTCGCGCCGGGCGCTCGCGCGCATGACCGACGGGCCCTTCTACCCGCCGCGCAAATGGCGCGAGGCCTGGCCCGACCAGGACGCCGATCTCAGCCGCGTGCAGCGCGGCGAGCGGGTGCTCACTGCACAGGGTGAGCACCTGGGGCTTGAGGGGTCCGTGGTCGATACCCAGGGCCGGGCGATCGACGGCGCCGAGGTCGAGATCTGGCAGTGCGATGCGTTTGCCCATTACCGTCACCCGAACACCGAGCCGACGAACGACCGGGTCGACGAGGGCTTCCAGGGTTTCGGCGCCACTCGCAGCGCAGCCGCCGGCGCCTATCGGTTCCGGACCATCAAGCCGGTGCCCTACCCTGGCCGCACGCCGCACATCCACGTGAAGATCCGCCACGCGAGCTTCGGCGAACTGACCACGCAGCTGTTCATTGCCGGCGACCCGGGCAACGCGCGGGACGGGCTGTGGCGCTGGCTGTCGCGCGACGACCGCGCGGCGCTCGAGATGGCGCTATTGGCCGCGCCGGGCGACAGCGGCCTGCGCTGGCTGGTGCGGCACGACCTGGTCGTGCCGGCGTGAACAGTGTGAAGCGAGCCGATAGGCCGGATTCTGTGCAGCCGCGGTGCCCGAAAGCGCCGCAGCCGTGACCGCCATTCATCTGGGCCAGGCGATCGCTCGCCCGGCTCGGTGCCACCTACCCGCCGGCTCCGCGGGCCGCATCGATGCCGGCCTATTTGGTGTTGCTGCGCGCAAAGATTGCCGCGTTTCACCCCCATGGGCTTGCACCCATGGGACTCGTCTCTGTGGCTCTGATTCGCACCTCACGGTGGAGAGGCGTTACCTCCTGCGCTGCCCTGTGCAGTCCGGACCTTCCTCCAGTGCGGCCTTTCGGCGGTTGCACCAGCGGCGGTCTGGCTTGCTTCACACTCGCGATTATCCGCCCCTGCACCACCGGAGTCCCGCATGAAGGCCCACACCATCCTCGACACCATCGGCGGCACGCCGCACATCCGCGTCAACCGCCTGTTCGGCAAGAGCCACGAGGTGTGGATCAAGAGCGAGCGCGCCAACCCCGGCGGCTCGATCAAGGACCGCATCGCGTTGTCGATGGTCGAAGACGCCGAACGGCGCGGTGCGCTCAAGGCCGGCGGCACGATTGTCGAGCCCACCTCGGGCAACACCGGCATCGGCCTGGCAATGGTGGCGGCCGTGAAGGGCTACAAGCTGGTGCTGGTGATGCCCGACAGCATGAGCGTCGAGCGCCGCCGCCTGATGCTCGCCTATGGCGCGAGCTTCGTGCTGACGCCGCGCGCCGAGGGCATGAAGGGCTCGATCGCCAAGGCGCAG
>JAEUPI010000264.1 GCA_016790175.1 Burkholderiaceae bacterium | reverse complement strand
ACCATTGCCGGGCTGCTGTCGGCCATCGGCGTGGCCGGCATGAGCCGCATGCTGCAGGCCAACGTGATCGCCACCTCGGGCCGCGCCGTCGAGGCGGCCGGCGACGTGGATGTGCTGCTGCTCGACAAGACGGGCACCATCACGCTCGGCAACCGCCAGGCGAGCGCATTCATCCCGGCGCCCGGCGTCAAGGAGTCCGACCTGGCCGATGCGGCGCAGCTCGCCTCGCTGGCCGACGAGACACCCGAAGGCCGCAGCATCGTGGTGCTGGCCAAGCAGAAGTTCAAGCTGCGCGAACGCGACATCGCCTCGCTGCAAGTCCAGTTCGTGCACTTCACGGCGGCCACGCGCATGAGCGGGGTCGATCTGCCGGGCAACCGCCAGCTGCGCAAGGGCGCGGCCGACGCGATCCGGCGCCATGTCGAGGCGCTCGGCGGCAGCTTCCCGCCGGCGCTGCAGACCACGGTCGACGACGTGGCGCGCCGCGGCAGCACGCCGCTGGTGGTGGCCGATGGCACGGTGGCCGTTGGCGGCCCTGCCCAAGTCCGTGTTCTGGGCGTCGTGGAGCTGAAAGACATCGTCAAGGGCGGCATCAAGGAGCGTTTCGCCGAGCTGCGCCGCATGGGCATCCGCACGGTGATGGTCACCGGCGACAACCGGCTCACCGCGGCGGCCATTGCCGCCGAAGCCGGCGTCGACGATTTTCTGGCCGAGGCCACGCCCGAGGCCAAGCTCAAGCTGATCCGCGAGCAGCAGGCGCAGGGGCGCCTCGTCGCGATGACCGGCGATGGCACCAACGACGCGCCCGCGCTGGCGCAGGCCGACGTGGCGGTGGCCATGAACACCGGTACGCAGGCGGCCAAGGAGGCCGGCAACATGGTCGACCTCGACAGCAACCCGACCAAGCTGATCGAGATCGTCGAGACCGGCAAGCAGATGCTGATGACGCGCGGCTCGCTCACCACCTTCTCGATTGCCAACGACGTGGCGAAGTACTTCGCGATCGTGCCGGCCGCCTTCGTGACCACCTATCCGCAGCTCGGCGCGCTCAACGTGATGCAGCTGGCAACGCCCAACTCGGCGATCCTGTCGGCGGTGATCTTCAACGCGCTGATCATCGTGGCGCTGATCCCGCTCGCGCTCAAGGGTGTGCGCTACCGCCCTGTGGGCGCCGCCGCGCTGCTGCGCCGCAACCTCGCCGTCTATGGCCTGGGCGGCGTGATCGTGCCCTTTGTCGGAATCAAGGTCGTCGACTGGCTGCTGGTGGCGGCCGGCCTCGCCTGAGCCGAACCCAACGGAGTCCCCACATGAACGAGTCTTTCTCCCCCGCACGCCAGGGCCTGCTGCGGCCCGCGATCGTGCTGTTCGTCGTGCTGAGCGTGCTGACCGGGCTGGTCTATCCCTTGCTCGTCACCGGCATCGCGCAACTCATCGTTCCCGATGCCGCCAACGGCAGCCTGATCGAGCGCGACGGCCAGGTCGTCGGCTCGCGGCTGATCGGGCAGGCGTTCAGCGATCCGAAGTACTTCTGGGGCCGACCGTCGGCCACCGGGCCGATGCCCTACAACGCTCAGGCCTCCGGCGGCTCGAACCTGGGGCCGACGAATCCGGCGCTGGCCGACGCGGTGAAGGGCCGCATCGAGGCCCTGCGGCAGGCCGACCCGGACCAGAAGGCCCCCGTGCCCGCCGACCTGGTGACCGCCTCGGCCAGCGGACTGGACCCGCACATCAGCCGGGCCGCGGCCGACTACCAGCTCGCCCGCGTGGCCCGCGCCCGCGGCATGAGCGATGCCGACATGCGCACGCTGATCGATCGGTACACCGACGGCGCCTGGATCGGCTTCATCGGCGAGCCGCGCGTGAACGTGCTGCTGCTCAACCT
>JAEUPI010000223.1 GCA_016790175.1 Burkholderiaceae bacterium | reverse complement strand
GTAGAGCCAGATGATCGCGGTGGCAATCAGCGCGGCGAGGCCGAAGTACAGCGCCACCTGCATCAGCCCGTCGATCAGGTCTCCCACCAGCTTGGCGAAGCCGATCACGTGCATGCGTGCGCTGCCGCTGCCTTCGACCTGCGTGCGGATCTTCTCGATCGTGTGCGAGAAGGCGCGGTAATCGATGCGCTGGCCGCTGGTGGGGTCGGTGTCGAGCAACGGCACGACGAGCATGCTCGACTTGAAGTCGTTGCCCACCAGGCTGCCGACGATGCCCGCGCGCGCGATGTTGGCGCGCAGCTGCTCGGTGGCGGCGGCGCTGCCGTCGTAGTTGTCGGGCATCACCGGCCCGCCGCGAAAGCCCTCTTCGGTCACCTCGGTCCAGCGCACCCCCGGCGCCCACAGCGACTTGACCCACGCGCGGTCGACACCGGGCGTGAGAAAGACCTCGTCGTGGACCTTGCGCAGCAGCGCCTGGTACTTCGGATCGTAGATGTCGCCGTTCGGATTCTCGACCACGATGCGCAGCGCATTGCCCAGGCCGCGCAGCTCGGCGCGCTGCTCCAGATAGTTCTGGATGTAGGGGTGGCTGCGCGGAATCATCTTCTCGAAGCTCGCGCTTAGGGAGAGCTTCGTGGCCGCCAGCAGCGCCAGCAGCACGGTGACCACGGCACACGCCAGCATCACGGCCCGGCGGTGGTTGAACACCGCGCGCTCCAGCAGCGAGCCGCTCGCCGGATTGAATTGATCGAGCGTCTCGACGGTGACGGCGGCGGTCGACGGGCCGGCGTGCATGGTGGATGCCCCGTCGCTCAGGCCAGGCTCAGGCTCTGCACGCCGCGCGGGCCGGCCACGATCAGCGTGCCGGCGCCGCCGCTCACGACGGCGGCTGCGGGAAACGGGCGTTCGACCCTGGCGGGCGCAAAGCTCGCCCCGTCGTCGCTGCTCACGAGCACATGCCCGGCCTGGCTGACGATGACCAGGCGGCCGCGCTCGTCGACCGTGCTGGCCGTCAGCCCGACACCCACACCGGTGGCCACTGGCATCCAACTGGCGCCGCCGTCGATGCTGCGCACGATGTTGCCGCGCAGGCCGTGCGCGAGCACGGTGCGTTCCTTGCCGACCAGGCCGAACAGCGTGCCGGGGTAGGGCAGCGTCAACGCGGTGAAGCGGCTGCTCGCGCGGTCGAGCCTGAGTGCCAGACCCTGCTCGCCGGCGATGAACAGCTCGGCGCCGATGCGGCGCACGGCGTACAGATGCAGCGCCTTCGGGTTGTCGGTGGCGTGCAGCAGCGGCTCCCAGCTCTTGCCGCCGTCGGCGGTGCGCAGCGCGAGCCCGAAGGCGCCGACGATGGTGCCGTGGCGCGCATCGTCGAACCAGACGTCGAGGAACGGGTTCTCGGCGCCTTGCGCGGCGAAACGCTTGGCTTCGGCGAGCCACTTGTCGTCGCCGGCACGGCTGTAATGGGCGAGCAGCACCTCGCCGAGGCTGCGGCCGTCGAGCTGGCGCGTCCAGGTCTTGCCGGCATCGGCGCTGTGCAGCACCACACCGTCGTGGCCGACGGCCCAACCGGCCGTGGGCGTTGGGAACTGCACCGCCACCAGGTCGGCGCTCACCGGCACATCGGCCTGTTGCCAGCTCTTGCCGGCGTCGTCGCTCAGCAGCACATGGCCGCGTTGGCCCACGGCCACCAGGCGCTGGCACGCGCGGGCCAGGCCGGTGAGCAGGGCGCGCGACGCCAGCGCGCTCTTCTGCGCCGGCGTGTCGAGCACGTCGCGCCAGGGCGACGGGCTCGCCGGTACGGCGGCTCGCGCGCCGAGCGCGCCGGCAGCCAGCGACATCAGCAGCAGCGCGCGGCGTCGCACTCCCCCTCTCCCGCAGAGCAGGAGTGAATTCATCGCACGCCGGCGCCGGCCAGGGAGTCGGCCGTCCACTCGCGCTCGGGCAGCGGCTTGGTGTGACGCACGCCGCCGGTCTCGGCGATGAAGCCGGTGAGCGAGTAGATGCGCGAGACCAGGTCGTAGTGGCCGAACATGTCGCTGTACGGTGCCGGCAGGTCGTAGCTGGGGGCCATGTAGGCGAAGCCGGTGCGGTAGAGCTGGCCGCGCGCGTCGTAGTTGTCGCTCGCCAGCGCGGCCCAGGAGTCTTCGTCGAGGTAGAAGGTGCGCTTGCTGTAGACGTGGCGCTTGCCCTCGCGCAGCGTGGCCTCGACCACCCACACGCGGTGCAGCTCCCAGCGCACCAGGTCCGGGTTCAGGTGGTTGGGCTTGAGCAGGTCGTCCTGCTTGGCGCCGTAGACGGCCGCGTAGGCGTTGTACGGCACGATCATCTCCTTCTTGCCCACCAGCTTGAAGTCGAAGCGGTCCATCGAGCCGTTGAAGATGAAGGTGTCGTCGAAGGTCGTTGCACCGGCGGTGCCGGGGTTCGGTGTGTCGTGCGCGAGATCCGGTGCCACCTTGGTGCGGCGCTGGCCTGGCAGGTAGGTCCATGCACGGCGGTCCTTGGTGCCGATGTCCAGCGGGTCGATGATCATCAGTGCCTCGCCGGCGCGGCGCGCCGGGCCGGTGTAGGTGAGCTTGATCTTCCAGAAGGTGTCAGCGGAGCCCTTGGTGTTGTCCCAGTACGGATACTCCTGATTGCTCACGCCTTCGGTGGCCAGCGTGACGCGGCCGCTGGCGTCGACGCTCAGGTTGCGGTACTTGGCCTCGTAGGCCTGACCGTTGAAGCGCACCAGGTGGTTCCACATCGCTTCGTAGCCGGTCTTCGGCATCGGGAACGGAAAGCCCGCGTGCGCGCCCTCGATCGAGCGGCCGTCGTTGGTCGTCTTGGCCTTCACCGCGTTCTTCGCGGTGTTGTCGGCCACCCATTTCGGGAACGCGACGCTGCGCTGCGTGGGGTAGACGTCGACGCGGAAGCTTGGGTACTTCTGCAGCAAGGCCTTGGTGCCTTCGGTCAGCCGCGCGGCGTGCTGAGTCATCGACTTGGCGTCGATCGACAGCCGCGGCTTGTCGCCGGCGAACGGATTCGGGCGGATGCCGTCTCCGGCCTTGAAGCCCGCCGGCGCTGTGGTCATGCCGCCGGTGTAGGCGGGAATGGTGCCGTCGCCATTGGCGGCCTTGTCGGCGCCGATGGCGGTGAGCGTTGTGCCCAGCGCCTTGGCTTCGTCGGCGCTGACGGCGGCCTGCGAGGCAAAGGCCGCAGCCATCAGCGAAACGAGCACGGTGAGAGAGTTGTGCATGGCGGTGGTCCTCAGTAGGTGGTCTTGAAGGTCAGGCTGACGAAGCCGCGGTCCTTCAGGTAGGTGGTCAGACCGTTGGTGGCGGTGACGGCGGTGCCGTTGTCCTTGTAGCGGCCGACGAAGTCGATGTACTTGAGGTCGAAGCGGTACTTCTGCTGCACGTCAGCCGAGACACCGATCGTGTAGTTGCCCAGGCCCTGGTTGCCGCCGAAGGTGACGGCCGAGTTGCCGTCGATGCCGATGGCGTAGGTGAAGGGCGCCGAGAGGTCGACGCCGGGGAACACCTGGAACCAGGTCGGCGTGAACGCGAACGCGACGCCGGCATAGTTCTTCGTCACGCAGCCGTCCCAGCGGTTCTTGGCCGGCGCGGTGGCGGTGGCGTTGCAGGGCGTGTAGCCGAGCGCGTTGAAGAGGTTCTCGCCGCTGCGCACCTTGCTCCAGCGCGACCATTGCAGCTCGGCGCCCCAACTGGCAATGTCGAACATCGGCGTCTTCGGGATCGTGCCGAGCAGGTTGACCAGCGCGTGCCAGGTGTCGCCGCGTGCGCCCTTGGTGTCTCCACGATCCGGCAGGCCGGGCGCGACGCCCAGCACCTGGCTGTTCAGCGGCGTGTTGCGGCGCTGCGAGATTTCGGCGCCGAGGCTGACGCCGGCCACGTTCTTGGCCAGGCTGACACCGAGCAGTTCGATCTGGTCGGCGTAGATCAGGTTGTAGACACTGGCATTGGCGGCCACGTTGGTGAGCAGCACCTGGGGCAGCTTGTCGGCGTAGTTGCGGTAGTAGAAGCCGAGCGTGCCGTCGAGCCAGGCCGGGCTCCAGCGTGCGGCAACGCCCCATTCGCCGCGCTGCTTGGGCTCCGACGCGGGGCCGCGGCTGGCAAATCCGAGGCCGGCCGACAAGAACTGCCGGTCGGGCCCGTTGAAGACGAAGTCCACCGGGCCGGTGTAGGTGCCGCCTTCGGGGTAGCGCGCCGGCTCCCACTCGAGCAGGGCCTGCGCGGCGACCGACACGGTGTCGCTCACCTGCGCCTGCACCGACAGCTGGTTCAGCGGCCGGAACAGCTCTTTCACCTCGGTGCCCGGGGTCGCGAAACCCTTCTGCAGATCGAGCGGGTTCTGCGCGTAGGCCACGCTGTGCACGTTGCCGCCGAGGAACAGCGACTCGCCCCAGTACACCGAGTGACGACCGAGCTTGGCCTGCACCGGAATGTCGGCGATGTCGACGCCGCCGAAGACGAAGGCGTCCATGATCTCGCCGGTGCCGCCACGGTACAGGCGCTTGGTTGTGTTGCTGTACTGCCTGCCGACATAACTCGGGATGTTGACGAGCGGCGCGTTCGGGTTGGACCGGCTCTCGCTGCCGTAGGCGCCGTCGTACCAGGCGGTGGCGCTCACACGGGCGCCGAAGCGCTTCTTGTAGACCACGTCGAACTCCGACAGCAGGTCGAAGCGCTTGGCGACCATGTCGCCCTTGTCGAAGCTGTAGGTGCCTTCGTCGGCCAGCGCCGAGTTGCCGATCTTGTCGTCGCGCGATTCGACGCGGGTGGCCAGGTTCAGGCGCACGCTGTTGTCCCAGCGGACCGTCAGGTCCGGGACGCCGGTGTCGAACTCGATGGCTGACGCGCCGCCGGCCAGCAGGGTCAGGGCCGCCGCTGCGGCGACGCGGCCCGGGGTGAACGCACGCTGCGCAGGGGCCCGATCGTGGGGGGAATGAAGGCTCACGTTGTCTCCAGCTTGGATTTGTCGGTTCGGCCCGACACGGGCCCGAGCGGGCAAGGTCGGCGCTGGAAATTCTGGTGTTCGACCGAACCTGGACTCCCCCTCTTGGCAGGGGGGCGGGCGTTCAGTGCACGAGTGGTCGGTTCGGCCCGGCGGACGGCCGCCGCGTCGTCACCGAACGATGCGGAAGAATGGGGACCCCATGGGGTACGACATGGTTCGCATGCGCGGTGGATCCTTCCGTTCGCTGCTTGTCGTTGGCGCCTTGACCGGCGCCGACGCCGCATCGGCGCAGGACGCGGCTCCGGTGGCCCAGAGGCCCCAGCTCGTTCGCACCGAGGCCCTGGTGATGCTGGACTACCAGATCATTCCGGTGCCGGGCGACAGGCCGATCGACCTGATGGGCTTTCACGTGCTGAACAAGGTGGCCGAGGGGCTGTACGTGGGCATCGGCGGCCTGGCCCCTGTGTTCAAGGGCGAATACGGCGGCTTCATGGCCTACGACGTGATCGCCCATGCCCAGCGCAAGATCCGCGGCCCGCTGTTCGCCCAGGCCGGCGTTGCGCTGGGCGGCGGAGGCGGCGGCAGGAGCGTGGAGCAGAGCAAGGCGCTGTCGGGTACCGGCGGCTTTGCCAAGGCATATGTCGGCCTGGGCTACGAGTGGCCGGGCCTGTCGGTCGGCGCCAACGTGGCGCGAACGGCCTTCAAGGGATCGAGCATCGACGGCACGCGCTTGAACCTGTTCGTTCAGGTGCCGTTCTCCTACACCGTCGGCGCCTACGCGAGCGCCGGCGAAATGCTTGCCGAATCGGATGCTGCGGCCGCTGCGGCCGGTGGCAACGAAACCACGTTCACGGTCGGAGCCGACCAGGTCTCGCAGATCGACCCCGCGGGCTCGTACAAGGGTCCGGTGCGTCTGGTCGACTTTCAGCTCGCGCACT
>JAEUPI010000198.1 GCA_016790175.1 Burkholderiaceae bacterium | reverse complement strand
GCGGCGGCCGTGCGTGCCCATCACGATCAGATCGGCACCCGCGGCCTTGGCCTCGTTGAGGATCGCATCGGCCACGCGTTCGCCCGGCAGCTCCAGCACCTGGCGCGTGCTGCTCACGCCTTGCTGCTCGGCGGCCGCGCTGGCTTTCGCGAGCAACTGCTCGCCGGCTTCGTGCTGGCCCGCGATGAGCGCACCCCAGACGCCGGCCGTCATCATGTCGGCCGCCACCGGCACCGGCTCGATCACGTGCACCAGTCGCAGGCCGGCGCCGGTGGCCTTGGCCAGCATGATGGCCTCTTCGAGCCCGCGTTGCGAGGTGGGGCTGCCATCCAGCGGCACGAGGATCTTGCGGAACATGGTGAACTCCAGCGGGCGAAAGCGCCCGACGAACACATCATCCTGCGCCGAGGGGGCGGGCCCTTGAGCCTGCGCAAGGCCGCATGCCGCCATGGCACATGGGTCTCAGGCCGGGGGCCGCTCCTCGTAGACACCGAGCTTGCGGTGCAGCGGGCCCTCGTCCGCCACGAACAGGAAGCTCGGCTGGCCGGCGCGGCGATTGGTCAGTGTGAGCGGCGTGTAGCCGGGTGCGCAGCAGGTGTCGGCCTCGGCGAGCGTGAAGCGCTGGTCGCCGATCTGCACGTCGGCACCGCCCTCGATCACGTGGAACACGCTGGCCGGCGAGCGCGCCGGCAGTGCGAGCGATTCGCCGGGGCGCAACATCAGCGCGTGAAAGCCCAGGATGTTCAGCGCGTCGCCGCCGGTCTCCGGGTTCACGTAGGTGAGCTGCACCATCGGCAGCGCCGGCTGGTCGGCTGCCAGCGCCTCGAGCGCGGCGCGGGCGTCGGCCCAGGGATAGCGCAGCATCGGGTAGGGTTTGGAGTTGCGCGCGAACACCGGTGTGGGCAGCAGGCCGCCGCGCGCATAGGCGCGGTCGCCGCGGCCGGGCTGCACGGTCTGGCGCCTGCCCTCGATGGCATACGACGCCTCGAGGTAGTACACGACCGGCAGGTCGAGCACGTCGAGCCACACCACGGGCTCGTTGCCGTCGTGGCCATGTTCGTGCCACAGGCCGGTGGGCGTGAGGATCAGGTCGCCCCGGCTCATCGGGCACTTCTCGCCTTCGACCGTGGTCCACGCGCCGGCGCCTTCGACGACCATGCGCACCGCGTTCGGCGTG
Source organism: Burkholderiaceae bacterium (assembly GCA_016790175.1). GTDB lineage: Bacteria > Pseudomonadota > Gammaproteobacteria > Burkholderiales > Burkholderiaceae_C > JAEUPI01. The sequence continues at coordinate 9,947 of JAEUPI010000198.1, read as the reverse complement.
TGACGGTGGCTCGGCGCCCATTCGCCGGGCAGCAGCAGCTGCATGCCCAGGTAGATCGCGGGGCTGGCCTTCATGTGGTCGAGGCCATGGCCGGGGTTGGCCAGCACCAGCACGCGGCGCTCGGCCTTCTCCATGGGCGTCAGCTCGCCGGCGCGCAGGAGGTGCGGCCGCAGTGCCTCATAGCTCCAGAAGGTGGGTTGCGTGTTCGGCCGCGGCTTGCCCGGCGGCAGCACCGCACGCAGGCTCGGCCACAGCGGCACGATGTTCAGCTTGCGCAGGTCTTCGATGTACTGCGGAGGCAGGTCTTCGAGGCGGCCCAGATCAGACATCGGTCACTCCTGAATGTTGGTGGCACATGGCAGCGGCCGCTGCATCACCGCATGAAACCGGCGAAGAAGGTGGCCAGTTCATCGAACCCGTCCAGCGGGAGCACGTTGGCCACGTACTGGTCGGGGCGCACCACCACCATGCATCCGGCATTCCGGTCGATGCCGCGCATGTCGAAGATATCACCGACGCCCTTGTGATCGACGCAGAACACCTTCTCGTGGTCCTGCAGGCCGAGCCTGCCGGTCTTGGGCTTCAGCAGCGAGGGCATGTGCTCGTACGCGAGCTGGTCGAAGGTCTGCTGGAACACGGCACGAACATCGATCACCGCATCGATGTCTTCGTTCTGGCGCGTGTGCCTGACCACCGGGGACTTCGGATCCTTCTCCAGCCAGTCGGCGAGCCGGTGGATCGCAGAGCCCGGGTTCGAGCTGTCGGTCTTTCGGGCGAAGGCATAGATGCGCCAGCGCGCGTCGGCCTCGGCCGCATGGCCGAGCTGCATCTGCTTCGCGTCGCACAGCCGCACCACCGGCGCCGAATGGAAGCGTCGGCCGATCGCTTCGCCCTTCGCGAGAGCCTGATGCGTCGGCCGCGCAATGAGCGGCGACGCGTCGTACTTGACGGCGAGACCGCCGGTGAATTCGAGGTTGCGCTTGAACTGACGGATGATGCGCGGCTCCTCGGTGCCGTCGCGCTCGGCCGGGGTGGTGGGGGCCGACATGATGCGCGCCCACTCGTGGTCGGTCTCGACCAGTCGCCTGGCTTCGGTGAGGCGCTCCCTGGAATAGCTGCGCAGCAGGCTGGCATCGGCCCGGCCCTGCAGCACATGCACCAGCTTCCAGCCGAGGTTGAAGGTGTCCTGCATCGACACGTTCATGCCCTGCCCGGCCTTGGGCGAGTGGGTGTGGCAGGCGTCACCCGCGGTGAACACGCGGGGATGGCGGTCGGTGCCTTCGGGCACGTCGTCGAACTTGTCGGTGATGCTGTGGCCGATGTCGTAGATCGACCACCAGACGACTTCCTTCACGGCGATCGAGTAGGGCCGGATGATGCGGTTCGCCGCCGCGATCATGTCGTCCTGCGTGAACTTCTTGCTCGCCGCCTTCTCGTCGGGCTTGAGCTTGTCGAGCTCCACATACATGCGGAACACATAGCCGCCCTCGCGCGGCAGGATCAGCACATTGCCCTCGTTGGCCGACGAGATCAGGCACTTCTGCCGCACGTCGGGGAAGTCGGTGTTGGCGAGGATGTCCATCACGCCCCAGGCCTGGTGCGCGGCATCGCCGTGCAGCACGCCGCCGATGGCCTTGCGCACCGCGGAATGGGCGCCGTCGCAGCCGACCACGTAGTTCGCGCGCACGGTGCGGGTGGCCCACCAGTTCACGCCGCTCGCGTCCTTGAGCGTCACGCTCACCGGGTGATCGGCGGTGCTGGTGTCCACCGTCAGGCCCACGACTTCCCAGCTGTGGTCGGGCTCGAGGCGCGAGGGCGAGTTCCGCATCACCTCGAGGAACAGCTCGTGAAGCCGCGCCTGGTTGATCAGGATGTGCGGCATCTCCGAGCTGTCATCGGCCACGTCCTGCACCCGGCCGACCCGCTTGATGTGCTCGGGGTTGGCCGGATCGGGCATCCAGAACGCGGTCTGGTTCACCCAGCAGGTTTCACGCTTGACCTTGTCGGCGAAACCGAAGGCCTGGAACATCTCCATCGTGCGCGTGTTGATGCCGTCGGCCTTGCCCTTGATGATGTTGGCGGGCATGCGCTCGACGATCATCGTGTCGATCTCGGGAAACTGCGCGAGCTGTGCGGCCAGGCAAAGCCCGGCCGGTCCGGTGCCGGCGATCAGCACGTCGACCTTCTCGGGCAGCGGCTCGTTGGGGCCCCGGTTGCGCCGGTTGGGCGCGGCCTGCTTGACGTCGGGGTTGCCTCCTCTGAAGCCATTCTTGTAGAACTGCATTGCGATCGTCTCCTGGGGATTCGGGTCGCGCTCTGACGTGGTGCGCTAATAATCAGTATACTGATAATCAGTGTAATGATAAGATGCTCGACGCTGATCCGGGTTAACCCTCGCCACGATGAAGATCAACGCTGCCACGACGTTGCCCGCCGCGCTCGACGAGCTGCCGGGCCACTACATCCGCCGGCTGCAGCAGATTGCGGTGGCGGTGTTCCTGCAGGAAACCGAGGCGCACGGCCTGACACCGGTGCAGTTCGCGGCGCTGCACACGGTGGGCCATGCGCCGGGCATCGACCAGCGCACGCTGGCCGGCCGCGTGGGGCTCGACACCTCCACCGTGGCCGGCGTGATCGACCGGCTCGAGGCCCGCGGCCTGATCGAGCGCCAGGCGTCGCCGGCCGACCGGCGCGTGCGCCTGCTCGCGCTCACGCGCGAGGGCATGCAGGCGCTGCGGGCCGTGGCGCCCGACATGCTGAAGGCGCAAGAGCGCATCCTCGCACCGCTGCGCAAGGCCGAGCGCGTGGAGTTCATGCGCATGCTGCGCGTGCTGGTGGAGGCCAACAACGAGCTGAGCCGGGCGCCGAGCGACGCTGTCTGATCTGACGGCAAGCTCGTGTTGCTGCGACGGGTGGCCCTGAACGACCCGATGCGGTCGCATGATGCCAACGAAGCGGACATTCATTGCCGTGGCTACATTCGCTGCATGAATAGGAGCGGCCAGGTGCATGACTGAGGTCTTGGCGTGGGACTTGTTGCTGCGTGGGCTGGTGGGCGGCGTGCTGCTGTTTCACGTTGTCAATCTGTTGGTTCGGGGTCCTCGCCCCGCAGCCCGCGCCGCGCTATGCATGTTCACGCTGTCGCTGCTGGCCTACCTGGGCTGCCAGCGCTCGGAGCTGTTGGTTCGGATTCCTGCTCCGCTCGTCTGGGGCGTGGTCGCGCTGTGTACGAGTTCGACGGCCTGGCTCTGGCTGGCAGCGCGTGCGCTGTTCGACGACCGCTTCCGCTGGAACTGGACGCACCTTGGCACAGGCGCCGGGATGATTGCGCTGGGCCTGGCATCGAACGCGCCGCGCCTGGCAACGATGCTGGCGGGGAGCGAGGACCCCGGCCTCGGACCGCTGACGGCATGGCACGCGGCGGCCATGGTGGCCTTTACCGCCGCGGCGGTTTGGGAAGTGCTTCGCGGCTGGCGGGACGACCTGGTCGAGCCGCGCCGCGTTGCCCGGCGCTGGGTGGCCCTGGGCATCGGCGTGTATGCGGCGATTGCCCTTGCGGTCGAATTGACCGTGCGCGATCGGCCGATCGCTCCGATGCTGCCGGCGCTGCACGTGGCCGGCATCGGGATCGTGGCACTGGGTTTGGCGCTGCTCGTGGCACGACGGTCGCTCGACGTCGTTCTCGGGCTCGCGCCGGGCATCGAGCGGCAGGCTAGCGGACCCGCCGCGTCCGCCCTGCCGGAGTCTGCGCCCCGGCGCGACGCGGCGTTGCCCGGTGCATCGCCCGCGATGCAGCGGCTGCAACGCGCCATGAGCGACGAACACGCCTATCGGCGCGAAGGCCTCACCGTCGGTTCGCTGGCTGCCCACCTCGGCATGGGCGAAGCGGCGCTGCGGGCTCTGATCAACCAGGAGCTGGGTTATCGCAACTTCAACGATTTTCTGCACCACTACCGGTTGCAGGAAGCTGCCGCCCGGTTGGCGACGGAAGACCTGCCGATCTTGACCATCGCGCTCGACTGCGGCTACGGATCGATCGGGCCCTTCAATCGCGCGTTCCGGCAGCGACTCGGGATGACCCCCACGGCGTACCGCGCCGGAACCCGTCTCGCAAGGAAGAAGCCCGCCGGCTGACTGCCGACTCGGCTTTCGGCGAGGCTCGGCGACGAATCGGCCAGATATCGCCACGATTCGGCAAGACCGCCCCGGCGCGGCTGCCCAGCATGGAGCCCATCCATCCCACCAGAGGGCCTCATGCAACATGTTCACGATGCCTCGTTGCTGCCGACGTTGCCCGAGATGGCACTGACGGTGCTGATCAGCGACCTCCTGCGCTACGCGCTGGCCGCGGGTGCGGTCTGGCTTGTCGTCCACGTGTGGCTGCGTCGTCGTCTCGCCGGCCGCCGCATTCTGGAGGCCACATCGGCGCCGAGCCAAGTACGCCGAGAGATCGTTTACTCGCTGTCCACTGTCGCCATCTTCGCGGCCAACGGGCTGCTGCTGTGGTTGCTGATCGCCAATGGCACAGTGGAGGTCTATCCGGACATCGGTCTGCGCGGCTGGGCCTGGTGGTGGACGAGCCTCGTGCTGATCATCGTCATTCACGACGCCTGGTTCTACTGGACGCACCGTGCGCTGCACCACCGGCGCTGGTTCCGCGCCATCCACGGGCGGCATCACGCCTCGCTGCACCCGACACCCTGGGCAGCCTACGCCTTCCATCCCGTCGAGGCGCTGGTGCAGGCCATCTACCTGCCGCTGTTCCTGCTGGCAGTGCCGGTGCACACCGGCGTATTGGGGATCTTCCTGCTGCACATGATCCTGCGCAACGCCATCGGCCACTGCGCACACGAGCTGTTCCCATGGCGCTGGACACCGCGCGGCTGGCTGGGCTGGATCACGCCGGTGAGCCACCACCACTTCCACCACGCACGCAACCGCGGCAACTTCGGTCTGTACTTCACCTGGTGGGATCGACTCTGCGGGACCGAAGACCCGGAGTACTTGCAGTACGGCGACGAGCATTTCGGCGCGATCGATCGCCGAGAGGCCTCGGCATGAAGCCGGCGCCGATGTTTCTGGCACTGGCCTGCAGTGCCGCCAGCGCCGCCGCCACGCCGCCGGACGCACAGGGAGAGTGGTGGACGCCCGGCTTCAATGCGCGAGTGCGCATCGGGGCCTGCGACAACAACGCGTTATGTGGCCGCATCGTCTGGCTCTGGGACGACAAGCCCCAGGGCATTGCCGACAAGACGCCGCTGATCGGCAAGCTGGTCATCGACCAGATGAAGTCGGCCGAACCCGGCCAATGGAGTGGTGGCCGCCTCTACAACCCCGAGGACGGCCGTGACTACAAGGGCTCGTTGCAGCTGCGCTCGGATTCGACGCTCGTCGTCAGCGGCTGCGTGCTGTTCGTCTGCCAGACGCAGCTGTGGCGACGTGCCGACCCGGTGCGGTGCCCGCCCGTGACACCGCCGTGAACAGCGCCCACGCCCCCGCGCTGCGTTCGGCGCCTGCAAGGCAGGCTGCAGCGCCGGACGCGGTGCAGTGCGGTCATCGACGACGGGCAGCTGATTCGGTCAAGCCTCCTCGACCCAGCTGTCCACGGTGTCGGCACCGGACAGCCAACGCACGATCTCCATGGCCATGGGATGAGACACCGCCGAGTAGCGCTGAAGCAGGCGCTCGCGGTCGTCACCCAGGTGATCGATGCCACAGTCCTGCAGGGCGTGCAGGTCGGCTTCGAGCATGTCCGCGAGTTCGGTCCCGGCCCATGTGCGCGCGGCCTCGCGAAATGCGCGCATGTAGGCGTAGTTCGGGCCCTCGCGATAGCTGGCCACCAGGGTTGCCGCAGGGATCAGGCTCAGGTGCGGCTGCAGCGCCGGGTTGATGGCGTGTGCGGACACGTGGGTCCCGATCACGTACGCGCGCCCCGTGAACCCGCGCAGGTGCAGATGGCGTGACATGCGTGGTCCGTCGTTGACGGGATAGTTGTCCCACAGCGTCGGCTTTCGCCCGAGCGCGTCGGCCACCCGCGCGAGATGGGCCACGCTGTGCTCGCGGGCGCAGACTTCCTCGCCCGTCCAATAGACCCCGACTGTGGGATCGAGCCGGCGCCCGAGCGCCTCCAGGTAGCCCTCGGGCCTGACGCCGAAGACGACATCCAGCAAGCGGTCGTCGGAGTAGTAGGTCGGGCACATGAGGACCCGGCTCGCGCGGGTGATGGTCAGGGCCGTGTGCACGATGTCGGCCTCTCGCGCCGCCAAGTCAGGCACATCGCCGCGGGTGTCGTCGAAGAGGATCGCGAGATCGTCGATGCCGATGTCGTCGAGCGCGCGAACCTTGGCGACGAAGTCCATCCTGCCAGGCCCGCTGAAGTCGCGATACAGCTCGTAGGGGCTCAAGCCCACGCCGAAGCGCATGCCGAGTCTGCGGCAATGGCCCGAGAGATCGACCAGTTCGGCGAGCGCAGCCGCCGGATGCGGTTCACGCCAACGGCGCCGCAGAAAGCGATCCGCCTTCGGCGCGTAGTGAAACCACGAGTAGCCGATGTCGCGCAGCCGGGTCATCACCTGCTTGCGATCGGCATGCGACCATGGCCTGCCGAAGTAGCCTTCGATCACACCGAGTTCGGCCATCATGCGGTCGACGCCTGCCGATCAGAACACCAGGACTCTGTCGGCCTCGACGGTCCAATCGGCGAGCTGCGCCAGCGTGCCGCGACGTGCGCCTTCGATGATCTCGTCGTCGCGCAAGCCGCGCGCGTCCATGCAGGTGCCGCACAGTCCGACCTCGCCCTTGCGCAGCACCTTGCCGAGCATGAGCTGCACGTTGTAGTACCCCTCGGGCACCTTTTGTCCGCTCTTGGCGCATGCGACGGCATCGGCCATCAGGAAGAGGCGAACCGACTGGTCCGCCTTGCCGGCCAGTGCACCGGCCAGACGCAGCCCGTTGTAGGCGCGCTCGTTTCCATAGGGTGCATCGTTGAGGATGAACAGGGTGGAAGTCATGGTGGATTCCTGCATCGAGGTTTGGGCTACGGCCGTGTCAGCGGCAGTCCGGCCGCCTGCCACTCGCTGACACCGTCGAAGGTCTTGCGCGCGCGGTAGCCGCGCGAACGCAACAGCTTCACTGCCTCATCGGACATCAGGCAGAACGGCCCGCGGCAGTAGGCGACGATCTCGACGTTGCGCGGCAGCTCGGCCAGCCGATGCGCCAGTTCGGTGAGGGGCAGTGAGCGCGCGTAGGGCAGGTGGGCGGTGTCGTACTCATCCTGCGGGCGCACGTCGAGCACCACGACTTCGCCACGCTTGGCCTGTGACAGCAACTCCTTGCGCCCGACCTGGGTCAGCCGGTTCGGCTCGGCCATCATTTGCTGCAACGCCAGGCGCAACTCGACCAAGTGTTCTTCGGCCACCTGGCGCAGCGTCACGGCGAGTTGCGCCACGTCGCCGCCGCTGAGCCGGTAGACGACGCGCTTACCCTCGCGCCGGGTCTGCACCAGGCGTGCCTCCTTGAGCGCCTTCAGATGCGCGCTGGCGAGCTTGACGTCGATCGCCACCTCGGCAGCCAGCGTTTCAACCGCCTTTTCCCCCTGCGCCAGCATCTCGATCATCTCGAGCCGCTTGGGGCTGGCCAAGGCCTTGCCCACGCGGGCGACCTGTTCATACAAAAGGTCCTTGAGTGTTCGGTTGTTCATGCTGTACATTCTAACGATCGTACGAATGAATGACAACCCTGCCCAATGCAATGCCTACCGGGCGCGGGTCAAGAGAGAGATCACCATGCAACTCGAGCAGTTCGTTCTGGCCCACGAACCCGCGATCCGGCTGGGGTTCTTCTTCGCAGTCTTTGTGTTCGTGGGCTTGTGGGAAACCGTCGCGCTGCGCCGCACGCTGGCCACATCCAAAGCTATGCGCTGGGCGAGCAATCTGGGCCTCGTCGTGCTGAACACCCTGTTGCTGCGGTTGGTGTTCCCGCTCGCCGCGGCCGGCATTGCCGCGTTCGGCGTCGCCAACGGCTGGGGCCTGCTCAACCACTTCCAGGTGCCGTTCTGGATGGCCGTGCCGATCGGCGTGATCGCGATGGATTTCGTGATCTGGCTGCAGCACGTGATGGTCCATGCCGTCCCGGCGCTGTGGCGTCTGCACCGGGTGCACCATGCGGACCTCGACTGCGACGTGACCACCGGGGCCCGATTCCACCCGATCGAGATCGCGCTGTCGATGCTGATCAAGTTCGCGACCATCTCCGTGCTCGGGCCGCCGGTGCTGGCCGTGGTGATCTTCGAGGTGCTGCTCAACGCGACCGCCATGTTCAACCACGGCAACGTCCGCCTTCCCGCTGGCATCGACCGTGTGCTGCGCTGGTTTCTCGTCACGCCCGACATGCACCGCGTTCACCATTCGGTCGAGGACGACGAGACGAACTCGAACTTCGGCTTCAACCTGCCTTGGTGGGACCGCCTGTTCGGCACCTACCGTGCCCAGCCGCGCGCCGGCCATCCGATGATGACGATCGGCATCCACGGTCATCGCGATCCACGTGAGGTGGCACGCCTGGACGGCATGCTGATGCTGCCGTTCCGCGGCGAACTCGACGGCTATGCCATCAATCGCCGCCCATGGCACGATCATCATGGCGAGCACGCGACGCGCTGAAGGCGAGCGCAACGTTCCTGCAATGAAGGGCTTTCGATGGGCACGCCGATCTACCTCGACCACAACGCCACCACGCCCGTGGCGCCGGAGGTTTTCGCCGCCATGGCGCCGTGGCTGCAGGAACACTTCGGAAATCCGTCAAGCAGCCACGCCCACGGCCGGCGCGCGGCGCGAGCCGTTGCTTACGCCCGTGAGCAGGTGGCCGGACTGATCGGCGCACAGCCGCAGGAAATCGTATTCACCGGCTGCGCAACTGAGGCGAACAATCTTGCACTGCTTGGGGTGGCGCGAGGTTCTGGCCCGTCCAAGCGACACCTGGTGATCAGCAGCATCGAGCATCCAGCCGTCGCGGCGCCTGCGGCAGCGCTGCGAGATCAGGGCTGGGAGGTCACGGTGGTTCCGGTGGACGTGTACGGCCGGTCCTCAGCCGCGGCGATCAAGCAGGCATTGCGTCTCGACACGGTGCTGGTTTCGGTGATGCATGCGAACAACGAGGTGGGTACGCTGCAGCCGATCGAGGAGATCGCGGCGATCACGCAGGGCCGTGGGATCCTGCTGCACACCGATGCGGCGCAGTCGGTCGGCAAGCTGCCCGTGAGCGTCGACGGGCTCGGCGTGGACCTGCTGACGATCGCGGGCCACAAATTCAGCGCCCCCAAAGGCATCGGAGCGCTTTACGTGCGCACCGGCACGCCCATCCGTCCCATCCTTCACGGCGCCGATCAGGAGCACGCGCTGCGACCGGGCACGGAGAACGTGGCCTTGATCGTCGCACTCGGTGCAGCCGCTTCGTTGGCTGCGGTCGAACTGCCTGGGCTGTCGGATCGACTTCGCGCATTGCGCGACCGCCTGCATGAGCATGTGGTCGCAGGTGTACCCGGGTTGCAGCTCAACGGTCATCCGGAGTTCCGGCTCCCGAACACCTTGCATGTGTCATTCCCTGGGGTCAGCGGGCGCGCCTTGCTCGCCGAGGCCGCCGACGCGGTGGCTGCGTCGGTCGGGTCGGCCTGCCACTCCGAGCACGATGCAGACAGTGGCGTTCTGGCCGCGATGGGCATTGATGCGAGCCGGGCCAGCGGCGCGGTGCGCCTGTCCGTCGGGCGTACGACGCGAGCGGAAGACGTCGATCGTGCTGCGGCAGCACTTGTCGCGGCATGGACGAAGCTGGCGCGAGGATAACTTCCAAGGATCTTGGCGCGGCGCCGAGATATCGGCCCGTCCTACTTCTTCAACAACCCCTTTAAGACATCCTGACGTTGGTGGCCAAGCGCGGCTGACGCCGCGCGA
>JAEUPI010000073.1 GCA_016790175.1 Burkholderiaceae bacterium | reverse complement strand
GAAGGAGCAGGAACGCGCCGATGCCGAGCGCGTGCGCATCGCCGAGCTGCGCTTCCGCAACGGCGTGGCCTCGAGTCTCGACGTGCTCGATGCGCAACGCTCGCTCTTTGCCACGCAGCAGCAGGTGCTGCAGCTGCAGCTCGCGCAGGTGCAGAACCAGGTCACGCTGTACAAGGTGCTGGGCGGCGGCTGGCATCGCGACGCTGCCGCAGGCGCGCGCTCGTGACCGGCGCCGCGGCGTCCCGCTCCGACGCCGCGCTGCCGTGGCCGGGGCTGGCACTCGCGCTCGCCGGCTCGATCGCCTTCTCGGGCAAGGCGATCATCGTGAAGCTCGCCTACCGCCATGGGGTGGACGCGGTCACGCTCATCATGTACCGCATGCTGTTCGCGCTGCCGCTGTTCGTTGTGCTGTCGTGGTGGGCCTCGCGCGGCAAGCCGGCGCTGGAGCCGCGCGACCGCTGGGCCGTGCTGGGGCTGGGCTTCTGCGGCTACTACCTCGCGAGCCTGCTCGACTTCGTCGGCCTGCAATACCTGAGTGCGAGTCTGGAGCGGCTGATCCTTTACCTCACGCCGACACTGGTGCTGTTGCTGGGGGCGCTGATCTTCAAGCGTCCGATCGGCTGGCGGCAATTGCTGGCGCTGGCCGTCGGCTATGCCGGCGCATTGATCGTGTTCGGCCACGAACTGCATCTGCAAGGCGCCCAGGTGGCCCTCGGCGCCGCGCTGGTGGCCGGCAGCATGGTCAGCTACGCCGTCTACCTCTTGTTCAGCGGCGAGGTGGTGCAGCGCGTGGGATCGCTGCGACTCACGGGCCTGGCCACCTCGGTGGCGTGCCTGTGCTGCATCGCGCACTGGCTGGTCGCCCGGCCGCTCGCAACGGCGCAGGTCGCCGACGCGGTGCTGTGGCTCTCGCTGCTCAACGCCACCGCCTGCACCTTCGCGCCGGTGCTGATGGTGATGATGGCGATCGAGCGCATCGGCGCCGCACTCACCGCGCAGGTGGGCATGATCGGCCCGCTGTCGACCATCGGCATGGGTGTGCTGCTGCTCGGTGAACCGTTCACCGGCTGGCTGGTGGCCGGCACCGCCTGCGTGCTCGCCGGTGTATGGTTGCTCGCTCGATGGAGGTGAAACGATGGATCTCGGCTTGAAGGGCAAGTGGGCGCTGGTGTGTGCCGCCAGCAAGGGGCTGGGCAAAGGCTGCGCAATGGCGCTGGCGGGCGAGGGCGCAAACGTGGTGATCACCGCGCGCGGCGCCGAGGCACTGGAAGCCACACGCGCGCAGCTGCGCGCGCTGCCGGGCGCCGGCGAGGTGCGCGCAGTGGCGGGCGACATCGCGACGGCCGAGGGCCGTGCAGCGGCGCTGGCGGCGTGTCCGCAGGTGGACATCCTGATCAACAACGCGGGCGGGCCGCCGGCTGGCGATTTCCGCGAGTGGACACGCGAGCACTGGATCCAGGCGCTGGAGATGAACATGCTCGCGCCGATCGAGATGATCAAGGCGACCGTCGACGCGATGGCCGAGCGCGGCTTCGGCCGCGTGGTCAACATCACCTCGGCGGCGGTGAAGATGCCCTACGACGGGCTCGGCCTGTCCAACGGAGCGCGCACCGGCCTCACCGGCTTCGTGGCCGGCCTGGCGCGGCAGCCGAAGCTGGCCTCGCGCAACGTGACGATCAACAATCTGCTGCCTGGGCCGTTCGATACCGAGCGCCTGCGCTCGAACACCTCGGCGACGGCGAAGAAATCCGGCCAGACCTTCGAAGCGGTGTGGGAGGCACGGCGCGGCGTCAATCCGACGCGGCGCTTCGGCGATTCGGCCGAGTTCGGCGCGATGTGCGCGTTCATCTGCAGCGTGCACACCGGCTACATGACCGGGCAGAATGTGCTGATGGACGGGGGGGTCTACCCCGGCACGCTGTGATCAGGCAGCGCGGCCCATCGCGCGTCTGACGTCGGCGGCACGCGGAATCGGCTCCACGGCGCCATAACCTTCGGTGGACAGTGCCGCGGCCACCGCGGCATACCGCGCGGCGTCGACCGCAACGTCGCCGGCCACCCAGCGCGCCAGGAAGGCGCCGCCGAAGGTGTCGCCGGCGCCGGTGGCGTCGATCGGCCGGCACGGATGCGGCGCGATTTTGTGACGCCGGTTCGCATCGGCCACGATCGCGCCCTTCTCGCCGAGCTTCAACGCCACCAGCTTCGCGCCGAGCGCGAGGCAGTGGTCGACGATCGCCTCCGGCTGCGTGAGGCCGGTGATCGCCGCCATGTCGTCGTAGCTCGGCAGGCAAAGGTCCACGCGGCGCATCACGTCGGTCATCACCGCGCGGGCACGGTCCACCGGCCAGAGCTTCAGGCGCAGGTTGGTGTCGAACGATACGGCGACGCCGGCGTCGCGCGCCGCGGCGATCGCCGCATAGCCCGTGTCGCAGGCCGAGGTCGAGATGCCGAGGCTGATGCCGGACAGGTGCAACACCTTTGCCCTGCGGATCAGAGCTAGCGGCAAGTCGGCCGGCGACATGCGGCTCGCGGCCGAGCCGGCGCGAAAGAAGCTGAAGTGGTGCCCCTGCGCGTCGTGGGTGACGAAGTAGACCGCGGTGAATGCAGCGGCATCGGTCTTCACGCCGGAGTGGTCCACGCCCTCTGCGTCCCACAGCGCACGCAGCATGGCGCCGTAGGGGTCGGGCCCCAAGGCGCTGGCGTAGGCGACGCGCGCGCCCTGTCGTGCGGCGGCGATCGCGAGGTTGGAACTGTCGCCACCGAAGCCCTGCAAATACTGCCGCCCGCCGCCGGCACCGGTCTGGTTGAACTCGACCATCGGCTCGCCGAACGAGACGATGTCGAAGCCGGCTGTCGATGCGTCAGATGCGGCCATACCTGGCGAGGCCCTTGCGCAGCGACTTCTCGGCGATGATCAGCTTGGCCTGTTCGAGTTCGCGGGCGTCGATCTCCTGCGAGAGCTTCAGCACCTCGGCGGCCATGTCCTTCGGCACCACGACCACACCGTCGACATCGCCGACGATCAGGTCGCCTGGATGGACCATGATGCCGCCTACGCTCACCGGCACCTGAGAGGCCACCGTCTTGTAGCGTCCGAGCGTGGTACCCGGGCTCACGTCGCGCGCATAGACCGGAAAGCCATAGTCGCGGCGGATCTCCACCAGGTCGCGCACGCCGCCGTCGAGCACGGCGCCGGCATGGCCGTTGGCCACCGCGCCGGCGGTCATCAGGCCGCCCCAGACCGCGACGTCGGGTTCGCCTCCGGCAATCGAGATCACGATCACGCTGCCTTTGGGCGCTTCGTCGATCAGGTCGAGCGCATGCTGCGGCGGCACAAACTCGTCGGTCGCCGTCTCGAGCACCGTGGCCGCCGGGCCGCAGATGCGTTTGTCGTTGATGCGCGGCTTGATGCAGGCGGCCATGTAGCCCCGCTTGCCGCAGATCTTGTCGACGGCATCGGCCACCGAGGCGACCGCTACCGCGTTGAAACCGTCCACCAATGCTTGCAGATTCATGAGTTGTGCCATGGGTTGAGCCAATGTAAGGGAGGATCGCCGCGCAGCACGCGCACGGCCTCCTCGGCGGCCTTGCGTTGCACGTCGCGCATCGCCTCCTCGCTGTACCAGCCGATGTGATTGGAGACCACCACGTTGGGCAGCGCGAAGATCGGATGGGCGGGATCCGGTGGTTCGCGCTCGAAGACATCGAGGCCGGCACCGAGCAGGCGGCCGTCGACCAGTGCAGCTGCGAGCGCGTCGAGGTCGATCAGGCCGCCGCGGGCGGTGTTCACGAGTACCGCGGTCGGCTTCATCAACGCAAGCTGCCGCGCGTCGATCAGGTGATGGGTCTGCGGTGTCATCGGTGCATGCAGCGTGATCAGATCGGCGGCCCGACAAAGCTCGTCGAGCGAAGACGGCTCTGCACCGCCAGGCAATTCAGCTCGCGGATCATGCACGAGCACGCGGGCGAATCCGAAGCCCGCCAGCAGTTCGTGGGTGCGGCGCCCGATGCGACCGTAGCCCACCAGGCCCAGCGTGCTGCCGCGCAGCCGGTGCATCGGGGCCAGCACGCCGGTGGACCACCGGCCCGCGCGCACCTCTTGATCGTGCAGCCGCAACCGCCGCACCACCGCAAGCGCGAGCGCGACGGTCTGGGTGGCCACCTCCTCGATGCCGTAGTCGGGCACGTTGGCCACGTAGATGCGGCGCTCGCGCGCCGCCTGCTGGTCGATGTTGTCGACGCCGATGCCATAGCGGATCACGGCCCTGGCGCGAGCCATCTGCTCGATCGCACTGCGCGGCAGCGGCGATTCGCGAACGAGCACGACGTCGGCATCGCGCACGGCGGCGCAGGCGGCCTCCACGTTGCCGCGCACCGGGCGCACGCTGAATCCGGCGCCCACCGCGCCCAGCAGCGCGCGCTCCTGGTCGTACGACGGGTAGCCGTCGTCGATCGCGACGACCAGCGCGCCGGTCGCGGGAGAGCCGGACATCGGAACGATCGCGATCTATTTCTTCGTGGCGTCGATCGCCTTGAACAGGTCGTCGACGTAGGCCTTGCCGATCTCGGTCTCGGCCCATTGACGCACCGGAGGCTGCGCCAGCTTGCGGAATTCGCCCAGCTGCGCGGCGTTGGGCACGTAGACCTGCATGCCGTTCTTCTCCAGGATGGTCTTGGCGTTCAAGTCCTGCTCGCTCGTCATCTTGCGGTGGATCTGCACCGCCTTGGCCACACCTTCGTCGACCGCCTTGCGCTCCACGGCGGTCAGCCCCTGGTAGAAGCGGTCGTTCACCATGTAGGCATGGATGCTCCAGACATGGCCGTCGAGCGTGGCGTACTTCTGGTGCTGGTACAGGCTGGCCGCGAGGATGTTGGTGACGCCGTTCTCCTGCCCGTCGACCACCTTCTGCTGCAGCGCGGTGGGCAGCTCGGCCCACGGAATCGCCGAGGCCGAGGCACCGAGCGATTCGACCAGCGTCTTGAACACCGGCGACGGCTGGATGCGGATCTTCATGCCCTTCATGTCGGACGGGCTCTGGATCGGGCGCAGGCTGTTGGTGAAGTGGCGCACGCCGTTGTCGGCGACGCCGAGCATGCGGATGCCGGCCTTCTTGACCATGTCGGCCGAGAAGTCGTCCTTCCACTTCGAGTCATAGACGCGCCAGGCGTGCTCGTGGTTCTCGTAGAGGAACGGGATGCCGAGCACACCGATTGGCTTGTGCACGGTGGCGATCGCGCCGTCGTGGGCCACGGCCAGCTCGAGCGTGCCCAACTTCAGACCCTCCATGGTCGGCTGGTCCTTGCCGAACTGGCCGGCCGGGAAGATCTCGACCTTGACGGAGCCGTTGGTGGCTTTCTCGACATGGTCCTTGAAGGCGAGGGCGGCCACGTGCTTGGGCTGGTCATCCTTGGCGGGCTGGAAGTGGGCGTACTTCAGGGTCTTCTGCGCGTGGGCCAGGGGCAGCACCAGCGCGAGCGCGGCAAGAGCGGCGAGGGATCTGAGGGTCACGGTTGTCTCCTTCACACGGGGAAAGGCGTTATCGCGCATAGCCGAACCAGGCGGGCACTGCGGTCGACAGAGGCGCCCAGAGCACCACGCCGATCAGCACCACCAGTTCGGCCGCCAGCAACGGCAGCACGGCATGGGCCAGCTTCTCCAGCTTGAGCCGGGCCACCGAAGTCATCACGAACAACACGCCGCCTACCGGGGGCGTGATCAGGCCGATCGTCAGATTCAGCACCACCGTCATCGCGAAATGAAGCGGGTGAATGCCGAACTGGTCCGACAGCGGTGCCAGCACCGGCACCAGGATGATCACCGCCGGCAAGGTGTCGATGAACAGGCCGCAGACGAGCACGAACACCATGACGATGAGCAAGATCGCGACCGGGTCGCGCGTCAGCCCGCCGATGGCTGCGGCCACGCTCTGCGGGATCTGCAGCAGCGTCAGCACCCAGGCGAGCAGCGACGCCATCGACACAATGATCAGCGCGGCACTGGTGACGAGGCCGCTCTGCAGAAGCACTTTCAGGATCACCCGACGGTTGAGCGTGCGCGTGACGAACAACCCGATCGCCAGCGCATAGAACACCGCCACCGCCGACGCCTCGGTGGGTGTGAACAGACCCGTCAGGATGCCGGCGATGATGATCGCCGGCATGGCGAGCACCGGCGTGGCCTTCCACAGCGCACGCAGCCGTTCGCTCCAGGCCATCGGACGGTGCGCGCTGCCATAGCCGCGGCGGATGGAGATCCAGTGGTTGGCTGCCATCAACGCCGCACCGAGCAAAAGCCCCGGCACCACGCCGGCGAGGAACAGTCCGGCCACCGTGACCCGGCTGTCGGTGAGCGCGTAGATCACCATGATGATCGACGGCGGAATGATCGGTCCGATGGTGGCAGTCGCGGCAGACAGCGCGGCGGAGTAGTACTTGTCGTAGCCCGATTTCTCCATCATGCGCATCTCAACCGCTCCGGGGCCGGCAGCGTCGGCCAGTGCCGAGCCGCTGATGCCGGCGAACAGCATCGATGTCACCACGTTCACATGGCCCATGCCGCCGCGGATATGGCCGACCAGCGAGTTCGAGAAGCGCAACAGGGCGGTCGTGATGCCGCTGGCCGTCATCAGGTCGGCCGCCAGGATGAAGAACGGCACCGCCATCAGCGGGAAGGAGTTGATGCCGTCGAAAAACCGCTGCGGCACCGACAGCAGCGACAGCTTGCCTTCGACCGCCAGCGCCACCAGGCCGGCACCACCCATCGCAAAGGCGATCGGCAGCCCGAACAGTAGACCGATGGCAAACACAGCGAACAGGGCCGCCGTCACGCCAGTTGCTCCTCGTCGACCGCTTCGGTCGCGTCGTCCGGATGCTCGAACCGACGTTCGACGAACCCGCGCCAGAACAGCGTCAGGTGAAGGGCGAAGCCGGCGGCGCCGATCGGCACTGCCAGATAGGGAAGACCGGTCGGCAGATTCATGACCGGTGTCTCCTGATTCCAAGTGAAGGCCACGATCTGGAAGCCGAGCACCACGAGCACGACCATGAAGACCAGCATCGCCAATGCGACCGCGGTGCGCAGCGCATGCCGCGCGCGCTGCGGCAGAAGATCCTGCAGCGTGTCCACCGCGACATGACGGCCCTCGCGCAGCGCCAGGCCGGCGCCAAGGTAGGCGATCCAGATCATCTCGTACTGAGTGAACTCTTCAACCCAGATGATCGAGTGGTTGAGCACATAGCGGGTCACCACGTTGACGAATACCAGCAGTGCCATCGACCCCATCAACGCGACGATGCACGACTGGTTCAGGCGCACGGCAAACGACTCGAATGCCGCGAGCGACGAGGGTGTGGCCTCCGGGCGGTACGGGGCTTCCATGGCGACACGATTCTTGAACTGATATCTCAGATCTGACATGGCTGATAACCCTATACTCGCGACCGCCGGCTGCTTGCCACGATCCAGCGATGAATGCCCCCCTTCGCCTCGAACGCCCGCAGTTGCTCACCGAGCTGGCCTGCGAGCGGATCCGCACGGCAATCGTCGACGGCGAGCTGGGGCTCGGCGAGCAGGTTTCCGAGGCGCAGCTGGCTCAGCGCCTGGGTGTCAGCAAGACACCGGTGCGCGAGGCTCTGCTGCGCCTGAAGAGCGAGGGCCTGGTGGAGGTGCACCCGCAGCGCGGCACCTTCGTGTTTCGACTCGACGCCATGCAGGTCGGACAACTGCTCCGCTACCGCGCCACGATCGAGACGGCAGCCTTGCGCGAAGCCGTGTCGGCGCGCCGCGAGGCATTGGTCGAGGCCCTGTCGCGCGGCGTGGCGGCGATGCGTAAGGCGGCCCGGGCGCGCGACCAGAAGGAACTGGCCCGGCTGGACATGGAATTCCACGGGCAGTTCTTCGCGCATTGCGAGAATCCCTATCTGCTCTCGGGCTACGAAGTGATCCGCTCACAGCTCGTGGCCATGCGTCACCGCGCGCCGATTGACAACCCGGTCACCAGTCATCAGGTGCTGGTCGACGCTATCGCCTCGGGCCGCGTCGAGCGTGCTTGCGAGCTGCTGGTGCAGCATGTGCTCGAGAACCAGGCGCGCTATACGGCGGCCTGCGAGCGGGGGTGAAGTCCGCGTGATGCGCCGCCGGTGTCAGCCCGACATCGCCGCGCCGCAACGCCAGCACTGATCGAAGGCCCCTTCGATCAATTCGCCGCAACCGCGGCACACCCAGCGCCGGAATGGCGGGTGACGCAGCTGATCGAGCAGCGCGCGCGCCGCATCGAGCTGTGAATCGTCGGTGATCCACACCTCGGGCAAGGCCTGGTCGGGCGGAATCTCGCCGGCGATGCTGCTGGCATATGCGCGCTGCACGCTGGCATCGAAGCCGGCCTGGCACAGCATGTCGGCCCACAGCGTGGCCAGCGCGAGGTTCGGTGCCTGCGTGAGCCGTTTCATGCGCGACCCGACGAGGCGACCGCGTGTTCGCGTTCGGTCGACACCC
>JAEUPI010000048.1 GCA_016790175.1 Burkholderiaceae bacterium | reverse complement strand
TCGGCCTTCGCATCGAGCTTCGAACAGTGGGACAGCGTGCAGACCATCAACTACCCGCAGGGCCACGGCATCCTGAAGGCCTACATGGGCCTGCGACCGCAGGACAAGGACACGCTCGAGCACGAGGCGATGCTGAAGCAGGCCTATGGCGAGGCGAAGGCCGAGGAGTACCTCTCGCGCAGCATCCACCACGTGCTGATCTACCCGTATCTGTCGGTGCAGTCGCCGCTGCAGCAGCTGCGTTGCCTGCGGCCGATCGCGCCCGACAAGACGCTGTCGGAGATCTGGCACTTCCGCCTCAAAGGCGCGCCCGAGGCGATCTACCGCCGCAGCCTCTGGTACTACAACCTGGTGAACTCGCCGGCCACGATGATCAACGCCGACGACCTCGAGAACTGGACCAAGGGCCAGTGGGGACTGCAGAGCAACGGCGGCGACTGGGTGAGCTTCCACCGCCACCTGGGCGACGACCGCATCGAGCCGAACGGTGTGGCCTATTCCAACCACGGCACGTCCGAGATCGTGATGCGCAGCCAGTTCGGTGCGTGGTCGCGCTACATGCAAGGAGCCGCCTGATGAACACCGCCAACGAGCGCGCGATCCCGAGCGCCGGGCCCGACATGCGCCACCTGCTCGATCAGGACGTGGTGATCGCGGGCGACGATTCGCGCGGCGCCACCGGTGCGCAGGCCATCGAACCCTCGCATTCGCCGCGCGGCAAGGCCGATGCCGGCGCGCCGCTGCCGGCACCCGGCCTGGTGGCCGCCGCCGACCTGCAGCGCGAGGTCGAGCAGTTCCTGTACCGCCAGGCCGAACTGCTCGACGACAAGCACTGGCAGGCGTGGATGGACGGCTTTGCCGACGATGGGCTGTACTGGGTGCCCGCCCGCCCCGAGCAGACCACCTGGGACGGAACGCCCTCGATCTTCATCGAGGACAAGCTGCTGATGGAAGTGCGCAAGGGCCGCGTGATGCACCCCAACGCCTGGTCGCAGGCGCCGCTGTGGGAGACCAATCACATCGTCAGCCATGTGGCGATCGAGTCGGCCGGGCCGCAGGAGATCGTGGTGCGTTCGCGCTTTCACATGATGGAGCTGCGGCGCGACACGATCCGCCATTTCGGCGGGCGCTACCGACATACGCTGATGCGCGAGCCCGGCGGAGCACTCAGAATCAAACTGCAACGGGTGGACCTGTTCAATGCGCAGGCGCCCTTCGACTATGTGATCCAGATCTGGATCTGAACCGCACGCACCGCGACGCAGAAAGGCACGACTCCACCATGCGCACGACCTTCCGCTCTTCCCTGCCCCTGGGCGCGCTCGCGATGGCCACCGCGCTGGCCACCATCCCGGCGGCCGCGGCCGACAAGGTCAAGATCGGTTTCGTCAGCACGCTGTCGGGCCCGTCGTCGGCGCTCGGCGTCGACATCCGCGATGGTTTCCTGCTGGCCGTGAAGCTCAACGGTGGCAAGCTCGGCGCCCTGCCCGCCGAGGTGATCGTCAGCGACGACCAGTTCAAGCCCGACGTGGCCAAGCAGCAATTCGAGAAGAACGTCAAGCGCGACAAGGTCGACTTCATGACCGGCGTGGTGTTCTCCAACATCATGCTGGCGGCGTTGCCCGAAGCGCTCGACAACAACGTCATCTACATCAGTCCCAACGCGGCGCCGTCGTCGATCGCGGGCAAGGACTGCAACCCGCTGTTCTTCGCGGTGAGCTGGCCCAACGACGCCTACCATGAGGCCGCCGGTGCGTATGCCACGCAGCGCGAGGTCAAGAGCGTGTACCTGCTGGCGCCCAACTACCAGGCCGGCAAGGATTCGCTGGCCGGCTTCAAGCGCATGTTCAAGGGCCAGATCGTCGGCGAGAACTACACCAAGCTGGGCCAGCTCGACTATGCGGCCGAACTCGCCGAGATCCGTGCCGCCAAGCCGCAGGCGATGTACATCTTCCTGCCCGGCGGCATGGGCATCAACTTCATCAAGCAGTTCGTCGGCGCGGGCCTGTCGAAGGACATCCAGCTGCTGCTGCCGGGCTTCTCGGCCGACCAGGACGTGATCAACCCGGTCGGCCCGGCGATGTCGGGCCTGTTCAACACCGCGCACTGGTCGCCCGACTTCAACAACCCGGCCAACCAGCAGTTCGTCGAGGCGTTCCAGAAGGAATACAAACGCCTGCCCACGCTGTACGCATCGCAGGGCTATGACGCGGCGCAGCTGATCAACGCCGCGGTGCGCGACGTGAAGGGCAGGATCGAGGACCGTGAGGCCGTGCGCAAGGCGCTGAAGGCGGCGAAGTTCGATTCGGTGCGTGGCCCGTTCAGGTTCAACACCAACCAGTACCCGATCCAGAACTACTACGTGCGCACCGTGGGCTCCGACGGCAAGGGCGGCCTGGTCAACAAGTCGTTCAACCAGCCGATCCTCAAGGACCACGGCGACGCCTACGTCGGCGAATGCAAGATGAAGCCGTGAGCCGGCACGGCTGACGCCGCCGCGACGGCCCTTCGCCCACGCCCCGTCGCGGCCGCCCCCCGATGCTGAGCATTCTCCTGATCGAGCAGGTGCTCAACGGCCTGCAGTTCGGCCTGATGCTGTTTCTGCTGGCTGCGGGCCTCACGCTGGTGTTCGGCGTGATGGACATGATCAACCTCGCCCATGGCTCGCTGTACATGGTGGGCGCGTTCCTGGCGGCGTGGCTGGTGCAGCTGAGCGGCTCGTTCGTGCTCGGCGTGCTCGGCGCGATCGGGCTCACCGCGGCCTTCGGCATGCTGCTGGAGACCACGCTGCTGCGCACGCTCTACACGCGCGACCACCTGTCGCAGGTGCTGGCCACCTTTGCGCTGATCCTGATCCTCAACGACGGCGTGAAGATGGTCTTCGGCACCGATCTCGCGCTGTCGGCGCCCGAGGCGCTGTCGGGGCCGGTCGAGCTGTTTCCCGGCTTCAGCTATCCGTCGTACCGGCTGCTGATCCTCGGCGTGGGCTTCGTACTGGCGGCGCTGATGTACGTGCTGGTCGCGCGCACGCGGCTCGGGGCGCTGGTGCGCGCGGGCGCGTCCAACCGCGTGATGACCGAGGCCATGGGCGTGCATGTGCGGCGCCTCTTCACCGCGGTGTTCGGCATCGGCGCCGGGCTGTGCGCGGTGGCCGGCGCGCTGCTCGGGCCGCTGCTCGCGGTGCAGGTCGGCATGGGCGAGAACATCCTGATCCTCGCGTTCGTGGTGATCGTGATCGGCGGCATCGGCTCGATCCGCGGCGCGCTGATCGGCTCGATCCTCGTCGGCTGCATCGACACGCTGGGCCGCACGCTGCTGCAGCACCTGTTCCGCGAGTTCCTGCCGCCGCAATGGGCCAGCGCCGCCGGGCCGGCGATGGCCTCGATCGCGGTGTACGTGTTCATGGC
>JAEUPI010000037.1 GCA_016790175.1 Burkholderiaceae bacterium | reverse complement strand
TCCTCGGCGGTCTCGACATAGTGGAACAGGCCCAGGTCCTCCGGGCTGATCATTCCGCAGTCCACCAGGTGCTGGAAGTTGATGAGCTTCTCCCAGAACGCGCGGCCGAACAGCAGGATCGGTCGCGGGCGGCTCTTGCCGGTCTGCACCAGTGTCATCGTCTCGAACAGCTCGTCGAGCGTGCCGAAGCCGCCGGGAAAGCACACCAGCGCGATGCTGCGCATCACGAAGTGCATCTTGCGCAGCGCGAAGTAGTGGAACTGGAAGCACAGCTCCGGCGTGATGTACGCATTGGGCGCCTGCTCGTGCGGCAGCACGATGTTGAGGCCGATGCTGCGGCCGCCCACGTCGAAGGCGCCTCGATTGCCGGCCTCCATGATGCCGGGGCCGCCGCCGGTGACCACGTAGATCGGCGTGTCGAGCGTGCTCGAACGCGTGGTGATCAGCGCCGCGAAGCGGCGCGCCTCGTCGTAGTAGCGGCTCATCTCCAGCGCCACCTCGGCGCGGCGCAGCGCGCCAGCGTCGCGGCTCGCCGCGGCAGCCTGCAGCTGCGCCTGCGCCGCCTCGGGCGAGACGATGCGCGCGCTGCCGAACAGCACGATCGTCGATTCGATGCGCTGCTCCTGCTGCACCATCTCGGCCTTCAGCAGCTCGAGCTGCATGCGCACCGGGCGCAGCTCTTCGCGCAGCAGGAAGCGCTCATCGGTGAACGCGAGGCGGAAGCTGCTCTCCGGGCCGGCGTAGCGCGAGGGTAACGGCGCGGCGAGTGCGTCCTCCTCGGCGGTCGGCAGGTTGCGCTCGTGGAGCTTGTGGCGCTGGGTCATGGCGGCCGTTCGGCTGGCAAGGGCCTGGACTTTACCGCGCCGGCCGCGGCGATACTCGCGCCATGTCCGCGCCCGTGCCCGATGACGACCGCACGCTGATCGGCAGCGCCAGCGGCGGCGTCACGCTGCCGCTGGGCTACAAGCTGCAGGAGTTCGTCAACGAAGGCGTGCTCGGCGAGGGCGGCTTCGGCATCGTCTATCGCGCGCACGACACCGTGCTGCAACGGCCGGTGGCGATCAAGGAGTACATGCCCGCCACGCTGGCGGCGCGCGACGCCGGCTTTCACGTGCAGCCGCGCACCGAGGTGCAGCGCGAGCCGTTCGAGGTGGGGCTGCGCAGCTTCATCAACGAGGCGCGGCTGCTCGCCTCGTTCGACCATCCGTCGCTGGTGAAGGTGTATCGCTTCTGGGAGGAAAACGGCACCGCCTACATGGTGATGCCGCTGTACAAGGGCGCCACGCTCAAGCAATGGTTGCGCGACACCGGCGCCCGGCCGAGCGAGGTATGGCTGCTCGAGCTGCTGCGGCCGCTCATCGCCGCGCTCGAGCTGCTGCATGCCGCTGAGCCGTGCTGCCTGCACCGCGACGTGGCGCCCGACAACGTGCTGCTGCTCGGCCCGACGCGCACCGACCCGACGCAACTGCCCGATCACCCGAAACCGCTGCTACTCGACTTCGGCGCCGCGCGCCAGATCATCGGCGACATGACGCGCACGCTCACCGTCGTGCTCAAGCCGGGTTATGCGCCGATCGAGCAGTATGGCGAGGTGCAGTCGCTGAAGCAGGGCCCGTGGACCGACGTCTATGCACTCGCCGCGGTGCTCTATGCCTGCATCACCGGTCGCGCACCGATGGCCTCGGTAGACCGTGTGCTCGCCGACGACCTGGTGCCCGCGGTGCAGGCCGGCGCAGGGCGTTACTCGACCGGGTTCCTGCTGGCCATCGATGCCGGGCTGCGGCTGCGGCCCGAGGAGCGGCCGCAGAGCATGCAGGCGTTTCGGCGGATGTTTGCCGAGACCGGCACAAAGGCTGCTGCGCGGCCTGCACAACGGCCTCCCTCGTCGCCACAGGCGTCCGGGCATGCGGCTCCGCGTGCGCCGCTCAGATGGGGCGTGGCGGCGGCGATGGCGCTGCTGGTGGTGGCAGCGGCGTGGTGGGTGATGCGGCCCGGTGCCCAGCCAGCGGGCACCCAGGGCGTTGCCACAGGCAGCACCCCTGCCGGCAGCGACGCGGCGAGCGTCGCGACCGCTGGTGCGGCGACACAGAGCGCACCGTTGGCGAGCGGCGGCACGACCGCGCGGGCATCGGCGGTTGTTGCGGCCGCACCCGCTGCTGCCAGCGCGGTCGATGCGGCGTTCAGCGTGCTCGGCGCGTTGCAGGACCTGGTCGCACGCGCGGACCCGTCGATCCAGGTCAGCGCCAGCGTCGAGCAGGCCACCTTGGTGATCGACAAGGACGCGCTGCGCTTTCGTGTGCGCGCGAGCGAGGCTGGCCATCTCTATGTGTATTTCACCGGCACCGACAAGCGCCACTTTCACCTGCTGTTCCCGAACCGGCTCGACGGCGCCAATCGTATCGAGCCCGGCGCCGAACTGCGCCTGCCGCGCAAGGGCTGGGAGATCACGGCCGCCGGGCCGCCGGGCACCAACCATCTGGTCGTGCTGGTCTCGCGCGAGAAGCGCGATCTGTCGCGAGCCGGTTTGCGCATCACCAACGCACTGATCCCGGAGTTCGATCTGGCCGAGTCCGAGCGACTGTGGCGTCAGCGCACGCCGGACGCGAACCCGTTCGCCGGCGAGCCGCAGTGCACCGTGTCGAGCTGCTCGGGGGCCTACGGCGCGACGATGCTCACCATCGACGAGGTGGCCGCGACGGCGAAGGCGCGAAACTGAAGCCGCACGCCACCGGGCTCACTGCACCTGCGTGACGATCGTGACGCGCCGGTTCTCCGCTGCGGTGGGCTGATCGCGGTTCATCAGTTCGCGATCGCCCTTGCCTTCGGCCACCAGGCGCTGCGGGTCGATGCCGTGGGCGTCCACCAGATACGAGCGCACGCTGCCGGCACGGTGCTGCGAGAGCACCAGGTTCGACTGCGCGTCGCCGCGCGGATCGGCATGGCCTTCGACAGTGAAGGTGTAGCGCGCCAGGCGATCGTGCTTCAGCGCGGCACCCACGACGTCCAGCTGCTGCTTGGCCTGCGGCGTCAGCTCCGACGACGCCGTGTGAAACGTCACCAGCAGCGAGGCGCTGGGCTGCTTCAGCCGCGGCAGCGTGGCCGACGCGTCGGTGGCCTTCACGCGCAGGCTGCGCTTGGTGGCGCCGCCGTCGGGCGTGAGCGCCTGCAGCAGCCGGTCTTCGGTGAGCGCGGCGCCGCTCAGCACATCGGAACCCTGTGCACAGACAAGGCCGGCGAACGCAGCGCCCATCGCAGCGGTGAGTGCGAGCACGGCCCACCGCACACGATGCGTGCGGCGAAGGGGAACCAGAGCAACGGGTGTCGACGGCATGGCGCTCTCCTGCAGCAGGGGGCGCCCACGCCACGCGTCAATGTGCGAAGGCGTGCGGCAACCCCATGGCGCGATGCTAGGCGCGGATCGTTGGCCGATGCACTCCCCAGTTTCTAAATAGCCAATCCGTCTTTCGTGGGATGTCATCGTGGGATCGTGGTGGCGTGCAGCGGGTGCTAGAACCCGGCGCGCGGGCCTTCGTCGCCCGCGGTTCGACCATGCTCATCCCATTCATCCACCGTTGTCGTTCGCTGTGCACGCTGGGGCTGCTCGCGCTGGCGATGCTGGCCGTGCCTGCGTTCGGCCAGAGCGCGCCGGTGCTGATGATGGAGCACGGCGCACACAGCGCACCGGTGCGCCGCATCGACGTGAGCACCACCCACGGCGTGGCGGTCACGGCGTCTGACGATCGCACCGCGCGTGTGTGGGACTGGCCGAGCGGCGGGCTTCGCCATGTGCTGCGGCCGCTGGCCTTCGGTGCCGAAGGCGGGCGACTCTACGGCGTGGCGATCCATCCGCAACAGCCGCTGGTGGCGGTAGGTGGCACCACCGGTGGCGACGGTCACGTGCACCGCATTTATCTGTTCGATCTGGCCAGCGGCAACCTGCAACGCACGATCGATGCGCGTGGCGGCCATGTGCGCAAGCTGGCCTGGTCGGCCGACGGCAGCGTGCTGCTGGCTGCCTATGCGGGCGAGCGTGCCGGCGACCATGCGGTGCGCGCCTTCTCGCTCGATGGCCGCATGCTGCTCGAGCAGCCGCTGGGCGCGCCGGTCTTCGGCCTCGCCGTCTCGGCACAGGGCCTGGCCGCCGCGGCGGCGCTCGACGGCAGCGTGCGCATCCTGCGGGCCACGGGCGGCGCCGCTTCGCCGCTGCATGCCCATGCGATGGGTGCGCGCCGCAGCGCGGGCCTGGCCTTCAGCCCAGACGGCCAGCAACTGGCGATCGCGTACGCCGACGTGACGATCGGCGCCAACGGGCGCGAGAGCCTGCACGAGCCGGTGGAGATCATCGACGTGGCCAGCGGCCGCTCGCTGCGCAAGCTGCAGG
>JAEUPI010000273.1 GCA_016790175.1 Burkholderiaceae bacterium | reverse complement strand
TCGCCGCCACCATGATCGACGCGAACTCGCATGCTCGTCCATCGGATCACGCCGAACCGGTGTGGCCGTCGGCCGAGTCGTCGGACTATCCGTCGCTGTCACCGCTGACCGACGAGCAGTGGCCGACGAGCCGCGACGCAGTGGGCCACGTCGAATGCCGCCCGAGCCGCGCCGCGATGACCTGGCTGCGCAGCCTGCCGGAGCCGCTGCAGCCGCTGCGGCTGATGCAGGAACACGCGCGCGTGGCCAATCTGTTGTGCCACCGCTGGGATGACCACGACCTCGCGTTGCGGTTCCTCAAGGAACTGCTCAACGACAGCCGTGGGGGCCGCAACGGATTTGCGCCGGAAGCGGCCGACGAACTGCGCGCACTCGCTGAACATCTGCGACGTCTGGTGCATTGCCACCACTGAGGTTTCTCAGCGCGCCCGATCCGCCGCCGGCCCGAGCAGGCCGAGACTCATCGCGGTGCCGATCAGCACCACCCCGCCGCCGGCCACCGTGGGCCAGGTGATCGCCTCGCCGAGGTACCACGCGGCCGACACCATCGCCACGGCGGGATTCAGGAAGGTGACCGACATCGCCCGCACCGGCCCGATGCGGCGCAACAACCGAAAGTACAGCAGAAATCCGAGCCCCGAACTCGCCACGCCGAGGAAGGTCACCTCGATCCACGCACGAAGCTCCGGCGTCTCGGTCGGCCAGCTGATGGCCGCCAGAGGTGCCAATGCGAGGCTCGCCGCGGCGAGACTGCCGACGGTGATGGCCATTGCATCGACGCCACCCAGCCGGCGTCGCGTGTAATGGGCACCGCAGGCCCAGATCAGCGACGTGCCCAGCACGGCCGCCACGGCGAGCGCGCCCTGCGAGGACTTGATCGAGGCCTGGCCCCACATCAGGCCCGCCACGCCGGCGAAGCCGATCAGCAACCCGGCCGCGCGCCAGACGCCGAGCCGCTCGTGCAGCATGAAGTGCGCGATCAGCGCTGCGAACAGCGGTGCCGTCGCGTTGAGCAGTGCGACGAGACCGGCCGTGAGATGCAGCGCAGAGAACGTGAGCAACACGAACGGGAGCGCGGTGAACGGCAGCCCGAGCATCAGCAGCGGCAGCGGATGCTCGCGCAAGGCGGTCGCATGGCCGCGCCAGACCAGCAGCGGCCACAGCAGCAGCGCAGCCAGGCCCAAGCGCAGCGCTACCAGCGGCACCGGGCCGAAAGCCGGTGCGGCAGCGCGCGTGAACAGATAGGCCGCACCCCAGAGCACGCTCAGCAGCAGCAGGTCGGTCACATCACGGGCGCGCATCGCGTCGAGCTTAGGGCATGTTCACCCTACGGGAAGGGACCGCGTTGACGACCAGAAAGGCCGCGAGCAAGGCGCGAACCGCAGCCGGGTTGGACACCCGGCGAGGATTTGCAGCGCCGCGCGCGGCCTTTCTGGTCGCAACCCTGCGGGCCTTCGCGACCCTTCCCGTAGGGTGAACATGCCCTGATCGCTGCGGCGCATCCACCGTGTCACCTGCGCACCGCAGCACCGCGATCGGCCCCTTCGCGATGCCTACACTTCGACCATGTCGACCATGTCCTCGATTCAAGCGGTCGACCTGGCGCATGCCGGTCGCCTGATCAACCACGGACCCACGGTCCTGGTGAGCAGCGCGCATGGCGCGCGACGCAACCTGATGGCGGCGGCCTGGTCGATGCCGGTGGAGTTCACGCCGCCGCGTGTGGCGGTGGTGATCGACAAGAGCACCTATACGCGTGAGCTCGTGCTGGCGAGCGGCGCGTTCGCGCTGAATCTGCCGTGCCGGGCTGTCGTCGATCTGGCCTACACCGTGGGCAGCGAAACGGGCAAGCCGGCACACGAGGGCGATTCCGACAAATTCTCGCGCCACGGACTCGTTCCGCTGCGCGGGCCGGCGCTCGGGTTGCCGCTGGTGCCGGGCTGCGTGGCGTGGATGGAATGCCGGTTGATCGAGGAGCCGCACGCGCAGCAGGCCTACGACACCTTCTTCGGCGAGGTGGTGTCGGCGCAGGCCGACGAACGCGTGTTCGTGCGAGGGCGCTGGTCGTTTCGCGACGACAACGCCGAATGGCACACGCTGCATCACCTGGGCGGTGGATTGTTCGCGCTGCCGTCGCGCACGGTGCAGGCCGAAAGGCTGAAGCCGGTGCGAACCTGAGCTGTCGTCCGACGTCGCCGCGGCGGCCCCTTGCGTCCGGGTGCGGCCATCTGACCGAGCCGTTGCGCGGCACAATCGACGATCACTGGCGAACGATGGGTGCAATGGCCATGGACGACACCGACCGACAGCTGATCGCCATGCTGCGCCAGGATGCGCGCACGCCGGTGGCCACGCTGGCGTCCCGGCTCGGTGTCTCGCGCGGTACCGTCACCAACCGCCTGCGCAAGCTCGAGGACGACCAGGTGATCGTCGGCTATTCGGTGCGCCTGCGCCCCGATGCCGAGCCCAACCAGATCCGGGCCTGGATGGGTGTGCTGGTTGACGGCAACCAGACCCGCGCGGTGATCGCCGCGATGCTCGGCGAACCGGGCGTGGCCGCGCTGCACGACACCAACGGCCGCTGGGACCTGCTGGCCGAGCTGCGCGCCGAAAGCATGGCCGAGCTGTCGCAGGTGCTCGAGCGCGTGCGTCTGATCAAGGGCATCGCCAACACCGAGACGAGCATCCTGCTGACGAGCTATCGGTAGCGCTCCTGCGCCGAGTCAACCGATCGTCATCAGGCTCGCGTTGCCGCCCGCTGCAGCCGTGTTGACGCTCAGCGCGCGCTCGATCACCAGACGTTCGAGCGGAATTGCGGCGTCGCCCGGCGCCAGCGCGGTGATGCCGACGATGGCTCCGGCCCGCGCTGCGAGCGTCCGCTGCAACCCAATGCATTCGTCGGCGCGACCGTGCAACAGCGCGGCATCGAAGACCACGCTGGGCTGTGTCCAGTCCTGCGCCAGCGCGATGCGCTCACGCACTTCGTCAGGCAGCCGCTGGGCCAGCGCGGCGGCGGAGGCCGGCCACACAGCGCGACCGCCCACCGCCAGCACAGCGGCCAGTTGCAGCAACCGATCGCTGTCGCGCTCGGCGATGCACAGCACCGCCTCGCGCGGCAGCACCGCGTAGAGATTCGCCTCGCCGGTGGGGCCGGCCAGCTGGCGCCAGCGTGGCGCGCAGGCCTCGGCGCCCATGCGCTCGATGTGTGCGGCCAATGCGGCGTCATGCGCGTGCACGGCCCATCGCTGCAGCGCCGCCAGCGCGGGATCCATGCGCGGTGTGCGCTCCACTGGCAGTCCGCGCACCGGCGCGCGCGCGTCGCTGCCGACGCGCTCGATCGCGCGCAGCGCTGCGCCCTCGGGCCTTCGCGCCAGCAAGCGCAGCAGGTATAGCGGCCCGCCCGCCTTCGGGCCGGTACCCGACAGGCCTTCGCCGCCGAAAGGCTGCACGCCCACCACAGCGCCCACCATGTTGCGGTTCACGTACAGGTTGCCCGCATGCGCCTGCGCCGCCACACGCACCACAGTCTCGTCGATGCGCGTGTGCAGCCCGAACGTGAGGCCGTAACCGGTGGCATGGATCTGGTCGAGCAGCGCATCGAGCCCATCGCGCGGGTAACGCAGCACGTGCAGCACGGGGCCGAACACCTCGCGGGTCAGCTCGCCGAGGCGCTCGATCTCGATGATCGTCGGCGGCACGAAGTGGCCGTCGCGGTGCACGGTCTCGTCGACCACGGCGGGCTGCGACACGCGGCGGCCGGCCTGACGCATCGCGTCGATGTGGTGCTGGATACCGGCTTCGGCCTCGCGGTCGATCACCGGGCCGACATCGACCGCCAGCGCGCGCGGGTCGCCGACATGCAGCTCCTGCACCGCACCGTGCAGCATCTCGATCAGCCTCGGCGCGATCTCCTGCTGCACGCACAACACGCGCAGGGCCGAGCAGCGCTGGCCGGCGCTGTCGAAGGCCGAGCTCAATACGTCGGCCACCACCTGCTCGGGCAATGCCGACGAGTCGACGATCATCGCGTTCTGGCCACCGGTCTCGGCGATCAGCGGTACCGGCTGGCCGTGCCTGCCGAGCCTGCCAGCGAGCGCACGCTGCAGCAGTCGCGCCACTTCGGTCGACCCGGTGAAGAGCACGCCCTGCACACGCCCATCGGCCACCAACGCCGCGCCGACGGTCTCGCCGGTGCCGGG
>JAEUPI010000253.1 GCA_016790175.1 Burkholderiaceae bacterium | reverse complement strand
GTGATGTGGACGCCCACCGGCGTGAACGTGCCCGACTATCCCAAGCTCGCGCAGCTGTGGTGGCAGCAGATCGGCGACGTGAACTCCGGCGCCTTCACGCCGCAGAAGGCGATGGACCGTCTGGCCGAGGAGATGGACCTGGTGATGGCGCGCATGCAGGAGGCCGACGAGAAGGCCAAGACCTACGGCGGATGCGGCCCGCGGCTGAACAAGCCGGTGGACCCGAAGGAGTGGCTCGGCAAGCCCGACGGCCCGAAGGCCAAGCTCGCAAACGAGAAGCCCAAGGGCGTGACGATGCCGTACGAGGAGATCGTCAAGCGCTGGGCGGCGGCGAAGTAAGCCTCGTCCTGACGATGACCTGAAGATGGCGAGGGGGCGCGACGAGCGCCCCCTCGTTGTCAACGGGTCGTCGATCGCCGGCACCCGGCATTCAATGCGTCCATCGACGTGTCGCTCGAACTCCGCCAGGTCGCGCTGCAAGACGGCGCCGACATCCACATCCACCCGACGACGCTGACGCTGCAGCCGGGCGGCTTCAACACGCTGCTCGGCGAAACGCTTGCCGGCAAGACCACGCTGCTGCGGCTGATGGCCGGGCTGGTGAAGCCCACCACGGGCGAGGTCTGGTTCGGCGGCCGCAACGTCACCGGCGTGCCGGTGCAGCAGCGCCGTGTGTCGATGGTCTACCAGCAGTTCATCAACTATCCGAACCTCTCGGTGTTTCACAACATCGCCTCGCCGCTCAAGGTGGCCGGCGTGTCGGGTGCGGACATCACGGCCCGCGTCGGCCGCATCGCCGAGCTGCTGAAGCTCTCGCCGCTGCTCGATCGCCGGCCGAGCGAGCTGTCCGGCGGCCAGCAGCAGCGCACGGCGCTCGCCCGCGCGCTGGTGAAGGACGCCGACCTCGTACTGCTCGACGAGCCGCTCGCGAACCTCGACTACAAGCTGCGCGAATCGCTGCGCGACGAGTTGCCGCGCCTGTTTGCCGACCGCGGCTGCACCGTGGTGTACGCCACCACCGAGCCGGTGGAGGCGCTGCTGCTCGGCGGCCACGTGGCCACGCTGCACGAAGGCCGCGTGACGCAGTTCGGCCCCTGTACCGGTGTCTACCGCGAGCCGGCCGACCTGACGAGCGCGCGTGTGTTCTCCGACCCCCCGATCAACGTGGCCTCGGCGCGCAAGTCCGGCGCCGAGGTGGTGCTCGACGGCCAGGTGCGCTGGAGCGCGCCGACGGCGGTGCGCGCGCTGCCCGACGGCGAGATCACCGTGGCGCTGCGGCCGCACCATGTGCGGCCAGCCGCCGGTGCGGCGACACCGGGTGTGGGACCCGGCGCCGCGACACCGGGTGTCGCGGTCGGCGGACGCGTGCTGATCTGCGAGATCAGCGGCTCGGAGAGCGTGGTCCACTTCGCGCTCGCCGGCACCACCTGGGTCTCGCAGACGCATGGCGTGCAGAACCACCCGGTCGGCGAAGACGCGCGATTCGTGCTCGACGTCGAGCGCTGCCTGTACTTCGATGCCGCCGGCCGGCGGCTGGCGGCCTGAGGAGCCCGCGACGCATGGCCCGCATCCGGCTCGAATCGCTGCGCCACTCCTACCGCGACCACCCGCGCGAGCAGGAACCGGCCGACTGGGCGCTGCGCGGACTCGACCTCGAATGGGCCGACGGCGGTGCCTTTGCGCTGCTCGGCCCCTCGGGCTGCGGCAAGACCACGCTGCTGAACCTGATCTCCGGGCTGCTGCGGCCGACGCAGGGTCGCATCCGCTTCGACGAGCGCGACGTGACCACGCTCGAGCCGGGTGCGCGCAACATCGCGCAGGTGTTCCAGTTCCCGGTCGTCTACGACACGATGAGCGTGTTCGACAACCTGGCCTTCCCGCTGCGCAACCGCGGCGTCGCGGAGGCCGAGGTCAAGGCGCGGGTCGACGAGATTGCCGCGATGCTGGATCTGTCGGCTGCGCTGCCCAACCGCGCCAGCGGCCTCACCGCCGACGGCAAGCAGAAGATCTCGCTTGGCCGCGGACTCGTGAGAAGCGATGTGGCCGCGATCCTGTTCGACGAGCCGCTCACCGTGATCGACCCGCACCTGAAGTGGCGGCTGCGCAGCAAGCTCAAGGAGCTGCACCAGCGCGTCAGGCGCACGATGATCTACGTGACGCACGACCAGACCGAGGCGCTCACCTTTGCCGACCAGGTGGTGGTGATGTTCGACGGCCAGGTGGTGCAGTCGGGCACGCCGGTGGAACTCTTCGAGCGCCCGGCGCACACCTTCGTCGGTCACTTCATCGGCTCGCCGGGCATGAACCTGCTGCCCTGCGAGATCGACGGGGCGGGTGTGCCGCGCTTCGCCGGGC
This sequence comes from Burkholderiaceae bacterium, assembly GCA_016790175.1. Taxonomy (GTDB): domain Bacteria; phylum Pseudomonadota; class Gammaproteobacteria; order Burkholderiales; family Burkholderiaceae_C; genus JAEUPI01. Next base: position 404 of record JAEUPI010000253.1, on the reverse strand, counting down.
ATGCGGTGGCCACCGCATCGACGGCGCTCGAGGCGGCGCGCGGCAAGAAGCTGGAGCTCGGCGTGCGGCCGGAGTTCGTGCGCTTCGCGCCGGCCGGCGGCGCGGGCATCCCGGTGCAGGTCGAACGCGCCAGCGACATCGGGCGCTTCCGCATCGTCGACGCGCGCTGCGGCGAGCACCTCATCACGCTGCTCGTCGCCGAGGGCCAGCCCGTGCCCGAGGGGGCGGGCCTGCTCGCGTTCGACGCGCAGCGCACGCGCGTTTACGCCGACGGGTGGGCGGTCTGATGCCCTCAAGCTCACTTCGATCGCCACCCCCCGTGGGGGCCGGCCTCCTTGGGGCGGCCCGGCGGAGGCCGGCATGAGCACCAAGACCCCGAACCAGAAGGCGTGGTGGCTGGTGCT
>JAEUPI010000236.1 GCA_016790175.1 Burkholderiaceae bacterium | reverse complement strand
CGGATAGCCGATGCGCTCGGTCTGCTGGCGCAGCAGCGCCATGTCGATCTGCTCGAGTCGGCAGTGGCTGACGATCTCGTCGGCGGCCTCCTGCGGAATGAGCCCGAGACGCGCCTGCACGATGGCGAGCGCGCGCTCGATCGCCACGTACTGGGCGGTGCGGAACTCGTCGCTCCACACCTGGCGCATCGCGTCGCTGCTGAAGATGCCTTGGAAGATGCTGCTGTCGATGATGCTGGCGGCCATGGCGTGGTCCTCGGGAGTCGTGAAACAGGGCGTGAGTTCAGCGCGCGCGCTGCACGATGCGGCGTGCGCGTTCGATGACGGGTTTGTCGACCATGCGGCCGTCGAGCTGCACGGCCGCGCCGCCGGCTCGCTCCGCGGCCTCGAGCACGCGCTGTGCCCAGGCCAGCTCGTCGGCGCCCGGTGCGAGCAGCGCGTGCAGCGGCGTAATCTGCTTCGGATGGATGCACAGCTTGGCGGCGAAGCCGTGCGCACGCGCGCGCGCCATGTCGGACTGCAGCTGCGCTTCGTCGTCGATCGCCACCGTCACGCCCGCCACCGGCGGCTGCACACCGGCCGCACGCGAGGCAAGCGCGATGCGCGACGCCGCGGCATCGAGCCCGATCGTCGTCGCCAGCTCGCCTTGCAGATCCATGTCGAGCGCATAGTCGATCGTGCCGAACACGAGCCGCCGGACGCCCTCGGCGGCCGCCAGCGCCTCGGCAGCCAGCACGCCGCGCGCCGACTCGACGAGCGGCAGCACCGCGATGCCCGGGCAGGCGGCGCGCACGCGCTCGATCGTTGCGGTGCGCTCGGCCTTCGGCAACATCACCGTGCGCGCGACACCGGCGCGCAACATCGCGAGATCGGCTTCGAACCAGGGCGTGCTTTCGTCGTTAATACGGACGACGATGCGATCGGCCTCGGCTGCGCCGGCCAGCAGCGCCGCCCCGGCTTCGCGCGCCACGGCCTTGGCCGCCGGCACCACGGCATCCTCGAGATCCACCACCACCGCATCAGCGCCGCTGGCGAGCGCCTTGGCGAAGCGCTCCGGGCGATCGCCCGGCACGAACAGGTAGCTGCGTGGCGGCACCGGCGTGGCCATCAGATGGCTTCTGCCGCACGCATCGCCGCGATCCCCTGCGCATCGACACCCAGCTCGGCGAGGATGGCGTCGGTATGCTGGCCGAGCGCCGGCACCGCACGGAGCACGGGGTCGCCGTCGTCCCAAGAGCCCGGCGGCAGCAGCGCCGGCAGCGGCCCAGCTGGCGAGTTCACCTCGCGCCAGCGCGAGCGGGCCTTGAGCTGCGGATGGGCCCAGAGGCCCGCCATGTCGTTGACCTGCGCGTTGGCGATCTGCGCCTCCTCGACGCGTGCGAGCACCTGCTGCGCGCTCAGCGAGGCGAAGGCCTCGACGATCAGCGCGCGCAGTGCGTCGCGGTGCGTCACCCGCTTCGCGTTGCCGGCGAAGCGATCGTCCTGGGCCAGCTCGGGGCGCTGCAGCACCTTGGCACAGAACTGCTGCCATTCGCGCTCGTTCTGCAGCCCGAGCATCACCGTCTTGCCGTCGCCGGCCGGGAACGGGCCGTAGGGGTAGATGGTGGCGTGCGCGGCGCCGGCGCGCGGCGGCGGTGGCGCGCCGTCGAAGGCGTAGTACATCGCGTAGCCCATCCACTCGCCCATGGCCTCGAGCATCGAGATGTCGATGCGCCGTCCCTTGCCGTCGATCTTGCGCTGCATGATCGCCGCCAGGATGTTGGTGTAGGCGTACATGCCGGCGGCAATGTCGGCGATCGACAGCCCCGCCTTGCACGGCTCCTCGGGCGTGCCGGTGATCGACACGAAGCCGGACTCGCTCTGGATCAACAGGTCGTAGGCCTTCTTGTCGCGGTACGGGCCGGGGCTCGCGGGATCGTCGCCATAGCCCGAGATGTCACAGACGATGAGATCGGGCCGCCGATCCTTCAGCGCGTCGAACGACACGCCCAGGCGCGCCGCCGCGCCGGGCGCGAGGTTCTGCACCACAACGTCGGCCTTCTCGACGATGAGCCGCATCAGCGCATCGGCCGCCAGCGGGTGCTTCACGTCCAGCGTCAGGCTCTCCTTGCTGCGGTTGGTCCACACGAAGTGCGATGCCAGCCCCTTGACGCGCTGGTCGTAGCTGCGCGCGAAGTCGCCCACGCCCGGCCGCTCGATCTTGATCACGCGTGCGCCCAGGTCGGCCAGCTGCCGCGTGCAGAACGGCGCGGCGATCGCATGCTCGAGCGTGACGACGGTGATGTCCTTCAGCGGCAGCATTGAAGACCCTTTCGTCAGCGCAGGGTGGCCACGGCGTCCATCGTCAGCCAGCCCTCGTGGTCCTGCGCCCAGAGCTTCACCTGCTGGCCATCGCGCTGCCCGTTCACCGTGAACGGATTCAGGTCGAAGGTCGGCCGCACCGCCCGGAATCTGAACGTCGCCACATCTGCGTCGGGCGCATGTCGGCGCACCAGGTCCATCAGCAGCGTGGCGATCAGCGGGCCGTGCACGATCAGCCCCGGATAGCCTTCGACCTCGGTCACGTACTTGCGGTCGTAGTGGATGCGGTGGCCGTTGAAGGTGAGCGCGCTGTAGCGGAACAGCAGCACGTCATCGGGCACGATCGTGCGCTGCCACGCCGCACCGGTGACGGCAGCCTGCGGCGGCGGCTCGACGTCGGTGGGCTTCTTCGCTTCGCGATAGACGATGTCGTGGAATTCGACGATCGCCGGCTCCACGGCTCCGTTGCAGCGCAGCTCGTGGCGCACCTTGACGAAGACGAGCCGCCCGGTGCGCCCGTCCTTCACCGTCACGTCGGCGATCGTCGAGCGGCGCTCCACCACATCGCCCACGCGCACCGGCGCGCGGAACTCGAACTGGCTGCCGGCCCACATGCGCCGCGGCAGCGGCACCGGCGGCAAGAAGCCACCTCGCTTGGCGTGGCCGTCGGCGCCGATCTCGCTCTGCCGGTGCACCGGCAGGAAGTACAGCCAGTGCCACAGTGGGAACAGCGGCATGCCGGCCTGCACATCGACGGCCGGATGATCGAGCGTCGCGTTCAGTGCCCGCACCGGGGCCTCGGTGATGCGGTCCGCCGAGCGCTCGCTTCGGCCGACCCAGGCACCCAACTCATCCATGCCGCTTGTCTCGTCCATGCTGGTTCGCGCTCAGAAACCCATGCGCATGCCGACTTCGTAGCCGCTCGACGTGCCGCCGCCGGCCATGCCCGACGGGCCGCCGGGCACGACGAAGGTGGCGGCGCCCTTGTTGTCGATGCGCGAGTAGCTGCCGTACAGCACGGTGCGTTTGGACACGTTATACACGTAGCCCAAGCCGATCTGGCTGGCGTCGTTGGCGTCGATCGCCGTCGCCCCGACGCGGCCCGACAGATCCGCCTTCACCCACGACAGCTTGATTTCGTGCAGGCCGATCGGGATCCACGCGCCGAGCAGCGTGTTGGTCTGCTTTGCCTGGTCCTGCTTGAAGCGGCGCTGCACGGCCGACACCCGGACCATACCGAAGTCGACGCTGCCGCCCAAGGCCTGGTCGGTGAATGCGCCGCCCGCGGCGGTGAGGTCGTTCTCGCTGCGCGTGTGCGCCACCGACGCACCCCATTGCTTCGTGAGGTAGCCCACGCGCGCACCCTGCACCTTGGCCTGACCATTGGCGGCCACGCCGCCCTCACCCGGCGCCAGTAGCACGCCGCCTTCCAGCCCGCCCCAGTTGCCAGGCATGAACCATTGGAATGTATTGTTCGACCGCACCGTGGTGTTGGGCGCGGTGCCGTAGGTGGCGCGGATCGGCCCCTGCGGGGTAGCCGACACGAGATTGTTCGAACCGGCGACACCGACATAGCTGAACGGATCGTAGCGGCTCCAGTTCACATAGCTGGGCACGAAATCGCGCCCGAGACGCACCTCGCCCCAGGTCTGCCCGCTCAGGCTCACGGTGGATCGCCGATCAAAGAACTGCGTGGCCGATGCCGGCGTGCCGGTGTCGAGCGATATGCCGTGTTCGAGGTGAACGCCAGCGCTCATGCCTCCACCGAGGTCTTCGGTGGCGCGAAAGATGAGCCGGCTGGTGGAGTTGCTGCCGCTGACCTGCGACTTCACGCTGCCGCGGCCCTCGTTGCTCACCGATCGTGCGGCGGCATCGGCAATGCCGGAGATCACGACGCCTTGCGACCGGGCCGATCCGGCGGCAAGGGCAAGCGCAATGGGCATGAGGCGGAACATCGAATTCATGGGTGTCTCCTGGATGTTGGTTGTGGATGCAATTGACATGGACTCGCGCGATCAATCCGCCGTGAGCTTGGCCTTCTGCACCACGGCCTTCCACTTGACGAGTTCGGCCTTCACCAGCGCGCCGAACTGCTGCGGCGTGCTGGTCTCGACATCGGCGCCGTGGTCCTCGATGCGCTTGATGATCTCCTTGTCGCTCAGCACCTGGTTCAGCACCTTGTTGAGCTGCTCGACGATGGGCTTGGGCGTCTTGGCCGGCGCGAAGAAGCCGTACCACTGCTGCACGTCGACGCCGTCGACGCCGGCCTCCTTCAGCGTGGGCACGTCGGGCAGCAGCGGCGAGCGCTTCGGCCCGGCGATGGCCAGTGCCTTGAGCTTGCCGGACTTCACGTGCGGCAGCGCGGTGAAGAAGCTCGGGAACATGAGCTGCGTCTGCCCGCCGATGGTGTCGCTCACCGCCGGCGCGGAGCCCTTGTAGGGCACGCCCAGCATCACCACACCGGCATTGAGCTTGAACAGCTCGGCGGCGTAGTGCGGTGCCGTGCCGTTGCCGGCGGAGGCATAGGTGTACTTGTCGGGCTTGGCCTTCAGCTGGGCCACGAGATCCTTCACGTCCTTGATCGGCGTGGTCGCGTTGGCGACCATCAGCGTCGGCGAATAGCCCACCAGGCCGATGGGCTCGAAGTCGGCCACCGGGTCGTAACGCAGCTTCTGCAGCGCCGGATTCATGGCATGCGTGGCGATGTAGCCGAACAGCAGCGTGTGCCCGTCGGGGGCTGCTCGCATGACGTATTCGCTGGCGATCGAGCCGTTGGCGCCGGCGCGGTTATCGACCACGATGGTCTGGCCGAGCAGCGGCCCGAGCTTCTGCGCGATGGTGCGCGCCATCGCGTCGTTGCCGCCGCCGGCGGCAGTGGGCACGACGATGGTGATCGTCTTCGTCGGGTAGGTCTGCGCAACGACCACCGGCGCAGCCGCGATCAGCGCGGCGGCAGCCAGCGTCGCCGGCACAAGGGAATTCTTCATCGCGGAGTCTCCTTCTGTGGATGTCGAGAACACGTAGTCGGGCAAATGCATTTCGCCCTGCAGGATCTTTCGCGCCGTGCGGATCAGAGCGGCGCTGCCGATCGACGCGCCGGCGCCCTCGCCTTCGAGCTGCACCGCGACGTCGATGCGGCCCTGCGGATGCAGCACCGACACCGTGTGCGCGCCGGCCGCCAGCGCAGCGCCGCTGGCCACCGTGCCGGGCAGCGCGAAGGCGGTTGCGACGCCGATGGCGCCAGTCACCGCATGCGAGGCATGGCAACGGCGTGGCGTGAAATAGCGCGAGGTGATGCTGAACTCGTCGTGGCCGGCGCTGACGATCACCGGCTTGGGCACCACGCTGTGCGACACGTCGCCCAGGCCCATCATCTCGCCGGCGGCACGACGCAGCGCCTCGAGCCGCGCGAGCAGCCCAGGAGTCGCGTCCAGCTCGTCCGGCGTCTCGCGGCCGCCGAGCCCGAGCTCGGCCGCGCGCACGATCATCAGCGGCATCGCCGCGTCGATGCAGGTCACGTGCAGATCACCGATGCGGTCGATGCGCTTGCCGGTGGGGAACAGCGAACCGGTCACCGAGCCCCAGGCATCCAGGAAGTTCAGCCGGATCGGCGCCGCCGTGCCGGCCACACCGTCGATGCCGGTCGTGCCCACGTAGGTGACCCGCCGGTCCGGTGTCTGCACCGTGACATCGATGCGCGAGCGCGTATTGACGTTGTAGACGCGCACGGTGGTCTCGCCGTCGCGCGCCTCGACCAGGCCCTGCTCGATGGCGAACGGCGCCACACCCGACAGCATGTTGCCGCAGTTGGGCCGCGTGTCGACCGACTTGTCGCCCACGCCCACCTGGGCGAACAGGTAGTCCACGTCGCATCCGGGCTCGGCCGAGCGCGACACGATCGCCACCTTGCTCGTCAGCGTGCTGCCGCCGCCGACGCCGTCGACCTGCAGCAGGTCCGACGCGCCGATGGCTCCGATCAGCGCCTCGTCGCGCGCCCGCTCGTCGTCCGGCAGCCACTCCTTCAGGAAGAACGGCCCGCGCGAGGTACCGGCTCGCATCAGCACGCAAGGAAGGGTCAGCTGGGCCATGGGCGAATGATCGCGGCGCGATCTATGCAAGGGAATTGCCAAATACTCATCGATTGATCGATGATGTGCATCAATCAGACCGGGAGCCCGCGATGGCCATCCACTTCGATCTCAACGACCTGCAGGCTTTTCGTGCGGTGGCCGAGTTGGGCAACTTCCGCCGTGCGGCGGAGACGGTGCACCTGTCGCAGCCGGCCTTCAGCCGCCGCATCGACAAGCTCGAGCAGGCCCTCGGCGTGCGGCTTCTCGAGCGCAGCACGCGTCGCGTCAGCCTCACGACCGTCGGCCGCGACTTCGCACGCAAGGTCAGTCAGCTGCTCGACGAGCTCGACGGCACGCTGCTCGGGCTGCGTGGCATCGCGCCCACGCGCCTCGGCGAGGTCACGGTGGCCTGCGTGCCGAGCACGGTCTACTACCATCTGTCCACCGTGATCCGGCGCTACCGCGAGGCCTATCCAAAGATTCGCGTGCGCGTACTCGATGCGAGCGCCAACGACGCGCTGGCGGCCGTGGTGCGCGGCGAGGCCGACTTCGGCCTCAACTTCATGGGCAGCCAGGAGCCGGACATCGACTTCATCACGCTGGCGGAAGAACGATTCGTGGCGGCCTGCCGGCGCGACCATCCGCTGGCGCGCCGGCGCCGCGTGAGCTGGGCCGACCTGGCCGGCCACGACTTCATCACCGTCAGCAAAGCGTCCGGCAACCGGCTGCTGATCGACCAGGCGCTGGCCGGCGTGCCGGGCCGGCCCGAGGCGATGTACGAGGCGCAGCACGTGACCACGCTGCTCGGCCTGGTGGAAGCCGGCCTCGGCGTGGCAGCGGTGCCTTCGATGGCAATGCCGGGCAAGGACCATCCGCTGCTCGCGAGCGTGCCGCTCGACACACCGGTGGTCACGCGCAAGGTCGGGCTGATCCGGCGCCGCGGCCGCCCGCTCACGCCTGCGGCACAGCAGCTGTTCGACGTCTTCCTGGCCACACGCGAGGCGGCCCGCCGTCCGCGACGCCGGTCGGTGTAGGCTCGCGCACCGGCGACCTCAGCCGACTGAACGCCGCTCGACGAGCCGGAACGAATCAACCCATGACCGCAGCCCTTTGGTGGACCCTCAGCATCGTGCTCATCGTCGTCGGCCTGGCCGGCACTGTGCTGCCGGCGCTGCCGGGCACGATGTTCGTGCTCGGCGGCATCGTGCTCGGCGCGTGGATCGACGACTTCGTGCATGTGGGAGCCACCGCGCTGACGATCGTGACCGTGCTAGCGGTGCTGGCCTGGGTGCTCGACTACGTGGCCGGCCTGCTCGGGGCCAGGAAGGCCGGCGCCAGCAGGCAGGCGATCATCGGCGCGGCGCTCGGCACCGTCGCCGGCTTGTTCATGGGCCTGGTGGGCGTGTTCTTCATGCCGCTGGTCGGCGCCGCCATCGGCGAATACATCGCGCAGAAGGACCACGCGCGCGCCGCGCATGTCGGCGTGGCCACCTGGCTCGGCATCATGGTCGGCATG
>JAEUPI010000191.1 GCA_016790175.1 Burkholderiaceae bacterium | reverse complement strand
CTGGATGATGCGGATGAGGTTGGTCGAATCCGTCAGGTCGCCGTAGTGCAGCACCAGGCGCTGGTCCTGCACGTGCGGGTCCTGGTACAGGTGGTCGATGCGGTCGGTGTTGAACAACGAGGCCCGGCGCTTGATGCCGTGCACCACATATCCCTTGCCCAGCAGCAGCTCGGCCAGGTACGCCCCATCCTGCCCCGTGATGCCGGTGATCAGTGCGGTCTTCTTCATCATGATGCTTCTCGGCGCCCCTGCGTCCGGCCCGGCATCTCGACGATGGACCGGGGACCCCTCCTTGGGCGCCGGGCGTTCGCTCAGTGTTCGTTGATGATCACGCCGGCCATTCGGGCCGTGCTGTCCGACAGCGCACTGACGAGTCTTTGCAGCGAACCGACCTTCGAGGAATTCTTGCGGGCCACCACCAGCGCCGCGCCGCAGCGGGCTGCGACGACCTGGGCATCGACGCCGTACACCGCCGCCGGTGTATCGACGATCACGTGATCGAACTTGGCCGTCAGTTCGCGCAGCAGCACGCCGAAGGTCGGGCGCTCGATCAGCTCGAGCGGATTCGGCGGCGTGATGCCGACGGGCATGATGAACAGATTCGGTGTGTCCGGCACCTGCTGGATCACCTTGGTGTCCACGTGACCGGCCAGCACGCTCGACAGTCCGGTCGTGTTCTCGACGTTGAAGACCTCGTGCTGTCGCGGGCCCCTCAGGTCGGCATCGACGATCAGCGTCCGGCCGCCCACCTGGGCCAGGGCGACGGCGAGGTTGGCGCTGAAGAAGGTCTTGCCGTCACCCGAGTCCGGGCTCACGACGGCCAATGCCGGCCGAGGCCGCGGGCCTGCGAACACCCGCGCCATCACCTGGCTGCGGATCTCGCGAATGGCCTCGGCCTGCAGCGAGAAGGGCTGGTTCAGACCGACCAGCTCGGGCATCAGCTTGCGCCGGTCCTCGCTGGCATAGAGGAAGCCGAACTGCTCGGCCAGCGCATGCAGCACCTGGTCCTGCGACACGAACCCGAGGGCCACCGCCGCATCGCCGAAGCGCACACCCTTGTCGCGTGCATAGGCCAGGATCTGCTCGATCCGCTCGCCGCTGAGCTCGACTTTCGAGCCGAGGATGGCGCCGATCAGCCGCTCGGGCGCAACGGTGTCGCCGTGCAACTGCGCCAGCGGCGAGAAGCCGCGGCCCGGCCGGGCGCCGTTCAACTTGGACATCACGCCGGCGATCAGGTTGGCATCGCCGGTCGGGAGCTTGCCCGATTGCTCGGTTTCTCCCTCGTTGTCGGTTCTCTGAACGTTTTCCATCATGCTTCCTTGCCGGGCGCCGGCAATCTGCGCAACATGCCTGTGGCACGGACGAGCGGGACACGCGGCCCTGCGAAGCGGCCCTTGCCGCCCGGTTTGGGCAACACGCCCAGCAGCGGCAGGCCGAGCACGTCGGAGACTTCGTCTTCCGTGCGCACCCGGCGATCCACATACTCGAGCACGATCGCCGCTGCCACGGCCAGCACCGCCCCGATCACGACGGCGAGGATCGCGTTGCGCAGCAGGTTGGGCGACGACGGCGTGTACGGGGCGACGGCCTGGGCCAGCACATGCGCGGCACTCTGCGAGGCCTGGCTCTCGAGACTCGTCTGGCTCTGTCGCTGCAGCACGGCGTCGTAGGCGCGCTGGGCCGCGTCGACCTCCTTGACCAGCACGGCGCCTTCTTCGCGCGCCGTGCGCATCCTCAGCACCCGCTGGCGTTGCGTCTCGAGCGCGGCACGGAGCTCGGCCTCGCGCCGGCGGTTGATCGAGTCGGACACGCCCACGCTGCCGGTCACGCGACGCGTCTCGACATTGAGCTGGGAGCGCAGTGTCGAGATGTTGGCCTTGGCCTCGATCACCTGCGGATGGTTCTCGCCCAGGCGCGAGTTCAGCTCCTGCAGCTTGGCCTCGGCACGCGTCAGGTCGCCCCGCAACGCGGCCAGTGCCGGGTTGTTGATCACTTCCTGCAGGCGGTCGCCGGCGCCGGCCTGCGCCTGCAGCTGGCGGCTGCTCGATTCGGCGGCCACGGCCTGCAGCGCGACGAGCTGCGACGACAGTTCGTTCAGCCGCGCCGTCTCGACGTCGATCTGTCCATCGGTGGCGATCACGACGCCCTTTTCGCGCTGATAGGCCGACAGGCGGGACTGTGCACGCTCGACGTTGGCGCGCAGCTCCCTGGCGCGGCTGTCGAAGAAGCTCGAGTACTGCTTGGCCGGATCGACACGCAACTCGACCATCACGTCGAGATAGGACTGCACGAACTGGTTGGCAGCGCGCGCCGCCTTCTCGGGATCGGCGTCCTTGAAGCTGACGCTGATGACGTTGGAGTCGCGCGAGGGTTTGACATCGAGCGACAGTTGCACCCGGTCGGTGAGCCAGGCATCGAAGCTGCCGCGACCCTCGGTGTCGCTCATCCAGCGCTCGCGCACCGCCGGGTCGTCGACCAGGCCGAGCTTGCGGGCGACGGCCTGCGTCACGCGGTCGCTCTTGAGGATGTCGACCTGGGTGGAGATGAACGATGGTGTGGGATTGCCGGCGTTGACAGCCGCACCGGTGACCGGATCGGGACGGGTCTGGTCCACCACCACGGTCGCGGTGGCCGTGTATTGCTTGGGCAGGATCAGGCTGACCCCGACGGCCAGCCCCACGGTGCCCAGCAGGATCAACAGAACCGTCGCCCAGCGGGCGCGCAGGATGGTCAGGAATTGACTCAGCGTCATGGAGGTCTCGCTCAGAACAGGCTCTCGGGCACCTGGATCACATCGCCTTGCTTCAGCGGATCCTGCAGACTCGGCTTCAGCTCCTCGACTTGCCCGTCGGCACCCTTGCGGTGGATGCGGATGCCGCGCTGCGTGCCCCGCAAGGTGAGTCCGCCGCCGGCCGCCAGCGCTTGCTGCACCGTCATGCCGCGCTCGAGGCGCAGCATGCCCGGGCGTTGCACTTCGCCGTAGATGTAGATCTCCGGCGCCTTGTCGACATAGACGACGTCGTTGTTCTGGATCACGATGTCCTGGTTCGGATCGGAGCCGCGGAACAACGTGCGAAAGTCGATCTGCTGGCGAAACGGCTTGCCCTCGCGCGTGCCGACCACGGTGAGGATGTCGTGCCCGTCGGGCGCCACGCCACCGGCCAGCGCCATCAGGTCGGACAGCCGCGTGTTGGTGACCTCCAGCGAGTAGCGGCCCGGCCGCACGGCATGGCCGAGCACCGATGCCTGCGCGCCCTTGAGCTGCAGCACCAGGATCGACACCTGCGGCTGCTTCAGGAACTTGCCGTTGAGCAGCCCCTCGGCGATGCGCTTCTCGGCCTGGCCGGTCGTGAGCCCGCCGAGGGTGACCGCGCCCAGCAGCGGGTAGTTCACGACACCCGATTCGGGAATTCGCGTCTCCAGCGTCAGCTCGGGGCTCTGGAACACCGAGACGCGGATCACGTCGCCGGCACCGAGCACATAGTCGTTCTTGGCCGGGGCGGCAACCGGCGCCGGCGTCGCCACCGCAGCAGGTGCGGCCCTGGCCGGCGCACGCGGTGCGTTCTGCGCCGCGCTCGGCAGATGCAGGGCGCCGGCCGCCACGGCGATCAGCCCGGCTTGGATCCAGCGCCGCAACGGATTGCTCGACATGCGTTCCTCAGATGTCCTGTTGATTGAGTGTTCCGTCCGATTGCGCTTCGTCGACGGCCGCCAAGTTGCGTCTGGCTCGAGAGAAATGCGGGCCGATTCCGAAGGCTCCCCGGATCCCCTGAGGACGGCGAGAGGAAGTCTAATGCGTGACACTCGATGCCCAATAACCCCGACTAAGGGGTGCAGTACCGTCGATGGAACACGGCGTCGTTACAGAGGTTCGCGCACGGGTGCGATGGTCGGGGTGAGTCGGTGACGCGGCCTGTTGTCGTTGACACACATCACCGGGCAACGCCGCACCGTCAAGGTAGGTGGTCGTCGCATCTCGATTGCGGCACCCGTTTCCGCCAGAATGCCTCGAAGCGCCCACGTCGGCGCGCCGTCGTTACAACATCGCGCCGCCGGCGGCCAGCCTGGGCCGGCGCCGCCCACCAGCATTGCGCCACCGGATTGCCCCATGTACGAGAGCTATTTCGGCCTGACCGGATCCCCATTCCAGCTGAATCCGGATCCGGCGTTCTACTTCGACAGCCGAGGCCACAGCAACGCCCTGTCGTACCTGAAGTTCGGCGTGCACCAGGGCGAAGGCTTCATCGTGGTCACCGGAGAGATCGGTGCCGGCAAGACGACGCTGGTGCGCACGCTGCTGGGAGAACTGAACACCGACGAAGTCGTGGCCGGGCAGGTGCTAAACACGCAGCTCGAGTCGGGCGAGTTGCTGCAATCGATCCTCACGGCGTTCGGCGTGGCGGCGCAAGGCACGTCGAAGGCCCAGCTGCTGGCCAGCCTCGAGGCGTTTCTCACCGATGTGGCGGCTCAGGGTCGGCGTGCGCTCCTGATCGTCGACGAGGCGCAGAACCTCGGTCGCGAGGCGATCGAGGAGATCCGCATGCTGTCGAACTTCCAGCTCGGCAATCATGCGCTGCTGCAGAGCTTCCTCGTCGGCCAGCCCGAGCTGCGCAAGCAGCTCGAATCGCCGGCGATGGAGCAGCTGCGCCAGCGGGTCATCGCGTCGTGCCACCTCGGCCCGCTGACGGCGGAAGAGACGCAGGCCTACGTCGAGCATCGCATGCGCCATGTGGGTTGGGACGGAGAGCGTCCGGCCTTCCTCGACGGGGCCTTCACCCAGGTCTACAAGTGGACCGGCGGCATTCCCCGCAAGATCAACCTGTTGTGCAACCGGCTGCTGCTGGCGGCCTTCCTGGGAGAACAGAACGACATCTCCGCGGCCATGGTCGAGGAGACCGGCAAGGACCTGGCGCGCGAGACGGGCGGGGTGCGGGCGGTATCGGCGCTCGCGGCGCCGGCCAACGTGCCGACGCTGATGCCCGACGATGCCGACCAGCCGGCGACCTCGGGCCGCGTCAGCGTGCCGACGGCTGCGCAGGACGTCGTGCGGATCCTGCGCGCCGAGACCGATTTCGGCAACCTGATCCGGCCGCTGGTGTGCGTGGCCGATACGCCGCTGGCCTACCTGAAGTTCGCGGCGCTGGCCGCAGCAATGCGGCAGGACGAGACACTGCCGCCGATCGTGCTGGTCAATCCAGGCGTTGCGCCGGCGATCGAGGCCGACGGCATGCCCGAGGAGTATTCGGGTGCACTGGCAGCCGAAGTGCATCTGGGCGTCACCTATGGCCCCGTGGCCGACCGCATCGCGCTGGCGGTGCTTCGCTTCGGCGAACTGCTGGACCAGCTTGCGCCCGTGGCGGTGGTGTCCACCGGTGACAGCGACGCCGTGATGTCGTGTGTGTACCTGGCCAGCAAGCGCGGCCTGCCGCTGGCCCGGTTGGGTGCCGGGCAGCGCCGCGAGATGCAGGACCACGGCTGCGACCTGAACGCCGTGATGCTCGATCGCATGTCCGAGGTGCTGTACACGCCGATGCTCAAGACGCACTACACACTCTACCGGGAGGGCATCGCATCCGACCGCATGGTTTGCGTGGGCAGCCTCGTGGCCGAGGCTTTGCATCGCGCCCTGGGCAAGCAGCCGCCGGTGTCCGAGCTGCTGAAGGCGATGGGCATCTCGCGCGATCTGATGCGCCGTGCGATGCGCGGCTTCGTGTTCGTGAGTGCCCAGGTCGGCGAAGGCGACCTCGAGCCGGCCGAGGTGTCCAAGGTGGCGCGTGTCGCGCGCGACCTCGGCAAGGAGACGCTGGTGATCTGGATGGTCACCGAGGCCACGCGCGAGGCCATCGCCTCGGGCAAGGCCGATCAGCTGCTGCAACGCTCGGGTGTCGTGCTGGCACCGTACACCGGATACATCGACGAGCTGGGTCTGGTGCGCGGCGCGACCTGCGTCATCGCCGGCCCGGGCTGGAACCTGGTGGAAGAGGCCGACAGCCTCGACATTCCGAGCATCGTGATGTACCCGGACGGCGAGGTGCCCGCGGGTGCACCGGGCGGCGTGATCGCCAAGATTCCCTGCGACTCGGTGGCCTGCGTGCGCGCCTTGCACGAGATTCTCGAACGCGGCCGCGCCGACGACGAAGTGGTCGACGCCACCGAAGGGGCCGCCGCGACCCGGCTGATCGAGCATCTGCGTCGCTGGCTGCCGATGCCCACGCCACGCCCGCTGGCGAAATCGTCGAACACGGGTACCAGCTCGGGCTCGAGCACGGGCGTCTCGAACGCCTGATCCGCCGGTTTCACGGCGCGATCAGGGTCGCGTCATTCCGATGCGGTGAGCTCGTCGCGGGCCGGTTCAGGTTCGTCGCGTTGCACGCGACGAATCGTCATGCGCGCTTCCAGGTTGGCGCGATGAAAAGTGATCACCCGAACCGCTGCGGCATAGGTCGCGCGCCACGCCTCGTCTTGAAGGCAGCGCCCGGCCTCGGCGGCAGTCGCAACCATGGCGGTCGATGGCTGGTTGGGGAATGAGTCTGACATGGCTGCGGGATCGTGGGATGTGCGCATCTTGCCCAATCGCGGCGCCGTCTCCATCACCCGGATCGGGTGACGCGACGATGAAAGGCGCCCGATTCGCCTGATCGTGCTCAACCACTGCGCCCGTAGCGATCCTCGAACCGCACGATGTCGTCCTCGCCGAGATACGAACCCGATTGCACCTCGATGATCTCGAGCGGCACCTTGCCGGGATTCGCGAGTCGATGCACCTCGCCGAGCGGGATGTAGGTGCTCTGGTTCTCGCTGAGCATCAGCTTCTTGTCGCCGCAGGTGACCTCGGCCGTGCCTTGCACGACGATCCAGTGTTCGGCGCGGTGGTGGTGCATCTGCAGGCTCAGGCTGGCGCCGGGCTTGACCATGATGCGCTTGACCTGGAAGCGCGGGCCGGCGTCGATCGAGTCGTACCAGCCCCAGGGCCGGTGCACCTTGCGGTGCAGGTTCTTCTCGCCGCGGCCGTCGGACTCGAGTCGGGCGACGATGCGCTTCACATCCTGGCTGCGCTCGCGGCTGGTCACCAGCACGGCGTCGGGCGTCTCGACGACGACGACGCCGTCGAGACCCACCGCCGCCACGAGCCGGCTGTTGGCGTGGACCAGCGTGTCGCGGCAGCCTTCGACGACCACGTCGCCGTGCGCCGCATTGCCGGTCTCGTCTTTCGGCAGCACCTGCCACACGGCATCCCAGGCGCCGAGGTCGTTCCAGCCGGCATTCAGCGGCACCACCTGCATCGGAATGTCCGATCCCGGACAGTGCTCCATCACGGCATAGTCGATCGATTCGGCGGGAATCGCCTCGAATGCCGCCTTGCCGGGGCGCACGAAGCTCGTGTCGCGCGCGCGCTGTTGCCAGGCCTCGCGGGTGGCGGCTGCGATGTCGCTGCGAAAGCGCTCCAGCGCAGCCAGCCAGACCGAGGCCTTGAGCACAAAGATGCCGCCGTTCCAGAGGTAGCTGCCGTCGCGCAGATAGGCCTGCGCGGTCGCCAGGTCGGGCTTCTCGACGAAGCCCAGCACCTTCGACGCCCGCGCCGTCGATTCGGCGCGGATGTAGCCGTAGCCGGTCTCGGGCCGCGTCGGCACGATGCCCAGCGTGACGATCGCGCCGCCGGCGGCGATCTCGGCCGCCTGTCGCATCGCGTCGACGAAGGCGGCTCCATCGGTCACGGTCTGGTCGGCCGAGGTGACGGCGAGCACGGGGTCGGCCCCGTCGTCGCGCGCGGCCAATGCCGCGAGCGTGAGGGCCGGTGCCGTGTTGCGGCCCGCCGGCTCGAGCAGCAGCGTCGCGCCGGTCACGCCTTCCTCGCGCAACTGCTCGAGCAGCAGGAAGCGGTGTTCGTCATTGCCGACCACCAGCGGCGCAGCCGTCGTGATGCGCTCCGACGCCAGGCCGGCCAGCCGCTGCGCGGCCTGCTGGAACAGGCTGGCCCGACCATCGACCGCCAGGAACTGCTTGGGGAAACCGCTGCGCGACAGCGGCCACAGGCGCGTGCCGCTGCCGCCCGCCATGATCACGGGCTGAAGGGTCAAGGTCATTGCTGGTGTGGGGCCGTCGAGGCCCTAGCTTGAGAAACCCTGCGGATTGTCTCGCTGCCAGGCCCAGGCGTCGGCACACATGGTCGCCAGCCCCCGGCTTGCGTGCCACCCCAATACGTGGTGCGCCAGCGACGGGTCGGCGTAGCAGGCGGCCACGTCACCGGGCCGGCGGTCGACGAGACGATAGGCAATCGGGCGGCCGCTCGCCGCTTCGAAGGCCTTGATCACCTCGAGCACGCTGTAGCCCTGGCCGGTGCCGAGGTTCACCGTGTGAGATGTGCCGCCCGCGAGCAGGCAGCGCAGCGCGGCCACATGACCTTCGGCCAGGTCGACGACATGGATGTAGTCGCGCACGCCGGTGCCGTCCGGCGTCGGGTAGTCGCTGCCGAACACCCGCAGGAACTCGAGCTTGCCGAT
>JAEUPI010000189.1 GCA_016790175.1 Burkholderiaceae bacterium | reverse complement strand
GGCTCGGCCTTCGACATCATGGGCAAGGGCCTGGCCAATCCGGTGGGCACCTTCTGGAGCTGCGTGATGCTGCTCGAGCATCTGGGTGAAGCGAGTGCCGCGAAACGCCTGATGCAGGCCATCGAGACCGTGACCGCCACGCCCGAGCTGCACACCGGCGACCTGGGCGGCAAGGCCACCACGGCGCAGGTCACGCAGGCGGTGTGCCGTCAACTGGCAGCCGCCACGCGCTGACGCGCGGCTGCCGCTCACCACCCACACTCAGGAGACTCTCATGTCGAATTCGACGGGCGCTGCGCGCGCCATGGTTCGTCGCGTCCTGCTCGCTTCCGCAGCGGTTGCGTTGTGTGCCGTCACGGGCATGGCCCACGCGCAGGCCTGGCCCAGCAAGCCGCTGAACCTCGTGGTGCCCTTCCCGCCCGGCGGCACCACCGACGTGCTGGCCCGCGCCTTGGCCGAGCGGCTCGGGCCCGCGCTCGGCCAGACCGTGATCGTCGAGAACAAGCCCGGCGCCGGCGCCACGCTCGGCGCCGACATGGTGGCCAAGGCCAAGCCCGACGGCTACACGCTGCTCGTGGGCGCGGTGCACCACACCATCGCCACCAGCGTCTACAAGAAGCTGCCCTACGACTTCCAGAAAGACCTGACGCCGCTGACCGTGATCGCGATGGTGCCCAACGTGCTCGTGGTCAACGCTGTACACCCGGCGAAGAACGTGATCGATCTGGTGGCCCAGGCCAAGGCCGCGAAGCCCGGGTTCAGCTACGGCTCCAACGGCAACGGCACCGCGCAGCACCTGATCGGCACGCAGTTCCAGGGCCTCACCGGCACCACGCTGCTGCACATTCCCTACAAGGGCAGCGGCCCGTTGACCACCGATCTGCTCGGCGGCCAGGTGACGATGTCATTCGACACCATCACGCCGGTGCTGCCGCACATCAAGGCCGGCAAGCTGCGTGCACTGGCCGTTACCACCGGCAAACGCAGCTCGGCGTTGCCCGAGGTGCCCACGCTCGCCGAATCGGGCCTGCAGGGCTTCGACATTGGCACCTGGTTCGGCGTGCTCGCGCCGGCCGCCACGCCGAAGGAGATCACGGCGCGCCTGTCCGACGAGATGGCCAGGATCATCCGCTCGCCCGAGTTCAAGAAGCGCATGGACGAGATCGGCGCCGAGCCGGTGGGCAACACGCCCGATCAGATGGCGCGCCAGATCAAGGACGAGACCGACAAGTTCGCGCGACTGGTCAAGCAGGCTAATGTCGTGATCGAGTAGCCGCGCCTACCCTGCGCCGAAGCGCCTCACCTCGGCCGCCCAACGGTCGAGGTTTTGCTCGTTGGCCGGCATCACCATCGGCGCCACCTGATCGCGATGCGCCACCGTGTCGAACACCTGACGCCAGCCCACGCGCGTGCGCCCGCCCTCGGCCGCGAGCGTGATCGTGAGCCAGAAGTGATGCATGTCCGACGGATGCTCGATCACCACACGCTCCGGCACGACGATCTCGCTGAACCGGTTGTCGTTCGGATAGTCGGTGCCATCGGGGCCGTGCATCACGAGTCGCCAGTGGCCGCCCGGGCGGAACTCGAACTGTTCGAACGTGCTGCTGAAGCCGTTGGGGCCCCACCAGCGCGCCAAGTGCACCGGATCGGCCAGTGCACGGAACACACGCTCGCGCGGCGCGTCGATGAGACGTTCATGCACGCAGGCGCGTGCATCGGCGTGGCTGCTCGACATGTTCAACGTTCGCTGGCCGCCAGCCGCGCACCGAGCGCCGCAAACGCGGCGGCGAAGCCGACACGCAGCCCCTGCTGCACACGCAGCGAATCGATCACGTAGCGGCGGAAGGCGTGAGCCACCCAGCCGTAGACGACGAAGACCGCGAAGGTCATCGCCATGAACACCGCGCTCAGCAGCAGCAACTGCAGCAGCGGACTCGCAGCCGCCGGATCGACGAACTGCGGCAGGAACGCCAGGAAGAAGATCGTGAGCTTCGGGTTCAGGATGTTGAGCAGGAACGCCCTCACCACCAGGCCGGCCGCCGACACCCGGGCCACGCTGCCGTCGACCGCAAAAGCAGCCTTGTCGCGCCACGTGGCCACGGCCAGGTAGAACAGGTAGGCCACGCCGGCGAACTTCAACACCTGGAATGCGAGCGCGCTGGTGTGCATCACCGCCGCCAGGCCCAGCACGGTGGCCAGCAGATGCGGCACGATGCCCGCCGTGCAACCGAGCGCGGCAAACACGCTCGCCCGGCGCCCCTGCGTGAGGCCCGTGGACACCGTGTAAACGACGCCGGTGCCTGGGATGAGCACGACGATCAGCGACGTGACGAGGAATTCGATCGTGATCATTGGCACTCCAATGCAGCCCGACGCTTCACGGGCCGCACGATAGCCGATGCGGTGGGGACCCGGCGGTGCGCCGACCTCTGACCGGTGCCGGTCCTGCTGATCGGGCTGACGCGCACCATCGCTCCCCCGAAGGAGTAGCTCTTCGTCGTGATGGTGATTGCCGCGGCGCGTACCTACGATCGGTCCGCCTCGGTGCCGCCTTCGATGCACCGGCGAACGGAGACGACGAATGAACTTCACAATGCCGTCGGCCCTGGCCCTGGCGCTGGCGTTGGCCAGCGCGACGCCCCGGGCACACGCGGCCGCCAACCTGATGACCGTCGAGTGGGCAACGGCCGCCTGCGAACAGTGGAACGTTACGCCGACTCTTCTGGACGGCCTGGCCGCCGACTGGATCAAGAACGACGGCGGCAAGGGCTTCAAGATCATCCACCTGTACCGCACCGAGTGCGGCGAAGCCAGCCAGGTCGAGCTGCGCATCGCCGCCAAGGATGGCAAGGCGCAGTGTGTCTACGGGGGCGCGGTGCAGAGCGCACCGATGGACACCGGCGTCGACTACACGATGCACGCATCCACCCAGCACTGGGGCGAGATGGGCAGGGGCCAGTACGGGCCGATGCGCGCGATGCTGTTCGGGGCGCTGCAGTTCACCGGCCCCAAGATGGA
>JAEUPI010000153.1 GCA_016790175.1 Burkholderiaceae bacterium | reverse complement strand
ATAACTCACGCCTTTGCGCGAGGCCTGCAGGCTCAGGTGTCGGCAGGTCCGTTCCGCCGCGCCGGGGCAGGGCTCGGAACCCACCAAGGCGCCGTCGTAGTCGTCCGCCCAAGTCATGGTGGCGATGTCGCCGGTGGACGCATCGCCGAGCAGCTTCTGCGCCGGCGTGATGCGCATCGGGCGCTGGGTGCCCGGCATCAGGAGCCAGAAGTCGTCGCCCAGCATCAGCACCTTCTGGCCGGCTTCGGCCGGCGATCGCATGAGGACCAGCGAGCGACGCTCGGGCTGAGTGAACACCGTGTAGCGCCGCTCCTTGTCGACGCTGCCGTCGGCCTTGAGCAGGGTGACCTCGGTTTCCACCTGCAGGGGTTCGCCGCCGGTGCGGTACCGATCGGTCTTTCTGAGCAGCGTGGCGACGTCATCGCCCGCGTAGGTGCAGAGCGGGGCCAACAGGGCGGCGGCAATCGCCAGAGCCTTGAGTGTCATGGTGAACTCCTCAGGTGTGCATCAATGCGTCGACGATGGGTCGATGGACGGCGCGACGGGCGACAGCCGCCGACGCGATGGCCGACAGCGCCAGCACCGACAGCAGCGTCACGCCATAGAGCGTGCCGTCGAAGGCGATCTGCAGCGGATAGCCGCTGGAGCGCCCCGGCGGCGGTGGCATCTGAATCGGCAGCCACAGCAGCGTCACCGTGATCAGCCCCGTGATCGCGGCGCCGAGGATCGCGCCGAGGCCGCCGAGCAGCAGACCCTCCAGCGCGAAACACCCGACCAGTTGCTGCGGCAAGGTGCCGAGGGCGCGCAACGTGCCCACTTCGCGGGTCCGCTCGATCACCGCCATCGCCATGGCATTGGTGACGACAAACACCACGATGATTCCGATCACCAGCCCGAGGCCGCCGAAGATGCGGTTGTACAGATCTCGCACGCTTCGATAGAACGCGGCCTGCTCGACCCAGGTCTGAACCGCCAGCTCCGGCTGCGCGTTCTGGATCCGTGCGCGCAGCGGCTCCGTCGACTCCATGCGGTCGAGGAAGACGCCGAGGCTGGTGATGCGGTCGGTGGCCAACAACTGCTGGGCGCTGAACACGTCGATGTAGACGAGGCGCTTGTCGATCTCGGTGACGCCGGTGGAGAACGTGCCCGCCACCGTCACGTCGAGCGCGTTGAGCGCGCCGTCGACCGTGGTGGCGAGCAGCGTCAAGGTGGTGCCCGGAGCGGCCTTGAGGCTGCGCGCCAGCCCGTCGCCGAGCAGCACATGCGCGCGCTCATCGCCAGAAAGCACGCGGCCCGATTGCAGCTTGAGGAAGGGCCCCTTGATGGCGAATTCGCTGTCCGCCTCGATGCCTACCGCCATCATCACGGTGCTCTTCTCGCCATTGCCGATGAGGCCGCTGAATTCCACCCTGGGCAGCACTTGTCGCACGGCGGGCTCGGCCAACAGCTGGCTGCGGATGCGCTCGGCATTCGTGAGCCCGTGCTGCAGCGGAACCTCCTCGTCGCGCGAGAACTGTGCCGGCGTGGCCAGCACCAGGTGACCGGTCATCCGCGCCGACGATTCGGCCAGCGCCCGATAGGTGTAGAGCGTGAATCCGCCGGCGATCAGGACCGCCGCGCTGCCGATGGCCGCGATGGCCGCGGTGACCGCCGAGCGACGGCGATTGCGCAGCACGTTGGCCCAGGCGATGTGCAGCCAGCGCAGGAACGAAACGATCAGGGGCTTCATCAGGCGGCCCTCGGCATGCCAGCCGGCGGTTCGCTGTCGATGCGCCCATCGGTCAGGTGCAGCTGTCGGTCGCATCGCGAGAGCAGGCGGTCGTCGTGCGTCGCGACAAGAAACGCGGCCCGGTGGGCACGGCCTTGCTCGCGCATCAGGTCGAGGATCTGCTCGGCCGTGTGCGAATCGAGGTTGGCGGTCGGCTCGTCCGCAATCACCAACGGCGGCCGCTTCACCAGCGCCCTGGCAATGGCCAGACGTTGCCGCTGCCCACCGGACAGCGCGTCGGGCCGATGCGCAGCATGCTCGAGCAAGCCGACCGATTCGAGCATGTCGTTGACGGCCTTGCGCCGCGCCGGCGTGGCCATGCCCGCCAGAAAGAGCGGGAACTCGACATTCTCGAACGCCGTCATCACGGGCACCAGGTTGAAGCCCTGGAACACGAAGCCCACCGCGTCGCGACGCAACAGCGTGGCCGCTGTGGAATCCAGCGCCGACACCGCGCGGTCACCCAGGAACACCTCACCCGAGTCGGCCGTATCGATCAATCCGGCGATATTGAGGATCGTGCTCTTGCCGCTGCCCGACGGACCGGTCAGCGCCAGCATTTCGCCAGGATGCACGACGAGGCTCACCCCTCGAAGGGCGCGGACCTCATGCCGGCCGAGGCGGTAGGTCTTGTGCACGCCTGTCATGCGCAACACCCCATCAGCGGCAGACATCTCAGAGCTCCTTCAGCCGGCCGCGGGCCGTCGCGGCATAGGTGGTATCGGTCGCTGCCGCGCGCTCGTACCACTGCCGGGCCTGATCGAGCTGGCGATCCTCTTCGGCGAGTCCGCCGGCGCGCAGCCATACCGACGCGCGGAAGCCCTGGGGTGCGCTCTCGAACAAGGGGCTGGCCAGCACCTCGCCCAGCAGCTTGCGGCCGCGGTCGCCACGATTGAAGAACGCCGGCA
This sequence comes from Burkholderiaceae bacterium, assembly GCA_016790175.1. GTDB lineage: Bacteria > Pseudomonadota > Gammaproteobacteria > Burkholderiales > Burkholderiaceae_C > JAEUPI01. Next base: position 2,083 of record JAEUPI010000153.1, on the reverse strand, counting down.
TCCGCAGGAAGGTGGTGGCCGACACCAGCCGCACCTCGAGCACAGCGGGAACGCCGCGATAGCCTGCAGCGTCGTGGCCTGGGCCCAGCAGGCTCAATGCCTTGTCGATCTGTGCGAGCCCGTCTTCGGCGAAGTGAATCTTCTTCCACGGCAGCATCGTGGTGGTCGCGCGCATCGCGGTGGCCGCGCCCAGGTAGGCGCGCAGCACCGGGTCGTTCGGCTGCAGGTTCACGAGCTTCGTGAACTGGTCCACCGCGTCGTCGACGGCCGATGCGTTGCCCGGCCCCGCTTGCTGCATGCGGTTGAATGCCGGCTCGAACGCCGCCATCGGAACCTGCGCCGCAGCGCTCGGTGGCCAGGCCAGCAGGGCGCCGCTGGCGATCGACGCGAGCATCAGGAACAACACCGTTGTGGTCCGGATCGACGTGGACTTGCGTTGCATGGCGATCTCCATCGCGATTGAAGGTGCGCGCATGCTGGTTGGTCACGGCCGACTACGCATGCGAAATGCGACGGACCGTCGTCGCGCGACGCGAGCGGTCGCACCGCGTCGCCAGCGGTGTCCGCGACGCGTTCATCCGCCGCCTCGTGGCCGGCAACATGGGCGCGGGGCCAGGTGCTCCGCACCGTTCGCGACCTCCATCAACCGTTCGTCGCAAGCTTCGGCCGTGGCTGACCGGCCCGCTTCACATCGCTGACGCGCTTGAATACAGTCCGCCGAATGCGACGCGCGCCGACCGACCCTGAGCGATGAGCACCGAATGCACCACGGAGCGCCTGCCGCCCGCGTGGTTGTACGGCTGGGTCATCCTGATCAACACGGTCGTGGCGTTGCTGCTGTGGCTGTTCTGGCCGGAGCCCGCCCAGTTCGGCTCGATCCTGCTGAGCTCGCAACTGGTGGGGTTGTGCATCACGTCGGCCGCATTGCTCATCGGCCGCTTGCCGTGGTTGACGCGGCTGCCCGACGCGGCGGGACTGGTGGTGAACTTGCTGGTGGCCGCGCCGGTGGGTTACTACGCGGGCATGTCCATGTCCGCGTGGGTCCGAGGCAGCGAGCCGAGACTCTATCTGTCCGAAGTGCCGGGCTTCGGACCCTGGATCGCGACCGCGTTGGCGACGTCGTTGGTCGGCCTGATTCTCTGGGGGCGCGAGCGCATCCGCGCCGAGAGCCTGGCGCGCGTCGAAGCGCAGCGCTTGGCAGCCGAGGGAGAGCTGCGGCTCCTGCGTGCTCAGCTGGAGCCGCACATGCTGTTCAACACCCTGGCCAATCTGCGCGAGCTGGTCGACGAGGATCCGGTAGCGGCGCGATCGATGATCGATTCATTGATCGCCTTCCTGAGGCAGACCCTCGCCGCCACGCGCGTGGAGCGGACGAGCCTGGAGGCGGAGTTCACGCTGATCCGGGCCTATCTGTCGCTGATGTCGGTTCGAATGGGCGAGCGGCTCACCTGGTCCATGGAACTGCCCGACGATCTCCGCGGTCGGACCTTGCCGCCCATGCTGCTGCAGCCGCTCGTCGAAAACGCCGTCCAGCACGGCATCGCGTCGCAGGTGGGCCCGGCCAGCATTCGCGTGGGCGCCGAACTGAGCGGCGGCGATCTGGTCGTCACCGTGACCGACACCGGTCGGGGTCTCGAGTCGACGCTCGCCGGCGAGGCGGGGAGTCCGCCACCACCAGCGGGGCGGGGCTACGGACTGGCGCACGTGCGCGAGCGGCTGCGCGCCGAGTATGGCCCGCGTGGCCGACTGGATCTATCGCCGAACGCCCCGCGCGGCACCCGGGCGCGGGTGTTCATTCCGAGCGTGGCCTGACCCGTCAGACGCGCCCGAAGGCCGCCAGACAGCCGTGAATCCCAGGGCCCTCATCGCCGAAGACGAACCCCTGCTGGCGCGCGCGCTGCGCCGCGAGCTGGCTCGGCTGTGGCCCGAGCTGCAGGTCATCGGCATGCCCGAAGACGGTCCGGCGGCGGCGGAAATCGCGCTTCGGGAACTGCCCGAAGTGATCTTTCTCGACGTGCAGATGCCGGGAGCCACGGGGCTGGACGTTGCGGCGGAGGTGGCCGACGAATGGCCCGAGGGGCGG
>JAEUPI010000127.1 GCA_016790175.1 Burkholderiaceae bacterium | reverse complement strand
ACATCACCGCGCCGAGCTGCCAGGGCACGAACTCGTTCTGGCCGTAGCCGTGGAGCTCGCTCTTGGTCTTCTGGCCCGAGGCGGTCGCCAGCATCAGGCGGAAGATGCGCTCGCCGACCTCGTCGATCGTTTCGCCGGCCTCGATGATGCCGCCGCAGTCGATGTCGATGTCTTCCTGCTGCCTGTTCCACAACGCGGTGTTGGTCGAGAGCTTCAGCGACGGGCTCGGCGCGCAGCCGTAGGCCGAGCCGCGGCCGGTGGTGAAGCAGATCAGGTTCGCGCCGCCGGCCACCTGGCCCGTGGCCGACACCGGGTCGTAGCCCGGTGTATCCATGTAGACCAGGCCGCGCGCGGTCACCGCCTCGGCGAACTCGACGACGTCGACCAGGTTCGTGGTGCCGCTCTTGGCGATTGCACCCAGACTCTTCTCGAGAATGGTCGTGAGCCCGCCGGCCTTGTTGCCGGCCGAGGGGTTGTTGTCCATCGACATGCGGTTGCGCGCGGTGTACTGCTCCCACCAGCGGATGCGCGCGATCAGCTTGTCGGCCACCGCCTGCGAGACCGCGCGGCGCGTCAGCAGGTGCTCGCCGCCATAGATCTCTGGCGTCTCCGAGAGGATCGCCGCGCCGCCATGGCGCACCAGCCGATCCACGGCGGCGCCCAGCGCCGGGTTGGCGCTGATGCCGGAGTAGCCGTCGCTGCCGCCGCACTGCAGGCCCACGGTGAGATGCCTGGCCGGCACCGGCACACGCTGCACCCGATTGGCCTCCGGCAGCAGACCCTGAATGATCTCGACGCCGCGCGCCACCGTCTTCGCGGTGCCACCGGTGTCCTGGATCGAAAACGCATGCAACCGAGCACCGGAGCGCAGGCCCTCCTGCGCCATCAGGCCCTGGATCTGGTTGGTCTCGCAGCCTAGGCCGACCACGAGCACGGCGGCAAAGTTCGGATGTCGCGCATAGCCGCCGAGCGTGCGGCGCAGCACCTGCAGCTCCTCGCCCTCGCTGTCGGTGGCGCAACCGGCTCCGTGCGTCAATGCGACCACGCCGTCGACGTTCGGATAGGCGGCAAGCACCTCCGGCCGGATGTCGCGCCGAAAATGGTCGGCGATCGCTCGCGCCGCGGTGGCCGAGCAGTTCACACTGGTGAGCACGCCGATGTAGTTGCGAGTGGCCACACGGCCCGCGCGCAACGGGTCGTCACGCACGATGCCCTGGAACGTGGCCGGCTCCGCCACATAGGCCGTCGGCCGCAGGTCGGTACCGACGTCGTGGGCCCGCTCGAACACACTGAACGCGAGGTTATGCGTGTGCACATGCTGGCCCGGTGCGATGGGCTGCGTGGCGGTGCCGATGATCTGGTTGTACCGGCGCACCGGCGCGCCGGCCGGGATCGCGCGCACGGCCACCTTGTGGCCCGGCGGCACCAGCCCGGCCACGACGATCCCCTCGCTGACGATCTCGGTGCCGCCCAACAGCTGACGCCGCGCGATCACCACGTCATCCGCCGGGTGAATGCGGATGACGGGTGATTCGGCGGTGCGGCCGGCCGTCATGCGGCAGCTCCCGTCGCTACTTGAGCTTCTTGGCTGCCTCGCGCTTGGCCTTGGTGGCGGCGCTCTGGTAAGCCTTCTCCGCGGCCTTGCGCATGGCCACCGCCTTCGCCAGCGCCCGCTTGTACTTCTCGAGCGTGTAGGTGTTCTCGGTGGCGATGTACACGTTGCGCGTGGTCGGCTTCTGGCCGAAGCGCGGCAGCGAGACGCCGAAGCTGGCGTCTCGCGTGTTGCGCCCGGCCCGTTGCCGAACGATGGGCCCGGAGATGCCCACCGGCAGGTTGCTGCTCTTGTTGCTGCCGATGCCGCGCCGCAGGCCCGACGGCGCATCCAGCTTGGCAATGCGCTTCTTCAACTCGGCGGTCGCCAGCCGCAGCGCCTGCCGAGCGCCGCTGCCGTCGTTGCTGTGGTCGGAAAACATCTTCGATTTTCCGTACCGCAGCTGCCAGCCGTGGGTGTGATACGAGTCGATTCGTTGGATGTGTTCTGGGACTCGAAAGTTGGCTCCCGTGAAGATCTTGACTGCTCGCGTCTTCACGCAGTGTGACTCCTTGCATTGCTATCGGTCGATCAACTCCGGATTCCATGCGTGCACGGCCTGCTGCTGCACCCCCAGCCCCTCGATGCCGACGCGCATCACGTCGCCCGGCTTCAGGAACTGCGGTTGCGGCTTCTTGCCCATGCCCACGCCGGGCGGTGTACCCGTCGCGATCAAGTCCCCCGGCTCCAGCGTCATGAACCGGCTGAGATAGCTCACCAGGTTCGCCACGCCAAATATCATCGTACGCGTATTTCCATTCTGCATGCGCGTGCCGTTCACCTCGCACCACATCGGCAGGGCCTGCGGATCGGGAATTTCGTCACTCGTCACGAGCCACGGGCCCACGGGGCCGAAGGTGTCGCAGCCCTTGCCCTTGTCCCACTGACCGCCGCGCTCGAGCTGGAACTCGCGTTCCGACACGTCGTTGACCACGCAGTAGCCGGCCACGTGCTTCAGCGCATCGGCCTCGGAGACATAACGCGCCCGTGATCCGATCACCACGCCGAGCTCGACCTCCCAGTCGCCCTTGACCGACCCCTGCGGCAGCACGACCGCATCGTCGGGGCCGACGCGTGCACTGATCGGCTTCATGAACAGGATCGGCTCCTTGGGCAGCGGCATGCCCGCTTCGGCAGCATGGTCTGCATAGTTCAGGCCGATACAGAGAAACTTGCCGCACCAGGCCCAGGGCGCGGCGATTCGGCCCGGCTGGTCCACCAGCGGCAGGGTCTTTGGGTCGATGGCACGCAGCTTGGCCAGACCCGTCGGCGACAGCGTGGCCGCGTCGATGTCGGCAACCACACCGGCAAGCGAGCGCACCTTGCCTTGCGCATCGATCAGGCCCGGCTTCTCGGCCCCCTTGGCGCCATAGCGCATCAGTTTCATCGTCAGCTCCTGTGAAGAAGATCCCGGATCATGAAGTCGTAGTGTGTCAGTTCGCCATGCCGCCGTCGGCAATCATGACACTTCCCGTGGTGAAGGCGGCTTCGTCGCTGGCGAGGTGCACGGCCAGCGCCGCGATCTCGTCGGCCGTGCCCAGCCGACCCATCGGCTGGCGCGCCACGAACGCCGCACGTACCTCGGCCTCGGTCTTGCCGCTGGCCTTGGCCTGGGCCTTGATGCGCTGCGCGAGTGACGGCGAATCCACCGTGCCGGGGCAGATCGCATTGCAGCGAATGCCGCGGGTGACGAAATCGGCCGCCACCGCTTTGGTCAGGCCAATCACCGCCGCCTTGCTGGCCGCGTAGACGAAGCGGTTCGGCACGCCCTTCACGCTGCCGGCCACCGATGCCACGTTGACGATCGAGCCGCCGCCCGCGCCCAGCATGCCGGGCAGGAACGCGCGGATCGTGCGAGCCATCGAACGCGCATTCAGATCGAAGGCGAGATCCCAATCGGCCTCGGTGTAGTCGAGCACGGTACCTGCATGCACGTAGCCCGCCGCGTTCACGAGCACCTGGACCGTGCCGATCTCGCGCGCCAGCGAGGCGATGGCCGAGCCATCGGTCACGTCGAGCCGGCGGGTCGTACAGCCGCATTCGCGCGCCAGGCTGGCGAGCCCCGGCTCGTCGATGTCGGTGGCGATGACCTTGGCGCCCTCTCGGGCAAAAGCCAGCGCGATGGCGCGCCCGATGCCCTGCGCCGCAGCGGTGAGGAAGGCCGTCTTGCCGGCGAGTCGCTCGCTCATCGTGGGTCGTCTCCTTGTCCTTCTCGTGGTCAAGCCGTGAGGCGATGCCGCGCCGAGGCGCGGCGTTCCAGTTCGTCGTGCCGCCACTCGATGCCAAGGCCCGGACGGTCCGGCGCCACGGCATGGCCCGCCTCGATCGCCATGCGGCTGCTCGCCACCGCGTCGAGCTGCGGAATGTATTCGACCCAGGCCGCGCTCGGCGCGGCGGCGGTGAGCGACACGTGCAGTTCCATCAGGAAGTGCGGGCACACGGCCAGGTTGAAGGCCTCGGCCATGTGTGCGACCTTCAGCCAGGGCGTGATGCCGCCGATGCGCGCAACGTCGACCTGCACGATGGAGCAGGCACCCTGCTGCACATAGGCTGCGAACTGCGCAATCGAGTACAGCGACTCGCCCACCGCGATCGGCACCTCGCTCGCGGCGGCCAATCGTGCGTGGCCCGTGATGTCGTCGGCCGGCAGCGGCTCCTCGAACCAGGCGATGCCCAGATCGGCATAACGCGGCGCCCGGCGCAGGGCCTCGCTGAGGGTGAAGCACTGGTTGGCGTCGACCATGATCTCGAAACCGTCGCCCACCGCGTCGCGCACTGCGCGCAGTCGCGCGAGATCCTCGCTGAGGTGCGGCTTGCCGACCTTGATCTTCGCCCCCTTGAATCCCGCCTGCTGCGCAGCGAGCGTCTCGCGCACCAGCGCATCGGGCGACAAGTGGAGCCAGCCGCCTTCGGTGGTGTAGACCGGAATGCGCTGTTTCGCGCCGCCGGCCGCGCGCCACAGCGGCTGGCCGTCACGACGGCAGCGCCAGTCCCACAGCGCGGTGTCGATCGCCGCCAGCGCCAGACTGGTGATCGCACCCACGGTGGTGGCATGCGTGGCGAACATCAGGTCGCGCCAGATCGCTTCGATGTGCGACGGGTCGCGCCCGATCAGCCGGGGCGCGAGATGGTCCTTCAGCAGCGCCACCACCGACGATCCGCCGGTGCCGATGGTGTAGCTGTAGCCCGTGCCGCCGGAGCCGTCGTCCATCGTCAGGCGCACGATCGGCGTCTCCTGCGTCACGAACGCCTGGATCGCGTCGCTGCGCGGCACAGGCGGCGGCAGGTCGACCTGCAGGATCTCGACGGCCGCGATGCGGCTCACCTACAGCCCCATCATCCGCGGCAACCACAGCCCGATCGCCGGCACGTAGGTGAGCACGATCAGGCTGCCGAGCAGCGGAATCAGCCACGGCAGGATCGCCATCGTCGTGCGTTCGACGCTGAGCTTGGCCACACGCGCCAGCACGAACAGCACCATGCCCATCGGCGGGTGCAGCAGGCCGATCATCAGATTCAGCACCATCACCAGGCCGAAGTGCACCGGGTCCACGCCGAGCTGTCGCGCAATGGGCAGCAGGATGGGCACCAAGATCGTGATCGCTGCAGTCGGCTCGAGAAAGCAGCCTACGAACAGCATCAGCAGGTTCGCCAGCAGCAGGAACATCCACGGGTCCTTCGTGAACGCGAGCACCCATTGCGCGATCGCGCTGGTCACGCCGGTGGCGGTGAGCATCCAGCCGAAGATCGATGCCGCGGCCACGATGAACATCACCGTCGCCGTGGTTTCCACGGTGTCGAGGCTGATCTTCACGAACAGCTTCCAGCTCATCGTGCGGTACCAGAACAGGCCCAGCGCCATCGCCCAGATGCTGGCTGCGATGGCCCCCTCGGTGGGCGTGAACAGGCCCGTCGTCATGCCGCCGATCAGCAGCACCGGCGTCATGATCGGCAGCACCGCCTGCCATTTGAAATAGCGGTCGGCCGCGAACAGGATCACCAGCGCCACGGCAACGGTGAATTGCGGCTGGGCACCGGCTTGTACGAGGTAGTACACCGCCGTCGGCCAGCCGGCGACGACGGCCATCTCGATCAGCGCCTTGCCGAAACGCGTGCCCGAGAACTTGATGTCGCCGCCCCACTTGTTCTTGTGGGCGAACCAGGCCACCGTGATCATCATCAGCACGGCCATCAACACGCCCGGCAGCAACCCGGCGAGGAACAGCGCACCGACCGACACGTTGGCCATCATCGCGTAGATCACGAACGGCAGGCTCGGCGGAATGATCGGCCCCAGCGTCGCGCTCGCCGCGGTGACGCCGACGGCGAACTCGCCGGAGTAGCCATGGTCCTTCATCGCCTTGATCTCGATGGTGCCCAGGCCCGCCGCATCGGCGATCGCGGTGCCGCTCATGCCGGCGAAGATCACCGAGCCGACCACGTTCACGTGGCCGAGACCGCCCTTCAACCAGCCCACCAGCGCGAGCGCGAAGTTGTAGATGCGATTCGTGATGCCGGCGTTGTTCATCAGGTTGCCGGCCAGGATGAAGAACGGCACCGCAAGCAGCGGAAAGCTGTCGATGCCGCCGATCATGCGGTGGATCACCGCGAACGGCGGCAGGTTGCCGCTGATGAGGATGTAGATCAGCGAGGCACCGGCCATCGCGATGGCCACCGGTATGCCGCCGGCCATCA
>JAEUPI010000116.1 GCA_016790175.1 Burkholderiaceae bacterium | reverse complement strand
AGGAGATGGTGATGCCCGGGGACAACGTGACGATCACGGTCAAGCTGATCGCCCCGATCGCCATGGAAGAGGGCCTGCGCTTTGCCATCCGCGAGGGCGGCCGCACCGTGGGCTCCGGCGTCGTGGCCAAAGTCATCGAGTGAGGTTTGCAGTAGGGGTATAGCTCAATTGGCAGAGCGTCGGTCTCCAAAACCGAAGGTTGGGGGTTCGATTCCCTCTGCCCCTGCCACCTGAATCCGGCCGCCTGGCAGCGGCCACAGCCAAGCGTCATGTCCTCACCCGCGCAAGTCGAAACCGTCACCTCGCCCGCCGACAAGGCCAAGCTGGCCGCAGCGGCGCTGCTGGTCGTCGGCGGCATCGCCGCGTTCTACCTGCTGGCGCAGAAGGACCTGTGGATGCGCGTGGGCGCGCTGCTGGTGTTGCTGGCCGCCGCGGTGGGCGCGTTCTTCGCCTCCGAACCCGGCCGGCAGCTGATCGCCTTCGGCCGCGACTCCTGGCGCGAGGTGCAGAAGGTGGTCTGGCCCACCCGCAAGGAGGCCATGCAGATGACCGGCTATGTCTTTGCCTTTGTGGTGGTGATGGCGCTGTTCCTGTGGCTGACCGACAAGACGCTCGAGTGGGTGTTGTACGACCTGATCCTGGGCTGGAAGCGCTGAGGAATCCAAGATGAGCGAACCCGAAGTCGCACCCGCCGCCGATACCGCTGCCGACGCTGCAGCTGCCGGCGCATCGGGCTTGCGCTGGTACGTGGTGCATGCCTACTCCGGCATGGAGAAGGCGGTCGAGCGCAACCTGAAGGAGCGCATCGAGCGCTCCGGCATGCAGGCCAAGTTCGGCCGCATCCTGGTGCCCACCGAAGAGGTGGTGGAACTCAAGGGCGGCAAGAAGGCCGTCACGCAGCGGCGCTTCTTCCCCGGCTATGTGTTGGTGGAGATGCTGCTCGACGACGACACCTGGCACCTGGTGAAGCACACCAGCAAGGTGACCGGCTTCGTCGGCGGCGCTCGCAATCGGCCCGCGCCGATCTCCGAGGCCGAGGTGATGAAGATCGTCAACCAGATGCAGGAAGGCATCGACAAGCCCAAGCCCAAGGTGGAGTGGCAGGTGGGCGAACTGGTGCGCGTGAAGGAAGGCCCGTTCACCGATTTCAATGGTGCGGTCGAGGAAGTGAACTACGAGAAGAGCAAGGTCAAGGTGTCGGTCACGATCTTCGGGCGTGCCACCGGCGTGGAGCTCGATTTCTCGCAGGTCGAGAAGGTCTAGTTGTTTCGCCACGGGCGTGCCGACCCGGCGCCGGTGGTCGTTTGTCTTTCGGGTCAGTAACGAGGAGCCGAAGGCGCTGAGCGCCCGACGCGTTCGAACTCGATAAGGAGCCCTTCGTGGCAAAGAAGATCGTCGGCTTCATCAAGCTGCAGATCCCGGCCGGCAAGGCCAACCCGTCGCCGCCGGTCGGTCCGGCGCTCGGCCAGCGCGGCCTGAACATCATGGAGTTCTGCAAGGCGTTCAACGCGCAGACCCAGGGTGTCGAGCCGGGCCTGATGCTGCCGGTGGTGATCACCGCGTTCGCCGACAAGTCGTTCACCTTCCTGATCAAGACGCCGCCGGCGACGGTGCTGATCAAGAAGGCCATCAAGCTCGACAAGGGCTCGGGCAAGCCCAATTCCGACAAGGTCGGCAAGATCACCCGGGCCCAGCTCGAAGAGATCGCCAAGATGAAGATGAAGGACCTTACCGCTGCCGACCTCGACGCCGCGGTGAAGACCATCGCCGGTTCTGCGCGCTCGATGGGCGTCGTGGTGGAGGGCGTCTGACATGACCACATTGACCAAGAAGGCGAAGGCCCTGCAAGGCAAGGTCGACAGCAACAAGCTCTATCCGATCGACAACGCGCTGGCGATCGTCAAGGAGTGCGCCACGGCCAAGTTTGACGAGTCGATCGACGTTGCGGTGCAGCTCGGTATCGATGCGAAGAAGTCCGACCAGGTGGTGCGCGGCGCCGTGGTCATGCCCAACGGCACCGGCAAGACCAAGCGCGTGGCGGTGTTCGCCCAAGGCGCAAAGGCCGAGGAAGCCAAGGCGGCCGGTGCCGACGTGGTCGGCATGGACGATCTTGCTGCCCAGGTGAAGGCCGGCAACCTGAATTTCGACGTGGTGATCGCATCGCCCGACACGATGCGCGTGGTCGGCACGCTGGGCCAGATCCTGGGCCCGCGCGGCCTGATGCCGAACCCCAAGGTCGGCACTGTCACGCCCGACGTGGCCACCGCGGTGAAGAACGCCAAGGCCGGCCAGGTGCAGTTCCGCGTCGACAAGGCCGGCATCGTGCACGCCACGATCGGCCGCCGCTCGTTCGACGCCGACAAGCTGCGCGGCAACCTGAGCGCGCTGCTCGACGCGCTGAACAAAGCCAAGCCCGCTTCCAGCAAGGGTGTGTACCTGCGCAAGGTGGCGGTGTCGTCAACCATGGGTGTGGGTGTGCGCGTCGATACGACGTCGCTCGCCGCGTAAGGAGAAGCGTTTGGTGGGCTGCCGGCGCCCCTCGAGGCACCGGCAGGCCATCCAAGACCGCTGGCGGAGCCTGACGGCTCCTTAATCGACGCCGGGGCGCGAGCCCCGGATCGGCCAGCGCAGATGGCGGTCCCGCCCGAAGAAACATTGGGGTCCTCGATGACGATCGAACGACAACGGGTTTCAGACAGGCAAGGTCGCTGACAACCGGGTGCGCCGACAGAGTCCCGCAAAGGGGCACGAAGGCGCGAATTGTGAGGAGCAGACCTTGAGTCTCAATCGCAACGAGAAGGCAGCCGTGGTGAAGGACGTGAGCGCACAGGTCGCTCGCGCCCAGACCCTGGCGCTGGCCGAGTATCGTGGCCTCACCGTCGAACACTTGAACGCCCTGCGCAAGCAGGCGCGCGAGCGCGGCGTGTATCTTCACGTGCTGAAGAACACGCTCGCCCGCCGTGCCGTCACCGGCACGTCGTTCGAAGTGGCGTCGGGGGCCATGGTCGGCCCGCTGATCTACGGCTTTTCCGAGGATGCAGTCGCCGCGGCGAAGGTCATCGCCGACTTCGCCAAGGGCAACGACAAGCTGATCGTCAAGGGCGGTGCCTATGCGGGCAAGGCCCTCGATGCCAACGGCGTGAAGGCACTGGCCGCGATTCCGTCGCGCGAGGTGCTGATTGCGCAGGTGGCCGGCTTGCTGAAGTCGCCGATCCAGCGCCTGGCGGGCGTGCTCGCCGCGCTGGCCGAGAAGAAGGGCGCAGCCACGGCCTGATCGGTCACCAGCATCCAGACGAACTGTTCAACCCCATTCAACGTTTTCGAGGTAATTCAAATGGCATTCGACAAAGACGCATTCCTGTCCGCGATGGACAGCATGTCGGTGATGGAGCTCAATGACCTGGTCAAGGCCATCGAGGAGAAGTTCGGCGTGTCCGCCGCGGCGATGGCCGCGCCGGCGGCCGGTGGCGGCGGTGGCGGCGGCGCGGCCGCGGCGGTCGAAGAGAAGACCGAATTCAGCGTGATGCTGCTGGAAGCCGGTGCCAACAAGGTGTCGGTCATCAAGGCGGTGCGCGAACTCACCGGCCTGGGCCTGAAGGAAGCCAAGGACCTGGTCGACGGTGCGCCGAAGCCCGTGAAGGAAGCCATTCCCAAGGCCGACGCCGAAGCCGCCGTGAAGAAGCTGGTCGAGGCCGGCGCCAAGGCGGAAATGAAGTAAAGCCACGGTGGCTCGCTGCGGCGCCCGCGCGCCGCAGAGGGCACCTGCAAGCGCCGCACGGGCGGCACTTGCAAGTGTTCTCTGATCCGACTGCAGAGAACCGGTTTGGTCGGGCCCCAGGTGCAATGCCGGGGGTTGTCCGCCAGCGGCTGGTAGTGGCCAGCCACCAAGCTTCGGGTGCAAGACCCCAAGTCGCCAGTCGCCGGCCGGCGCGCACCTCTCGGCCCAGGGTGCACGCGGTCGAACCGGAGTGATCAATGGCGCAAGCTTCTTCCTACAGCTACACCGAGCGCAAGCGCATCCGCAAGAGTTTCGGCAAGCGCGCGAGTGTGCTCAACGTGCCCTATCTGCTGACCATGCAGCGCGAGGCCTACGTGGCCTTCCTGCAGAAAGACGTGGCGCCTCAGCAGCGCAAACCCGAAGGCCTGCAGGCGGCCTTCATCTCGGCCTTCCCGATCGTGTCGCACAACAGCATGGTCGAGATGAAGTTCATCGAATACAACATCGCCAAGCCGCCGTTCGACGTGCGCGAGTGCCAGCAACGCGGCCTGACCTACGCCGCCGCCGTGCGCGCCAAGCTGCAGATGATCATCTACGACCGCGAGAGCCATCCGCAGAAGGTCGTCAAGGAGATCAAGGAGCAGGAGGTCTACATGGGCGAGGTGCCCCTGATGACCGACTACGGCTCGTTCATCGTCAACGGCACCGAGCGCGTGATCGTCAGCCAGCTGCACCGCTCGCCGGGCGTGTTCTTCGAGCACGACAAGGGCAAGACCCACAGCTCGGGCAAGCTGCTGTTCTCGGCGCGCATCATTCCGTATCGCGGCTCGTGGCTGGACTTCGAGTTCGACCCGAAGGACATCCTGTACTTCCGCGTCGACCGCCGCCGCAAGATGCCGGTGACGATCCTGCTCAAGGCCATCGGCCTGTCGCCGGAGCAGATCCTGGCGCACTTCTTCGTGACCGACAGCTTCCGGTTGATGGACACCGGTGCGCAGATGGAGTTCGTGGCCGATCGCCTGCGCGGCGAGATCGCCCGCTTCGACATCACCGACCGCCAAGGCAACGTTATCGTCGAGAAGGACAAGCGCATCACCGTGCGGCATCTGCGTCAGCTCGAGCAGACGGGCACGCAGTACATCACCGTGCCGGAGGACTTTCTCGTCGGCCGCATCGTCGCACGCAACATGGTCGACCCGGAGTCGGGCGAGATCGTGGCCAAGGCCAACGACGAGCTGACCGAGAGCCTGCTGAAGAAGTTGCGGGCGGCGAATCTGAAGGAACTGCACTGCCTGTACACCAACGAGCTCGACCAGGGCGCGTACATCAGCCAGACGCTGGGCCTGGACGAGACCGCCGACGAACTCGCCGCGCGCGTGGCCATCTACCGCATGATGCGCCCCGGCGAGCCGCCGACCGAGGACGCGGTGCAGGCCCTGTTCGCCCGCCTGTTCTACAACCCGGACACGTACGATCTGTCGCGCGTGGGCCGCATGAAGTTCAACGCGCGTGTCGGTCGTGAAACGCCCGAAGGCGCGATGACGCTGTCGAACGAGGACATCCTCGACGTCGTCAAGATCCTCGTCGAGCTGCGCAACGGGCGCGGCGAGGTCGACGACATCGACCACCTCGGCAACCGCCGCGTGCGCTGCGTCGGCGAGCTGGCCGAGAACCAGTACCGCTCGGGCCTGGCCCGCATCGAGAAGGCGGTCAAGGAGCGCCTGGGCCAGGCCGAGGCCGAGCCGCTGATGCCGCACGACCTGATCAACTCCAAGCCGATCTCAGCGGCGCTCAAGGAGTTCTTCGGAGCGAGCCAGCTCAGCCAGTTCATGGACCAGACCAACCCGCTGTCGGAGATCACGCACAAGCGACGCGTGTCGGCCCTGGGCCCGGGCGGTCTGACACGCGAGCGCGCCGGCTTCGAGGTGCGCGACGTGCACCCGACGCACTATGGTCGTGTGTGCCCGATCGAGACGCCGGAAGGCCCGAACATCGGCCTGATCAATTCGCTGGCCTTGTATGCGCAGCTCAACGAATACGGCTTCCTCGAAACCCCGTATCGCCGCGTCACGGGCGGCAAGGTGACCGACCAGATCGACTACCTGAGCGCCATCGAGGAAGGCAAGTACGTGATCGCGCAGGCCAACGCCGCGCTCGACGACGCCGGCAAGCTCACCGACGAGCTGGTTTCGGCGCGCGAGAAGGGCGAATCGGTGCTGACCTCGCCCGAGCGTGTGCAATACATGGACGTGGCGCCGGCGCAGATCGTGTCGGTGGCCGCCTCGCTGGTGCCCTTCCTCGAGCACGACGACGCCAACCGCGCGCTGATGGGCGCCAACATGCAGCGTCAGGCCGTGCCTGTGCTGCGCCCGGAGAAGGCCTTCGTCGGCACCGGCATCGAGCGTGTGGCCGCGGTCGACTCCGGCACGGTGGTGACGGCGCGTCGCGGCGGCGTGGTCGACTATGTCGACACCAACCGCATCGTGATCCGCGTGAACGACGCGGAGACGGTGGCCGGCGAGGTCGGCGTCGACATCTACAACCTGATCAAGTACCAGCGCAGCAACCAGAACACCAACATCCACCAGCGTCCGATCGTCAAGCGCGGCGATCAGGTGGCTGCCGGCGACGTGGTGGCCGACGGCGCCTCGACCGACCTCGGCGAACTGGCGCTCGGCCAGAACATGCTGGTCGCGTTCATGCCCTGGAACGGCTACAACTTCGAGGATTCCATCCTCATCAGTGAACGCGTGGTCGCCGACGACCGCTACACCTCGATCCACATCGAGGAGCTGGTGGTGATGGCGCGCGACACTAAGCTCGGCGCCGAGGAAATCACGCGCGACATCCCGAACCTGAGCGAGCAGCAGCTCGCGCGGCTTGACGAGTCCGGCATCGTCTACATCGGCGCCGAGGTCAACCCGGGCGACGTGCTGGTGGGCAAGGTCACGCCCAAGGGCGAGACCACGCTGACGCCGGAAGAGAAGCTGCTGCGCGCGATCTTCGGCGAGAAGGCGAGCGACGTGAAGGACACCTCGCTGCGCGTCGAGCAGGGCACCAACGGCACCGTGATCGACGTGCAGGTGTTCACCCGCGAAGGCATTCAGCGCGACAAGCGCGCCCAGCAGATCATCGACGACGAGTTGAAGCGCTTCCGCCTCGACCTGAACGACCAGCTGCGCATCGTGGAGGCCGATGCCTTCGACCGCATCGAGAAGCTGCTGGTCGGCAAGCTGGCCAACGGCGGCCCGCAGCGGATCGTCAAGGGCACGCCAATCACCAAGGACTACCTCGCGACGGTCGAGAAGTACCACTGGTTCGACATCCGCCCGGCCGACGAAGACCTGGCCAATCAGCTCGAGAGCATCAAGAACTCGCTCGAGCAGACACGCCACAGCTTCGACATCGCCTTCGAGGAGAAACGCAAGAAGCTGACGCAGGGTGACGAGCTGCCCGCCGGTGTGCTGAAGATGGTGAAGGTCTACCTCGCCGTCAAGCGCCGCCTGCAGCCCGGCGACAAGATGGCCGGGCGCCACGGCAACAAGGGCGTGGTCTCCAAGATCGTGCCGGTCGAGGACATGCCTTACATGTCCGACGGCACGCCGATGGACATCGTGCTCAACCCGCTGGGCGTGCCGTCGCGGATGAACGTCGGCCAGGTGCTGGAAGTGCACCTCGGCTGGGCGGCCAAGGGCATCGGGCATCGCATCGGCGACATGCTGCAGGGCGAGGCTCGCGTGGCCGAGCTGCGGCAGTTCCTCGATCAGCTCTACAACCGCTCGGGCGGCAAGGGCGAAACGATCGATCGGCTCGGCGACGCCGAGGTGATCGAAATGGCCGGCAACCTGGCCACCGGCGTGCCGTTCGCGACGCCGGTGTTCGACGGCGCGTCGGAGCACGAGATCCGCTCGATGCTGCACCTGGCCTTCCCGGAGGACGTGGCGCAGCGCAAGGGGCTCAATGCCACGCGCACACAGGCGACGCTGTTCGACGGCCGCAATGGCGAGGCGTTCGAGCGGCCGGTCACGGTGGGCTACATGCACGTGCTGAAGCTGCACCACCTGGTCGACGACAAGATGCACGCACGCTCCACCGGCCCATACAGCCTGGTCACGCAGCAGCCGCTGGGCGGCAAGGCGCAGTTCGGCGGCCAGCGCTTCGGCGAGATGGAAGTCTGGGCGCTCGAGGCCTATGGCGCGAGCTACGTGCTGCAGGAGATGCTGACGGTGAAATCCGACGACGTGAACGGCCGTACCAAGGTGTACGAGAACATCGTCAAGGGCGAGCACGCGATCGACGCCGGCATGCCGGAGTCGTTCAACGTGCTGGTCAAGGAGATCCGCTCGTTGGGCATCGACATCGAACTCGAACGCGGCTGATCAAAGGGAAGGAACAGGAGAAACACATGAAAGGTTTGCTGGACCTCTTCCGTCAGTTCACCCCCGACGAGCACTTCGATGCCATCAAGATCGGCATCGCCTCGCCGGAGAAGATCCGTTCCTGGTCGTTCGGCGAGGTGAAGAAGCCCGAGACGATCAACTACCGCACCTTCAAGCCGGAGCGCGACGGCCTGTTCTGCGCCAAGATCTTCGGCCCGATCAAGGACTACGAGTGCCTGTGCGGCAAGTACAAGCGCCTGAAGCACCGCGGCGTCATCTGCGAAAGTGCGGCGTCGAGGTCACGCAGACCAAGGTGCGGCGCGACCGCATGGGTCACATCGACCTGGCCGCGCCCTGCGCGCACATCTGGTTCCTGAAGTCGCTGCCGTCGCGCCTGGGCCTGGTGCTCGACATGACGCTGCGCGACATCGAGCGCGTGTTGTACTTCGAGGCCTACGTGGTGGTGGACCCGGGCATGACCCCGCTGAAGAAGTTCAGCATCATGACCGAGGACGACTACGACGCGAAGCGCACCGAGTTCGGCGACGAGTTCGTCGCGCTGATGGGCGCCGAGGGCGTCAAGAAGCTGCTGGAGGAGATCGACCTCGACATCGAGATCGAGAAGCTGCGCGGCGACCTGACCGGCTCTGAAGCCAAGGTCAAGAAAAACGCCAAACGCTTGAAGGTGCTTGAGGCCTTCAAGAAGTCGGGCATCAAGCCGAGCT
>JAEUPI010000089.1 GCA_016790175.1 Burkholderiaceae bacterium | reverse complement strand
TTCGACTGTCTCCGACGGCACGCTGAGCCCTGAAGACCTCGCCGCGCGCGCCGGCGCGCAGGGTGTGCAGCTGTGGTCGCTGACCGATCACGACGAACTCGGCGGCCAGGCCCGCGCCGCAGCGGCCGCGTTGGCACAGGGGATCGGCTACCTGAGCGGCGTGGAGATCTCGGTCAGCTTCCTCGGCAAGACGGTTCACATCGTCGGCCTCGGAGTCGATGCGGACAACGCCGCGCTCAATGACGGCCTGGCGCGCACACGCGGCGGCCGCGAGCAACGCGCGCGCGAAATGGCCGCCGGGCTCGAGCAGGTCGGCATCGAAGGCGCATTCGACGGCGCGCTCGACTTCGCCGGCAACCCCGGGCTGATTTCGCGCACGCATTTCGCGCGCTGGCTGGTGGCCACCGGCCGGTGCGACAGCGTGAACGAGGTGTTCCGCCGCTACCTCACCGAAGGCAAGCCGGGTTACGTGCCGCACCGCTGGGCCGCGCTCGGCGATGCGGTGCGCTGGATCGTCGGTGCCGGCGGCATGGCGGTGATCGCGCATCCGGCGCGCTACAAGTTCGGTCCCAACGAAGAGTTCGCGCTGTTCTCGGAATTCAAGGGCCATGGCGGCCTCGCGGTCGAGGTGCTCACCGGCAGTCACTCGGGCGCCGAGGGCGAGCGTTATGCGCAAGCGGCGCAGGAGTACGGCCTGCTCGCCTCGCGCGGCAGCGATTTCCATGGTCCCGGCGAAAGCCGCGTCGAGCTCGGCGCCCTGCCCGAACTGCCTTCGACGCTGACGCCGGTGTGGCACGCGCTGGAGCATCGCGTGCAACGCGCCTGAGCCGCGCGCGCACGCCCGTCGAGCCGCCGTGTCGCAGTACTTCGAGGTCCACCCCGACAACCCCCAGCCGCGACTGCTGAAGCAGGCGGCGCAGATCCTGCACGGCGGCGGCGTGTGCGCCGTGCCCACCGACTCGAGCTACGCGCTCGTGTGCCATCTCGACGACAAGGACGCCGCCCAGGCGCTGCGCCGCATCCGCCAGGTCGACGACAAGCATCACCTCACGCTGCTGTGCCGCGATCTCTCCGAACTCGCCAGCTACGCGCGTGTCGACGACCGGCAGTACCGATTGCTGAAGCACGGCACGCCGGGGCCGTACACCTTCATCCTGGCGGCGACCAAGGAGGTGCCGCGGCGCCTGTCGCACCCGTCGCGCCGCACGATCGGGTTGCGCGTGCCGGCACATCGCGTCACGCAGGCGCTGCTCGAGGCGATGGGCCAGCCATTGCTGGCCACCACGCTGATCCCGCCAGGCGAGCACGAACCGCTGAACGACGCGCATGACATCCGCGCGCGCTTCGAGCACGTGCTGCAAGGCGTGGTCGACGCCGGCGCCTGCCCGGCAGCGCCGACCACGGTGATCGACCTCACCACCGACGCGCCTCAGGTGGTACGCCTGGGTCGGGGCGATCCGGCCCGGCTGGGCCTGGTGATGGCGGAATGACGGCGGACCGACCTACAGCGCCGCGGTGACGACGATCTCGACCTTCCACTCCGGCTTGGCCAGCGCGGCCTGCACGGTGGCGCGCGGCGGCGTGTGGCCGGGGACGACCCACTGATCCCACACCGCGTTCATGCCCGCGAAGTCGCCGATGTCGGCGAGGAAGATCTGTGCCCGCAGGATCTTCGACTTGTCGGTGCCGGCCCGCGCGAGCAGCGCGTCCACCGCGGCGAGCACCTCGCGGGTCTGGCCGGCGATGTCTTTCGCGCCACCCACGGCGACCTGGCCTGCCAGGTAGCACACGCCGTTGTGCACGGCCATCTCGCTCATGCGCGCGCCGACATCGAAACGCTGGACCATGATCAGTGGTGTCCCTTCTTGTGATGATGATGAGGATGGTGGCCGTGGCCATGGCCGTGATGCGCCACCGGCGCAACGGCCACCGGCGGCGTCTTCTGCCCGAGCTTGCTCTCGGTGCCCGCCAGCAGCTTGCGGATGTTGCCGCTGTGGCGCCACACCAGCAGCAGGCTCATCACCGCGATCGCGAAGGCAAGCGGCGATGGTTCCCAGATCAGCAGCTGATAGAACGGCGCGAACAGCGCTGCCGTGATCGAGGCCAGCGACGAATAGCGGAAGAACACGGCCATGATCGCCCAGGTGGCCAGCGTGGCGAGCCCCAGCCAGGGGTTGAAGGCCATCAGCACGCCGGCCGCCGTGGCCACACCCTTGCCGCCCTCGAAACGGAAGAACACCGGCCACAGGTGGCCGACGAAGGCCGCGAGGCCCACGAAGCCGATGGTCCATTCGCCGAAGCCGAAACGCGGCGCCAGCAGCAGCGCGAGCCACACCGGCACATAGCCCTTCAGCGCATCGAAGGCCAGCGTCAGGACGGCCGCCGCCCGGTGCCCCGAACGCAGCACGTTGGTCGC
>JAEUPI010000068.1 GCA_016790175.1 Burkholderiaceae bacterium | reverse complement strand
GGCGCCGCCGCGACCGTCGAACACCTCGCGGGCCGCCCGGTCGACGATGCTCTTGTCGACACGATCGCGGCCGTTGGCGTAGGCACCGAGCAGCGCACGGTCGCACAACAGATTGATGCGTCGCGGAATGCCGCGCGTGATCTCGTGGATGCGCTTGCGCGCCTCGCGGTCGAACGGGATCAGACCGCTCATGCCCGCCACCGACAGCCGGTGCTTGATGTAGTGAGCCGTCTCGTTCTCGTTCAGCGGCTCCAGGTGAAAGCGCGCGGTCACGCGCTGCGCCAGCTGCTCGAGGTCGTTTCGCGCGAGCATGTCGCGCAGTTCGGGCTGCCCGATCAGGATGATCTGCAGCAGCTTGCGCTCGTTGGTCTCCAGGTTGGTCAGCAGGCGCAGCTGTTCCAGCACGTCGGGCGACAGGTTCTGTGCCTCGTCGATGATCAGTACGTTGTTCTGCCCGGCGCCGTGTGCCCGCAACAGGAAGTCGTTCAACGGGTCGAGGAAATCCTTGACCGTGGCCCCCGAGGTTCCGGTGCGGCCGACAGGGATGTGGAACTCGTCGCACACCGACTTCAGCAGCTCGATGGCGGTGAGCTTCGGATTGAAGATGTAGGCGACATTGCACTGCTTGGGCACCTGCTCGAGAAAGCAGCGGCACACCGTGGTCTTGCCGGCACCGATCTCGCCGGTCAGCAGCACGAAGCCGCCGCCACCGCGCACGCCGTACAGCAGGTGAGCGAGCGCCTCGCGGTGGTGCTCGCTCATGAACAGATAGCGCGGGTCCGGCGCGATCGAGAAGGGCTCGCGCTTGAGGCCGAAATGCGCTGCGTACATGGCGCGAGGATACCCGCGTGCTCCGGCGTCGATTTCTCGGGTCTTGCCTACGCGCAAACCCGGGCTGATCCGGGTGGGTGGGGTCCGGGCCGGCGCCGATAATCGCCCGCGGGCAGGCCGGGGCCGGTCTGCCGATGGTTATGTGTGTCGGGATCCCGGAGGGGGGCGCTTGGGCATGCAGCACCGGCGCGGGCGGAGGCCCGTGGGGTCGGTTGGCGGCTGGACACGACGTGCCGCCCTGCGGCATGGCGGCGCATGGGCGCTGGCACCTGCGCTGCCCGCCGTGCGAGCGGCCGACGCGCCCCGCCTGCTGCGCGTGATGAGCTTCGAGTCGCCCTGGCGCTGGACCGACGGACAGCTCGCCGGGTTTCGCCAGGGGCTGGACATGCCGCAGGCACAGTGGCAGGTCTTCCAGATGGACGTGAAGCGCCACCGCAGCCCCGCCGAGAAGGCGGCGCGCGGCCGTCTGGCGCGTGAGGCCGTCGAAGCGTTCCGGCCCGATCTGCTGTACCTCAGCGACGACGACGCCGTGGCCGAGGTGGCCGTGCCCTATGCCGGCAGCCGAATGCCGATCGTCTTCAGCGGCGTGAACCGCACGATGCTCGAACACGGCCTCGAAGGCGCACCGAACGTCACCGGCGTGCTCGAGCGCGAACACGTGGCCGAGTCGCTGCGTCTGCTGCGGGCGGTGGTGCCGGGCGCGCGGCGCCTGGCGATGGTGTCGGATCCGTCGGCCTACTGGGATGCGGTCATCGGGCGTGTGCGGCGCCAGTTGACTGCCGTGCCGACCATGGCACTGCTGCGCGTGGAGCGGCCGCACGACTATGCGAGCTTTCAGCGCGTGTTGAGTGAGTTGCCGTCGCAGGTGGATGCCTGGATCGGCCTCGGTGTCTTTGCGCTGCCCCGAGCCGATGGCACGGCCGTGCCGTACCCCGATCTCGCGCGCTGGGTCGTGCAGCATACGCGCCTGCCCGACATCAGTTTCTGGATCGACCGCGTGCACCACGGCACGCTGCTGTCGGTGACGGTGTCGGAGCACGAGCAGGGCCTGGCCGCGGGCCGGCTGGCCTCGGCGATCCTGCGCGACGGCCGTTCGCCGGCCAGCCTGCCGGTGCGGCCTACGAGCCACGGGCGTCCCGCCATCAACCTGGCCCGCGCGCGGCAGCTCGGCATCGGCGTGCGCTCGACCCAGCTGCTGGCCAGCGAGGTGGTGCGTCAGTTCGCCTGGGACGCGACGCTGTGAGCGCGCCGGGCCGCTCCCAAGCGCGAATCCCGGAGCGCTTTGCGCGGAGGGTGGCCCAATGAGCCTGTGGCCCTGGCGCATCGGACTGCGCGGCAAGGTCGTGCTCGCTTCGGGCGCGGCCGTGCTCGCGGCGGTGATCGCCACCGCCGCGGTCGCGGCCTACTTCTTCGTCGAGCGCCAGGTCACGGCGCAGATGTCGCGCGCCGAGGCGATCGCCGATGCCCTCGCGATCCAGCTCGAGCGCATCCTCGCGCTGGGCATTTCGCTGCAGGAACTGCAAGGCTTCGACGAGCAGTGCGAGGAGGCCGTGAGACGTCACGGCCAGCTGTCGTACGCGCTGGTGGTCGATCCGAGCGGCCAGATCCTGTTTCGCAGCGGGGCGTTGACCGGGCCGGCGCCGGCGTTGCCGCCGGTCGGGCAGCTGGATCTCGAAGCGCAACCGTTGATCGCACCGGACGGCGCGACCCACCTGGCCGTCGCGCCGGCGCACAGCGACCAGGGTGTCGCCGTGGCCAGGGTGGTCGTGGGCTTCTCGCGCGAGGCGGTGCTGGCCGAACGCAACACGCTGGTGCTGCGCATCGGGGCCGTCGGAATCGGCGTGATGGCGCTCGTGCTCGGCGTTCTGGCCCTGGGCCTGCAACAGATGGTGGTGCGTCCGCTGACGCGCATCGTGCGGACGATGGACGGCATCCGTCGTGGCGAGCAGGACTACAGCGTGCGGCTGGCCTCGCGCGGCGACGACGAAATCGGGATCC
This sequence comes from Burkholderiaceae bacterium, assembly GCA_016790175.1. Classification (GTDB taxonomy): domain Bacteria; phylum Pseudomonadota; class Gammaproteobacteria; order Burkholderiales; family Burkholderiaceae_C; genus JAEUPI01. The sequence goes on along the minus strand of JAEUPI010000068.1, from coordinate 2,417 downwards.
TGCGCGAGGGATTCAACGGCCTGGTGCAGACGGTCGCGCAGCGCGAGCAGGACCTGCTCGCCGCGAAGGACGGCGCCGAGCAGGCGAGCCGGGCGAAATCGCAGTTCCTGGCGGTGATGAGCCATGAACTGCGCACGCCGCTGAACGCCGTGCTCGGCATGGCCGAGCTGCTGGCCAACACGCGGCTCGACGAGCGACAGCAGCGCTTCGTTTCGCAGATCCGCGCCTCCGGCCGCGACCTGGTGGAGATCGTCAACGACGTGCTCGACCTGACGCACATCGACGCCGGCAAGCTGCGGCCGGTGCAGCAGCCGTTCCGGCTGCGCGACGCGGTGCGCGCGACGGTGGAACAGTATCGCGACGTGGCCACGGCGCGCGAGCTGTCGCTGTCGATGCATGTGGACGACTCGCTGCCCGACACCGTGCTCGGCGACCTGGTCCACGTGCGGCAGGTGCTCACGAACCTGCTGAGCAATGCGGTGAAGTTCACCGAGCGCGGCAGCGTGATCGTGCGCGTCACGCCGTCGGCGGGCTATGTGCGCTTCTCGGTCAGCGACACGGGCATCGGCGTGCCGCCGGAGTTCATGCCGCATCTGTACGAGGCGTTTCGCCAGGCCGACAGCGCACCGACCCGGCGATTCGGCGGTGCCGGCCTCGGGCTGGCGATCGCACGTCAGCTGTGCCAGGCCATGGGCGGCCGCATCGACGCCAGTTCGCGTCCCGGCAAAGGCTCGACCTTCTGGTTCGAGCTGCCGCTGCCGGCGGCCGAAGGCGGCGCCGAACCCGCCGCGTCCGGACCCGGCGTCGCGAGCACGTCGCGTGCACAGGCGGCCAACGAGCCGATGCCGTCGGTGACCTCGTCGCAGGCGCTGCAGGTGCTGCTGATCGAAGACGACGTGCCCAACCAGCGGTTCGTGTTGGACACACTGGCTGCGCACGCCAACCATGAGGTCACGCTGGCCGGCGACGGCAACCTCGCGTTGCGCTGGGTGCGCAAGCGCCCGTTCGACGTCGTGCTGCTCGACTGGCAACTACCCGGCGTGAACGGGCTGGCCGTGTTGGCGGCGCTGCGCGAGGCCGAGGTGGCACAGGGCTGGCCGCGCACCCGCGTGATCGCCGTCACCGCGCACACCGGGCCGGGCGATCGCGAGACCTGTCTCGCCGCGGGCGCCGACGACTATCTCGGCAAGCCCTATTCGCCGATCGAACTGCTGGCACGCATGACGAGCCCTGCGGCCGTGCCTCAGCCACGACCGAGCTGAGCAGCGGCAGCATGTCACGCGCGCCGGCGCACGGCTGTGCGGCCGGACAGCCACGCAGCGGCGCGGCGGTGCTTGACATTGGTCACGGTCGGTCGGCCGTCCTACACGCTGATGCTTTCTTAAGGTGAACTCGTGCACAGGCCCCGGGTTCCGCTGCGGCGCGCCTTCGTCCACAGTGGCGCCGCTTGCGTAAGGGCAGGCAAGGGCTGCGCGGATCGCGTGGCCCGAACTTGACCGATCGACGCAGAAGGGGAACGACCATGACGACACAGAAGGGATCCGGTCCGAAGCGCGGGGGTGGCCTCGCGATGCTGCTGCCCACCGTGATGTTGGCCGGCGGCCTGGGCGCAGGCGGCTGGTGGCTCGGCGAATCGCTGGTGCTGACACAGACCGTGAGCGAAGGCCGCACGGTGGCCGACATGGCCGAGAACGTGGGCCGATGGGCCTCGCAGTACGGCGGCGTGCATGTGCGCACCGTCGGCGCCAATGCGGCGATCCCGGGCAGCTTTCTCACGCGCTCGGTATACGCGCCGAACGACGGCGACCACGGCGTGCTGCAGGGCGCGCGCGTCGAGAGTGCGCTGGCCGAGCGCGCCGCGATGGACCGCGTGGAGGCCTACCACTGGAAGAACCCGGCGCTGATCCAGCGCGAAGTGGCCGACGTGATCACCGCCTCGGGCAGCAAGGCACGCTATCGCATGACGGCGCGCACGGTGCTCAACAAGAACAACGAGCCGACCGCGTTCGAACGCGAGGCGCTCGATGCGATCGGCGCCGCCACCGAGGCTGCGGGTGCACCCGGCAAGGGCGCGTTCAAGCATGGCGTGGCCGACCCCACGCGCGAGTACTGGAAGGTGAGCCAGGGCCAGCTGTTCTACGCGCGATCGGTGGTTGCCCAAGCGAGCTGTCTGCGTTGCCACGACAAGGCCGAGGGCGCGCCCGAGTTCATGCGCACCAACGCGCAGTTCAGCGGTGGTGGCGGCTTCGGCTACGTGAGCGGCAAGCCGGCCGGGCTGATCAGCGTGTCGGTGCCGCTGCCGCCGACGACCACGGCACTGTCGGCCAGCCTGCCGCCGCAGGCGTGGCTGGCGCTCGGCGCCGCTGCGTTCGGTGCGCTGTGGCTGCTCGGGCTCGCGCTGCGGCGCAGCCGCTGAG
>JAEUPI010000040.1 GCA_016790175.1 Burkholderiaceae bacterium | reverse complement strand
CGGTGCGGCGACGAACTTGTTGCCGGCGGCCTTGAAACGCGCCACGGCATTCTTGAGGTCGGTGTACTCCTCGCAGCCGAAGGTGCAGGCCTTGTCGAGCGCCGCCAAGCGCTGCTCGGCGCGCGCCAGATCACCCTTCATCAGATAGAGCTCGCCCGAGTACTCGAGCGCGCCACGGTGCCGGGGGTCGATGCGCAAGGCCTCGTTGTAGAAGCGCTCGGCACCGTCGAGGTCGGGCGTCGCCTGCTTGCGCAAGCTGTAGCCCATGAGGTTGTTCCAGTCGGCGCTGGCGCTGGCGTTGACTCTCTTGAGTTCCTCGATCGCTGCCGACCACCGCTTGGCCTGGATATGGGAACGCGCTTGCGACAGCTTGTCGGCAGCCGGTTCCACCGCCGGGGTGTCCGCGGCCCGTGACAGCCCGGCCATCAGGACGAGTGCCGCAGCAAAGAGGCTCGCCCGAATCGCCACGGCACGAGACGTACCCACCATGATCTGTTCCATCGAGCCACTCCCCGACAAGGCAGCCGCAAGCATGCCGGACACCCATCCCGGCGCGCAATCCCAACCCGGCTGGCGAGCGGGGCATGGATTTGTCGGCATTCGTTACTCCCCGCGCCGTCTGCCGCCATGCGGCTTGCCGTATCCTGTGGTTCCGGGGCGCCTCGCGGTGTCCTGCAGGGAAGTCGATCACTGTAGGAGAGCCACCCCTTGGCCACACCGAACTACGCCTACGAGAAGCGCCAGCGCGAGCTGGCCAAGAAGCGCAAGGCCGAAGAAAAGCGCCAACGCAAGCAACACCGCGTCGACGACGTGGCACCCCAGCCCGCCGAAAATCCCGCTCCGCCGCCGACGACGCAAGGCGACGCGTCGCGTTGAGCGCGGGCTGACGACCACAAGCAAAACGCCGCCCGAAGGCGGCGTTTCATCGGGCAGTGCGGCGCAGGGCCGCAGTGCGTCGATCAGATGGCGCGAATGTTGGCCGCCTGCAGGCCCTTGGGGCCCTGCTTGACCTCGAACTCGACGCGCTGGTTTTCCTGCAGGCTGCGGAAGCCGCCACCGTTGCGGATCTCGCTGTGGTGTGCGAACAGGTCCTTGCCGCCGCCGGCGGGGGTGATGAAGCCGTAGCCCTTGCCGTCGTCGAACCACTTGACGGTGCCGGTCTGGGTGTTGGAGTCGCTCATGGATGCATTTCCTCGTGAGTCTGTGGATGAAAGAACTGACCACCGCCGCGCGTGAATCCACGCAGCGGACAGAAACACTCAAGAAACGTCAAACCGGGGACTCGTACCAACAGGCCGACCCGTCGCGCCTGACGGCGCCTGGACGGGTGGTGGGGAGCGAGAAGACCTTGCGAAAACGGTCTCGCGTAGTTCTGTGCGGCTAATGTACCCGGAATCCACGCGCTGCGCCCGGACATTGTGGCGCCCGGGCAACCCAATGCACCGGCCGGCGCTGCCAGATAGCCTCAGTTGACTGCAAAACAGTAGAAGTAGCCGTTGCCGCCGGTGCTCTTGAGCGCATCGAGGCTGCAACCACGCGACCCATGCGACGAGTTCCACGACTTCGACGGCGCGTCGTCACGCAGGCCGATGCGGTCGTGGTGGCCGACGATGGCGGAGCCCTCGCCACTCTTGGTCCAGTTGCCGCAAGTGGTGTCGCCGCTGCCGCTCACCAACCGGCCCTCCGGTGACGAGCCGGTCAGGATGTCGTGCATGTTCGGCGTGTCGCCGCGGCCGAGCACCATCAGGCCGCGTTCGGTCAGCGCCGTCTGCTTGGTGAGCCCGTTCTGGCCGTGCAGATGGTCGACATCGCGCGCGATCACGTCGCCATTGGCATTGCGCCAGGGGCCGACGCCGATGCGGTCGCGGGCGTTCACTGCCGCCGCGTTGCCCTCGGCGCTGGCGCTCAGATAGGCGCGCCAGGTGCGATGCCCGGCGCCCACGGCCGCGGCGAGGCTTTGGCAATGCCGGTCGGCCCCCGCCAGCCCACCGAGGTCGCCACCCTTGCCGGAGCCTGTGCTCGTGACGAAGAACGACATCGGATGTCCCGCACCCGACGCCGTGATTGCCGCCGGGGCCTGACTGCTGGCGCCGCCAAAATAGCCGCAACCGGCCAGCGAGAGCACCGAAAGCCACGAGATGCGCTGCATCGACCTGTTCATGTACGGTATGCCTCCGGGTTGTGTCGTTCGGTCCGACCGGGCATCGTACATGCAGCCGTCACCGCATCCCCGCGACGCATGACCACCCCACGAGCGTCCCGCGTCGTCTGCGCGATCGCGATCGCGGCAGCCTGCGTGCAGACGACGGCCGACGAACGACGCAACGGATTCGACGATCCGTTCGAGCATGCGACACACGGACTGCCGGATTGTCCGGAGCCCGAGCCGCCGCTGCTCACCGAAGAGCAGATGCGCGCCGAGGCGCACCAGCGCGCCGAACGCGGCACCAGCTGCTACCAGTCGGGCCGCTGCCGGCTGCCGAATGCCTATCTGTACGACCGTGAGATCGTGCCGCGCGTGGTCAAGGCCATTCGAGTCGACGGCCGGTTCACGCGGTCCAGCGTCTGGGTCGAGGGCCAGCGCCGCTGGGTATGGCTCAAGGGTTGCGTCGACGATCCGGCGCACAAGCCCGCCCTCGAGCAACTGGTGCGCAGCATCGACGATGTGCAAGCCGTGATCGACCAGCTGCAGATCGGCACGTCGACCGCAGCCCCGCCCTATCGCGTGCGGGGCCGATAGTCAGCGGGTCCAGCGCGTCGACTCACTCGACCTTGCCGATGCGCTTGACGACATCGGCCATGACCGCTGCGTCGGCATCCCAGTAGATCTGGAACTCCGGCGCATCGAGGTATTCCACCGGACTGCCTGCGGTGCGGATCACCTGCTGCACCTGTGCATCGGCGGCAGCCGCACGCGCGGCCGCGCGCAGGCGCTGCAGCACCTCGGCGCTCGCACCCGCCGGCACGAACAGCCCCGACCATTGTGCGAACTTCACCGGCGCACCCAAGCTGGTGAGGCTCGGCACCTCGGGCAACGACAGCAGCGGCTTGTCACCCCAATGCGCGAGCGCGCGCAACCTGCCGCTCTTGACATGCTGCGCCACCGTGGACGGACCACTGGCCACGGCATCGACCTGACCGCCGAGCAAGGCCACCACCGCCGGGCCGGCGCCGGTGTAGGGAATGTGGACCATGCGGAACCCGGCTGTCGCCTTGAGCATCTCCATTGGCACATGCATGGTGCCGTAGTTGCCGGAACTGCCGTAGTTGTAGGCGCCGGGCCTGCGCCCGGCATCGGCCACGAATTCGGCGAAGGTCTTCCACGGCGCATCGGAGCGCACGACGAGCACCGTCGGGTCGGCGGTGAAGCGGGCGATCGGCTTGAGCTGATCCAGTGTGAATGCCGGCTTGCGACCGAACAGCTTGTCAGCCTCCGGCAGGATCGAGATCGACGACAGCGCCAGCAGCACCGTGTAGCCGTCGGGTGCCGCCCTCGCGGCCAGTCCCATGCCGACGCCGCCGCCGGCGCCGGCCTTGTTCTCGATCACGACCGGCTGCTTGAGTTCACGCGAGAGAGCCTCCGCCACCGGCCGCGCGACGGTGTCGGCCACTCCGCCCGGCGGGAAAGGAACGATCATCGTGATCGGCTTGCTCGGATACTGCGCCATCGCGGCCCAGGGCATCAAGGCCATCACGAGCGTCAGCCAATGCTTGCGCATGCTCAATGCGAGTTGCATGCCGGTCTCCTGCGTCGACGTCAAAGCGGCCGACTGTAGAGGCCAAACTCCAAATTCGCCATGCGGGCCACCGATAAGATGACCCGCATCTCGTTATCGGAAGCCGTGTGCAGTCAGTGGGCACGGAATGCATGTGTCGATCGGAACTTTCGACTACCTCGTCATCGGCGCCGGATCGGCCGGTTGCGTGCTCGCCGCGCGCCTGAGCGAGAACCCGGCGGTACGCGTCGCACTGGTCGAGGCAGGCCCGCCCGACCGCAGTGCATTGATCCATTGCCCAGCCGGGCTCGCGCTGCTGGCCCAGACCACACGCTACAACTGGGCCTTCAACACCGTGCCGCAGCCGGGCTTGAATGGCCGCCGCGGCTATCAGCCGCGCGGCAAGGTGCTGGGCGGCTCGAGCTCGATCAACGCAATGGTGTACATCCGCGGCCAGCGCGAGGACTACGACCACTGGGCCGCACAGGGCAATCCCGGCTGGAGCTTCGCCGAGGTGTTGCCCTACTTCAAGCGCGCCGAGCACAACGAACGCGGTGCCGACGCCTTCCATGGCAGTGGCGGGCCGCTGAATGTGATGGACCTGCGCAGCCCAAGCCGGTTCGGCCCATTGTTCATCGAGGCGGCACGACAGGCGGGCCAGTCTCTGAACCGCGACTTCAACGCCGACACGCAGGAAGGCGTGGGCATGTACCAGGTGACCCATCGCAACGGCGAGCGTTGCAGTGCGGCCAAGGCCTATCTCGCGCCGGCGCTGGGCCGGCCGAACCTGCAGGTGTTCACCGACGCGCAGGTCACGCGCGTCGTGTTCGACGGCGAACGTCGCGCCACCGGCGCCGAGCTGCGCATGGGTGGCGCACTGCGGCGCATCGACGTGCGCCGCGAGGTGTTGCTCAGCGCGGGCGCACTGCAATCACCGCAATTGCTGATGCTTTCGGGCATCGGCGCCGGCGCCGAGCTGCAGCGGCATGGCATTCCCGTGATCCAAGACCTGCCCGGCGTGGGCCAGCATCTGCACGACCACCCGGACGTGGTGCAGGTGGTCGATGCACCGCACTTGAAGGACTTGTTCGGCCTGTCGCTCGCCGGCGCTTGGCATGCGCTGCGTGGCATCTTCGAGTGGCGCCGACACCGCCGCGGCATGCTGACGACCAACTTCGCCGAGGCCGGAGGTTTCATTCGCAGCAGTGCCGAGCAATCCGTGCCTGATCTACAGTTGCACTTCGTGATCGGCAAGCTCGTCGACCACGGACGCAAGACGGTGCTCGGGCACGGCTACTCCTGCCATGTGTGCCTGTTGCAGCCCAGAAGCCGCGGCCGCGTGACCCTCGAGAGCGCCGACCCGCAGGCCGCGCCACTGATCGACCCGAACTTCTTCGGCGATCCCGACGACCTGCGGCGGCTCGTGCGCGGCTTCACGCTGATGCGGCAGATCCTGCAGCAGCCGGCGCTGGCGTCGATGGGCGGGCGGGAACTGGCCGCTTCGGCGCAGGCGCAGACCGACGAGCAGATCGAACACTTCGTGCGAGAACGCGCCGACACCATCTACCACCCGGTGGGTACCTGCCGCATGGGCCCCGGCGCCGACGACGTGGTCGATGCGCAACTGCGCGTGCACGGCATGCGCGGCCTGCGGGTGGTCGATGCCTCGGTGATGCCGCGCATCGTCAGCGGCAACACGAACGCACCGACGATCATGATCGCCGAAAAGGCCAGCGATCTGATCAAGGCCGCGTAGCTCGCGCGGGCGGGTTCAGGCAGAGCAGCCGATCGCCGCGGCCTGCACCGGCCGCCCGTTCCGGGCATCGGTGACGACGACCACCGTGCGCGTGCGGCGCCCGCCTTCGCCGACCACCGGCGCATCGAAGGCTTGTGTGTGCGGGCCGGACCAGACGGGCTCGGTGCCATACCGTCGCACCACATGGTCGTGGTGCAGCACGACACCCACGTTCTCGCCGGCCTTCACATCGCTGCGATGCCCGTCTTCGAGCACCGCCCACCACAGCGCCAGGCGCTGCGGCGCATCGGCCAACGGCTCGACGCGCCAGTGCACGCGCTCGCCCCGGCGCCACAGCGTGAGCCGCACGGGCGACGGCCGGGATTGCGCCGTCGGCAGATCGGGCCAGCGTCGCCAGTCGAGGCCGTCGACGATGACCTGCGGGGTGTAGCTGAACCGCACACCGCTGTGCGCCTGCGTCTGCGACTGGCGATCGGTGAAACGCGCGTCGGCGAACCGGTCGCGCCAACCCAGGCGGTCCCAGTAGTCGACATGGAACGCGACTGCCAGCACGTCGCTGCGGCCGCGAAGCTGCGACAGCCAGTGGTCGGCCGGCGGGCAGGAGTTGCAGCCCTCCGAGGTATAGAGCTCGATCACGCGCGGCGCCACCGGCGCCGACTCGACGCGGCACGCATCGTCGCCGAGTGCGATCGACGTAACGCTGGCGAGCACTGCGCCGGCCAGCACGCGACGAACGGGAATCTGCATGGTGCCCTCCTTGTGGCGAATCGCGCAGAGGGAGTCGGTACAGGCGGGCGCTTCTTACCGACAGCGCCGGCCGCCGGACCGGTTATCCTTGCCGCCCGCTTCCGAGCATGGCCGGCATCCATATCACCGACATCGAGAGCGCCATCAACTGGTGGCGCGAGCGCTCGCCGTCGGTCGACGGCATCTCTGCCTGCGCCGAGGTGCGTGCCCTGGCTGAGGTGTACGGCCTGCTGGTGTACGACCGCAGCACCGAGGCCGACGAGAGCGCGCTGCCGCCGGCGGCGAGGGCGGCATGGCTGCGCTGGTATGCCACGACGCCCGATGCACCGTGCATCGCAATCTGCAGCACCGCGCAGGGCGACGCAGTGTGCAAGGGATGCGGGCGCACCGAAGTCGAAGTGCAGCACTGGCCGCGCTTCAGCCCCGGCGAGAAACGTGCCGTGTGGCGCCGCATCACGCTGCAGGCCACGGCCTGGCGCTTCAACCGATACGCCGAGCGCGCGAGACACGCCACCGGGATCGACCATCCGAAGGCCCCTGCGCCGGGCGAACAGCAGGCTGCATGAGCGCGCATGGCCGCTCCAAAGCGCTCACGGACCGAAGCGCGAAGCGCGTAGGCTGCCTGATGCGCGCGCATGGCCGCTTCAAAGCGCTCACGCCGGAGCGCGGCCGGAGCGACGGCCTCTGAATGAGCGACGCCGGCCTAGCCGCCGACGCGCGGCGGATTGCCGAGCTGGCCTGGCCCGTGCTGGTCGGGCAGCTCGCGGTGCTCGGGTTCTCGACCGTCGACACGCTGCTCGTCGGTCGTTATGCCGCGACCGACATGGCGGCGTTTGCCGTCGGCGCATCGATCTACATCACGGTGTTCATCGGTCTGATGGGCGTGGTGCTGGCAATCAGCCCTATCGTGGGTCAGCTCTTCGGTGCGAAACGGTTGGCCGAGGCCGGCCACCAGATGCACCAGAGCGTCTGGCTCGCACTCGGTCTGTCGGTCATCGGCTGCACCGTGCTGGTGTTCCCGCAACCGTTCCTGGCCATCTCGAACACGACGCCGGAGGTGTCCGACAAGATCGGCGGCTATCTGCTGGCGCTGGCCTTCTCGCTGCCGGCCGCACTGCTGTTCACCGTGTACCGCGGCTTCAACACCGCCGTGTCGCGGCCGAAGGCCGTGATGCTGCTGCAACTCGCAGGGCTCGCATTGAAGATCCCACTGTCGACGGCGCTGGTGTTCGGCATGCCCAGCGTCGGGCTGCCAGCATTGGGCGTCACCGGCTGTGGTATCGCGACGATGGTCGCGATGTGGTCGCAACTCGCCCTGGCCTGGCTGGTACTGCGGCGCGATCCCTTCTACGCGCGCTTCGCGATTCACGGCCATGGTCTGGCCGCGCCGCACCGCGCGTCGCTGCGGGCGCTGCTGCGACTGGGCGTGCCGATGGGGCTCACGATCCTGATCGAGGTCACCGGTTTCGCGTTCATGGCGATCTTCATCGCACGGCTGGGCACGACCGCGGTCGCCGGGCATCAGGTGGCGGCCAACCTGGTGTCGATGATGTTCATGCTGCCACTGGCCCTGTCGAACGCCGCGTCGACGCTGGTGGCACAGCGCATCGGCGCCAACGACATCGCCTCCGCGGTGCGTATCGGATGGCGCGGCATGCAGTTCGCGCTGCTTCTGGCGGTGGTGCTGGGCGCGCTCGTGTTCGCTGCACGACACGGCATCGTGTCCCTCTACACCAACGACGCCGCCATTGCCGCTGCCGCGCTGCCCCTGCTGACCTGGGTGGCCGTGTTCCACATCGGCGACGCGCTGCAGACGGTGGCGCAGTTCGTGTTGCGCGCCTGGCGCATCACGGTGGTGTCGTTCCTCGTCTTCGCAGTCTCGATGTGGGGCGTGGGTCTGGGCGGCGGCTACGCGCTTGCTTTCGGACTCATCGGTCCGCCGATGGGAGCACCGGGCTTCTGGCTTGCCGCCACGGCGGGCCTGCTGCTGGCCGGGCTGGTGCTCGGCGGCTTTCTCGCATGGATGCTGCGCCAGCGCCGCGCTGCCTCCCGGGCGCTCACGCCGGCAGCGTGATCACGAAGCAGCTGCCACCGCCGGCACGGGCCTCGCACCGCACCCGGCCGCCATGCCTCTGCGCGATCTGCCTGACCAGGCTGAGGCCCAGGCCGACGCCGCCTTCGCGCTCGGCATGCCCCGGCAGCCGGAAGAACGGCTCGAAGATGCGCTCGCGAAACGCCTCCGGCACGCCAGGGCCGCGATCGCACACGCTCACGTCGATCTCGCCGCGCGCATTGCGATCGACCAGGGTCTCGATGTCGCCGGCGCCGTAGCGCCGCGCGTTCTCCAGCAGGTTGCGCAGCGCGCGCCGCAGGAGCTTCTCGTCGCCCCGCACGACGCACGAGCGGCCTGCCGCGACCGCATCGACGCGCGCCGCCTCCTCCGCGGCCACGGCGAGCAGATCGACGTTGTCGCGTCGCTCGCCGACCGCGCCGGCGTCGAGCCGGCTGGCAAGCAGCACCTCGTCGACCAGCGCATCGAGTTCGGCGATGTTGACCTCGATTTCTCGGCGCAATGCCGCACGCTGGCCAGGCTCGGCCTGCTCGACCATCGACACCGCCATCTTCAACCGGGTGAGCGGCGAGCGCAGCTCGTGGCTGGCGTTGGCGAGCAGACTCTGGTGCGATTGCACCAGCGATTCGATGCGCTCGGCCGCGCGGTTGAAACTGCCCGCCAGCGCAGCCACCTCGTCGCGGCCCGTGGCATCGACACGATGCGCGAGCGCGCCGCCGCCGAAGGTCTCGACGCCGCGCTTGAGCGATTCGAGCCGTCGCGTGAGCCGCCGCACCACCGGATAGGCGCCGAGCGCCACGGCAACGAACAGCACGGCCAGCAGCAGCACCAGCCCCCAGCCGGGCGAGCCCGGCGGCAGAAGAAGCCAGGGCGTGCCGGCGGCAGCGGGTGCCGGCCGGGGCGGCCGCACCATGTCGAGTTCGCGCGGGCCGGCCCCGAAGCCGACCTCGCGCGGCGGGGGCCCCATGCCGGGCTCCCGCGGCGGCGGTCCGTCCGGCGCACGCAGACCGCGCAGTCCGGGCCGGATCACCCATAGCGTGCGGCCGTCGTCGAGCTTCACCGCGAAACCGCGGCGGCCCGTATCGGCCTCACGGCGCGCGTAGGCGTCGGAGGTCACGATGCGCTGGCCGCTGGCGTCGTCGAGCGCCATCGGCAGGCGCAGGCGTTGCGACCAGTCGCGCAGCGCTGCGGCCTGTTCGGCCACCGGCGCGTCGGCCTCGGGCAGCGAGCGCTGCACCAGCTCGGCCCACGCCGCCAGCCGCTCGGACTGCGCGCCTTCGAGCCGCACGCGCTCCTGCTCGAGATGGCGCTGCACCAGCCAGCCCGACACCAGCGCGAAGGCGGCGAGCACGGCCACCACCGTGAGCCAGATGCGCAAGTACAGCGACCTCACGAAAAGCCCCTCCGCGCGAGGTGCGCCGAGGTGAGCGCCAAATCGCTGCCCGTCGCACTCTTCAAGCGTCGGCGTCCTGCTTGCGGGCGAATACGTAGCCCACACCGCGCACGGTGAGCAGCCGCTTGGGCGACTTGGGATCGTCTTCGATGGCCGCGCGAATTCGCGAAACGTGCACATCGATGCTGCGGTCGAAGGCCTCCAGCGGATGCCCCTTCAGCCCGTCCATGATCTGGTCGCGCGACAACACCCGCCCGGCGCCCTGTGCCAGCACCACCAGGAGATCGAACTGATGGCCGGTGAGCTCGCAGGCTTTGCCGTCGATGCGCGCCTGCCGCGAGCCGAGATCGATCTCGAGCCGCCCGAAACGCATGACCTCGTCGTCGCCGGCCGGTGCACTGGCCCGCCGCAACAGCGCTTTCACCCGCGCCAGCAGCTCGCGCGGCTCGAACGGCTTGGGCAGGTAGTCGTCGGCGCCGATTTCCAGACCCACGATGCGATCGGGCGGTTCACCGCGGGCCGTCAACATCAGCAGCGGCAGGCGACGGTGCCTGGCATCGGCGCGCAGCTCGCGCGTCAGGTCGAGGCCGTCGCCGTCGGGCAGCATCAGGTCGAGCAGCAGCGCGTCGTAGGCGGCCTGTCGCAGACGGTCGCGACCTGACGCCAGCGTGGGCGCGGTGTCGACCTCGAACCCGTTGCTGCGCAGATAGTCCCCCAGCATGCCGGTGAGGCGCGCGTCGTCGTCGATCAGCAGCAGTCTGGGTGTCATCGGCACGGATTCCACAACGCACAGGCGCCCCGCCGGGCCGACAGGGCCTGCGGGGCGCGGCAGCAGCGTCAAGCTTAGCCCTTCGGCGCATCCAGCGCGCGGCGTTCGCGCTGGTGGCGCTCCATCATCTCGCGACGTTGTTTCATGCGTTCGGCGAGCTTGCCGCGCTGATCGGGCGTGAGCACGGCGCTGGCGTCGAGCATGGCCTGCATCCAGCGCCGGCTGGACTGATCGTGCCGCTGCATCATCTGCTGGCGCAGTGCCTCGGCCGCCTGGGCGTCGACGGTGGGCTGCGTGAACAGTGACATCGCCTGTTCGTGCAGACTGCGGCTGGACCCGCGCTGCGCGCGCTGCTCATCGGCCGCCTTGCTCATGATGTCGCGGATGCGGCTCTTCTGGTCGGCGCTGGCACCCACGCTATCGAGCAGGCGCTCGAACCGGTGGCCGCCGAACGTGCCCATCCCCGCGCCACCCATCGGGCCGGACATCGCAGCGCCGCGGTGCGGCATCGTCGGCTGCGCCTGAGCGAGCGTGGTGGCCATGCCGGCCAGCGCCAAGATCCAGGCCGCGGCCAGAAGCCGCGTCGCAGGCGAGGGAATCAGACGTGTCGTGAACTTCATGATGTTCTCTCGGAGTGGGGAGATGTCGATGTTCGGCATCGTCCGCTGCCGAGGTTGCCCGGGCATGCCGCGGTGGTAAAGCAGCGTAAAGGCGCAGCTGACGGCGCTCAAGGCGCCGCGGAGTCGACGCGCACGAGGCGGCGATGGACTGCGAAGGCGGGGTTGGCGCATTCGATTTCCAGCCGCAGCAACACACCGCTGCGGCGGTCTACGGCCATCACGCCGCTCAGTCGCGTGCTGCCGTTTTCGCCGAGCGGCGCATCGCCGAAGAGCTCGATCACCGCGACGTCGAAGCGGCGTCCGGCGATCGACTGCGGCCCTTGCGCCACGACCTGGCCCCGCAGATGCGCCGGCGGGCCCTGGTCGTCAGCCGGATGCAACTCGCCCATCAGCACCTGGCCGAGTTGGAGATCAGGCTGCAGCAGGCGTTGCCAGGCCAGCAGCGGGGGGCGGCCGGCTCGCTGCGGATTGCCGGCCAGATCTTGTCGCCAGATGCCCGGCAAGGGTTCGCCGGCGAGATCGGCGGTGAAGTCGATCCGATCCCGCCGCAGCCCGGACACGCGCAGCCCGAGTTCGCGCGGTGCCGCGTTGGCGTGACTGCGCTGCCGGTACACCAGGCGCTCGCCCACGGCGAGCGGCAGTTCCGCGGCCCGGTCCGCACGCATTGCCGCCGGCGGCTCGCCACAGCCGCGGCGCTGCGCGGCACGCTGCAACGCCTCGTGGCGGCCCTTGAGCTGGGCGAGTTCGTCTGCCTCGGGCCCGTCGCTGCGCATCGCAAGCAGGGCCGGCCAGAAGACCGTCACCCCCAGCGACAGCGCGACCATGTTGTTGCCCACCCGCGCATCGACTGCATAGGCCACGTCGGCCGCGCGCAGCTGCACGCGATCGGACTCTTCGAAGAGCTGCGCGCAATCGCGATCGGCAAAGAGCGCCGCATCCTCGTGCCGCGGCACGATGTCTGCTGCGCGGTTGGCGCAGCCGGCGATTGCCAGCACGGCAACGGCGACGACGGTGCGTTTCAGGGGCAGCGCGCTCATTCCATCCCGGGCCTCGGGCAGCTTGCACTCCGGCCCGCAGCCGGCGTGGCATGCAAGAACTCAGTGCCATCCATGGTACCGAGCGCATTGACGCCGTTCGGACCCGGACTCCACACGGCTGGATGACGGCGCGCAGTCGGCAAGTCGAGGCACGTCGATATGCTGCTTGTCCATGAAAGCCCCGACAGCCTCCTTCTTCGCCGCCGTTGCACTGCTGGCGGCCTGCACGACACCCACGGCGGATCCCGGAGACCCCGCCGCGCGCACCGGCGCGCAGATTGCGACTGCGGCGACCACTCCGCTGTCGGATCTGAACCTGGTGAACGCACCGATTCCGCAAGTCCTGCTCGATGCCCTGCGAGCGCCTTATGCGACGCCGGCCGATACGTCGTGCGATGCGCTGGTCGCGCAGGTGAAGGCGCTGGATTCGGCTCTGGGGACCGACCTCGATGCGCCGGCCCCTGCGGCCGACCCAGGGCTTCTGGAACGGGGCGCGGAGCTGATCGGCTCGACGACGGCCGACACCGTGCGCGCCAGCGCCGAAGGCGTGGTGCCGTTTCGGCGCTGGGTGCGCCGACTCACCGGTGCCGAGCGCTACTCGAAGGAGGTGGCTGCGGCCATCGCTGCCGGCACGGTGCGGCGTTCGTTCCTCAAGGGCTTTGGGCAGGCGCGAGGCTGTGCCGCGCCGGCTTCGCCGATGTCGCCGTCGGCCAGGCGCTGATCGAGCGTCGCGCCCGACCGCACGAGCGGCCTTTCGGGCCGCCCCGACCCGACGAAGACGTTCGTCCGGAGACTTCAACCCCCTGCTTGAAGGATCGGACGTCGCCGCCCCGCTCTGGACAGGGCCGGCAGTCGGTCACACAGTCACGCACGGCGCGGACATCGACGGTTCGCGCACACGAGATCATGCCCTGCGCCCGTGTTCGACGTCTGACCCCGACCAGGCTGGCGAAGTCGGCCCGCGTTGCGCTGCTGACAGCGCTTGTCGGCTCGGGCGCCTCGGCACAGCCGCTGACGCCTGCGAAAGACCTGTTCTCGGAGCCGATGGCCAAGGTACCGGCCAGCGAGGTGCTGCCCGAACAGGTGGCACGCTGGCGGGACGACGCCCGCGCCTACGAAGACGGCAACGGCATGCCGCGCGATGCCGAACTCGCGGCGCAACTGTACTGTCGCGCTGCGCGGTTCGGCGACGCCGAGGCCCAGTTCAGCCTGGCCTGGATGCTGATGAACGGCCGTGGCATCGCCCGTGACGACGCCCATGCAGTCCACCTGTTCGCGGCCGCGGCCGAACAAGGCATCGTGCAGGCCCGGAATCTTCTGCAGTCCATGGGGCCGCCGCGCGGCGAGGTTCCACCCTGCCTGCGAAACCCGGAGGTCGATCGCAAAACCGTTGTCGCCTCGGTACCGGCCATGACCACGGCACGCCCGGCGCCGCCGCAGCCGTCGCGACCGCCACCGCCGCCCAATGCGCCGGAGGCGATCGTGAAGTTCGTCGACCTGGTCGCACCGGAATACAAGCTGGAGCCGCAGCT
The DNA here is from genome assembly GCA_016790175.1 of Burkholderiaceae bacterium. Lineage (GTDB taxonomy): Bacteria > Pseudomonadota > Gammaproteobacteria > Burkholderiales > Burkholderiaceae_C > JAEUPI01. The sequence goes on along the minus strand of JAEUPI010000040.1, from coordinate 53,504 downwards.
CGTGCTGGCCGTGATCGCGACGGAATCGAACTTCAACCCGTTGGCGATCTCACCGAAGAATGCGCACGGCCTGATGCAGCTGATCCCGGAGACGGCGGCGCGCTTCAACGTGCGCAACCTGCGCGACCCGGTCGACAACATGCGCGGCGGCATGGCCTACCTGCGCTGGCTCATGGCCTACTTCGAGGGCGACGTCATGCTGGCCCTGGCCGCCTACAACGCCGGCGAGCGTGCAGTGGAGCGCTATCGCGGGGTCCCACCCTACGCAGAGACGAGGCAGTACGTGCTGCGCATCCTGTCGGCCATCGGCGGCCGGCTGTCGCATCCCTTCGACCCGAGCGTAACGGCACCGTCGGCCGTGCTGTCGCAGCGGTTCGGCGCGATCGCCCCGCGCTGAGCGCCTATGCGGCCGCGTCGCTCACGCGACGCGGCCCCGGCGGTCAACGACTTACTGCGGCACCAGCGCGCAGTTGGTGGAGTTGATGTTGGTGGCCCAGCCGTTGATCACGCCGGTGTTGGGAACGAAGCTGTTGGCCATGTTGATGACGTTGTTGCGCACGGTCACGCCGTTGAACACGCCCGAATAGTTGTAGGCCTGGATACCGGCGGTGAAGCAGTTCTTCTCGAGCACGGTATTGCCGGTGGAGCCGAACACGCCGGCCGGCACGCCGCCGACCTGACGACGCACCACATTGCCCGCGACGTAGTTGTTGCTGCCCGGGTTCCCGCTCGTCGAATCCCCCATCGTGAACGCTGCGCCGGTGGGCTCGTCGAGCTGGCTGATATCGAACAGATTGTTCAGGTACCGGATGTTCGACGACTCGTAGCCCGAGAGGACATCGTTCGGGAACGAGCCGAGATACTCGTTGCCTTCGACCAGACCGCCGTTGACGTTCGTGATTTCAGTGGCATGGGCGTACTTCTCGCCGATGCGACGCAGGGTGTTGAACACGTTCTTGCGGATCGTCACGTTCGACGCACCGACGACATAGGCGCCCATGCCCGCATCGGTGACAGTGTTGTGCTCGATCACGGCACCGCTGGCACCCCCGCTGACCACGATGGCCGCACGACCGCAGGGACCGATCCTGGAGTCACGTATGGTGACGTTGGCGGCACCTTGGATGCGCACGCAGTCGCCGTTCGGATTTGAAATTGCGAGACCCGAGATGACTTGGCCTGCGCTGGCCGTGATGGGACCCGAGGGCGTCAAGTTGCTCACGCGCACACCGGCCGCACTACTGGATGTCGCAACCGGCGCTGGGGCAGGCGCCGCCACGGGGGCAGGCGCCGGTGACGGTGCCGGTGCCGGCGCCGCTACCGGTGTGGGTGCCGGTGTGGGTGCCGGTGTGGGTGCCGGTGTGGGCGCAGGAGTTGGCGCGGGAGCGGCACCGCTGGCCGTGGTCACCGGCGCGGTGGTCACACTGCTGCTGTACGAGCACAGGTTCTCGTAGTTGGTCGCGGCCGCGCCGAATGCCGCGTCGTTGCAGGTCACGCCACCGTCCGCCACCCGGGTGATCGATCGACTGCCATCCACGGCAACATAGCGGACCTCGCGGCGTCCGCTGAACGAGCAGACGCTGCCTTCGCGCGCGCATGCGGTCCAGGATCCCGCGCTGACAGCCCCTGCCGGTGCGGGTGCCGGCGTTGCGGCCACCGGGGCCGGGGCCGGTGCAGGAGCGGGGCTCGAGGTCGAGCTGATAGCGCTGGTACCGCTACCTGTGCCCGGCGTCTGCGCAGCAGGGCGATAGATGACCCACCGACGACGCTTGCCTGCCACTTGTTCGCTGGGCAAGTCGTCGACTTGCAGACCCAGGTTCGCACCGATCACCGCGTTGTCGCCGACGATGCCTGGCGCGGTGCTGCCATCACTCGTTTCCGACGCGCCACCGCAAGCCGCCAAGAATACTGTGGTCCACATCGCCGCCGGCACACCGAATCGCCGTGCCGTACCTCTGGTCTCTCTACTGGGGAATCGCAACATCGTGTTCGCGCCAACAAGTCAGGTCGATCGATCCGTTCACTCGCTGTCACGTGTGTTCGTGACGGCGGAGAACGTGCGTCTGAGGAGGAGTGGTCACGATCACGCGTGCCGTGCAGATTTCACGAATAAGACCTCGTCCATTCGCGCTAGCTCGTCCTCATGTGTCGAGTGTCACGTCGAGATTTCTCGCTTCTGTAAGCGCAGGGCCGAGTTCGTAACGGCAAGAGCAGTGCGCGTTGTTGCTCGAGGCAACGTCACGCCGCGATCGGCGTAGCAATTCGATGCGAGATTGACGAAGGTAGACACCTGTCAATAGCCGAGCCAACTTGACCTGCGGTCGAACACGCTTGCCAGCTCATCGCATCCGTTGAATGACGGAGGTGCTCCCAAGAACCGATCGCACCGTGGCGGACGGGACGTGGAATGCACGGTTGCCGGTGTCGATTCGTCCAAGAGCGAAAGACCGATGCGATCGATCGCCTCGTTGCATCAAGACATTTCAAGCGGCGAGCAGCTTGCGTCGGATCTGTCGAAAGTTGTTAACCGCGAACGATGCTCGCCCGGCCGACGCAGCGCCTGGAATTTCTACGCAAATGAATCATCTACAAACAGAAGCGGCGTGCCGCGCGCGAACCCGACGGACTGAACCGCGAGAGCCGGTGTGCGAATGGCGGTGGCGGATGGACTGCAGGCGGTTCCCGCCACGTTGTGTTCGCGCGCGACGACTGCGCCGTGGGACACGCGCTATGGGATGCCCGACCATGGTCGAAACACGGCAGCGTTGCAGTGATCCTTCAGGCGGCCGCACTGCGCAGCCTGAAGATGGCGATCGAGTGCGCCGGCGCTTCGGCCTGCGCCGCCTCGACCGCCGTGTTCAGCGTCAGGATGCTGGTCTGGAAGGCAATGCCGTCTATCGTGTCGATGATCTCGGAAAGGCGCCGGCGGCCGGCCGACTCGCCAGTTGATTGGTCTGGCGCGAGTTGTCGGCATTGCTCGCACGACGGCAGGAGGTCACGGCTCAGGTCGCCGTCTGCAACCGACTGCACGAGTACGCCCAGATGCTGCATCGGTCGTGCATTGGCGCGCACACCCACCACAACTTCGCCAATGTGAGCGCGGCCAAGAGCAGCGCGAGCGCAAATCACCCTGTACGCAGCATGCGTGCGTCGCTGCAGACGACCGAACCAATGCCTTCGTCAGCCGCAAGCTTGGGTGATGTTTGGCGGAGAGAGTGGGATTCGAACCCACGGTACGGGAGATCCCGTACACCGGATTTCGAATCCGGCGCATTCGACCACTCTGCCATCTCTCCGTGACATGCAGCGCCCGCGGGTCGAGGTCGCGGGGGCCGGCATTCTAGCCGATCGACCCTTGCGACTGCGCGCTCACATCAGTTGTTCGGCGCCGCCGAGATAGGGTCGCAGTGCCGTGGGGATCGCGATGTTGCCGTCGGCCTGTTGATGATTCTCGAGCACGGCGACCAGCGCGCGGCCGACGGCCACACCCGAACCGTTGAGCGTGTGCACGAGCTCGATGCGGCCCTGCGCATTGCGAAACCGCGCCTGCATGCGCCGCGCCTGGAAGGCCTCGCAGTTCGAGCAGCTGCTGATCTCGCGGTAGGTGTTCTGCGCCGGCAGCCACACCTCGAGGTCATAGGTGCGCGCGGCGCCGAAGCCCATGTCGCCGGTGGACAGCAGCACCACGCGATACGGCAGTTCCAGCGCACGCAGCACGGCCTCGGCGTGACCCACCATCTCGTCGAGCGCCGCATCGCTGCGCTCGGGCGAGACGATCTGCACCATCTCGACCTTGTCGAACTGGTGCTGGCGGATCATGCCGCGGGTGTCGCGGCCGGCACTGCCGGCCTCGGAGCGGAAACACGGGCTGTGGGCGGTGAGCTTCAGCGGCAGTTGCTCGGCCTTGAGGATCTGCTCGCGCACGGTGTTGGTCAGCGAGATCTCGGAGGTGGAGATCAGGTACTGCTCCGCCTGCCCCTCACTGCCGCCCCGCAGGACCCAGAACATGTCCTCCTTGAACTTCGGCAACTGCCCGGTGCCTTCGAGGATCTCGCGATTCACGATGTAGGGCGTGTAGCACTCGGTGTAGCCGTGTTCGCGCGTGTGCAGGTCGAGCATGAACTGCGCCAGCGCACGGTGCAGCCTCGCCGCGGGCCCGCGCATGAAGGTGAAGCGCGAACCGGAGAGCCTGGCCCCGGTTTCGAATTCGAGGCCGAGGGCGCCTCCGAGATCGACATGGTCTTTCGGCGTGAAATCGAACGCACGCGGCGTGCCCCAGCGCCGCAGCTCCTGATTGGCCGACTCGTCGGCGCCGACCGGCACGCCGTCCTGCGGGAGATTGGGCACGCTCATCAACATCTGCGCGAGCTCGGCCTGTATCGTCTCGAGTCGTGCCGCCCCGGTCTTCTGCTCGTCGGCAATGGCGCCCACCTCGGTCATCTGCGCCGACGCATCCTGGTCCTTGCCCTTGAGCTGCCCGATCTGCCTGGACAGGGCGTTGCGTCTGGCCTGCAGCTCCTCGGTACGCACCTGCAACTGCTTGCGTTCGGCCTCCAGCGAAGCGAAACGCGCTTCGTCGAGAAACGGCTGCGGATCCTTGCGACGGTTCAGTCGTTCGATCACCGCGGGCAGGTCGCGGCGCAGTTGGGCGATGTCGAGCATGTCGGTCCTTGGAGGGTCGAGTTCAGCACAGGCGCGCGCAAGGGCACGCACGCCCGGGGAAGGCTGGCGTCACGATCGCGAGGCCGCGGCTTCGCGCATCGACTTGTCGCCCAGCCCGAACGGCAGCGGAAAGTGCACGGTCTCGCGCACGCCGGGCAGCGAGCGCACGCTGGTCGCGCCGAGTGCGCGCAGGCGTTCGATCACTTCGCGCACCAGCACCTCGGGCGCCGACGCGCCGGCGGTCAGGCCCACGCGCGGACGGGTCTCGAACCACTCGGCCAACAGGTCAGCCGCGTCGTCCACCATGTAGGCCGGCGTGCCGAGCCGCTCGGCAAGCTCGCGCAGGCGATTGCTGTTGCTGCTCGTCGGGCTGCCGACGACGACGACGACATCCACCTTCGGCGCGAGCAGCTTCACGGCGTCCTGCCGGTTCTGCGTGGCGTAGCAGATGTCCTGCTTCTTCGGCTCGCGCACATGCGGAAAGCGGCGCTTCACCTCGGCGAGGATTTCTGCTGCGTCGTCCACCGACAGCGTGGTCTGCGTCACCACCGCGAGCTTGCCGCTGCGCGGTTGCACCGTGGCCACGTCGGCGACCTCTTCGACGAGGTAGATGCCATCGCTCAACTGACCCATCGTGCCTTCAACCTCGGGGTGACCCTTGTGGCCGATCATCACGAACTCGTAGCCCTCTCGCGCGAGCTTGTCGACCTCGACGTGGACCTTGGTCACCAGCGGGCAGGTGGCATCGAAGACGCGGAAGCCACGCCGGTCAGCCTCGTCGCGGACGGCCTTGCTCACGCCGTGCGCGCTGAACACCAGCGTCGCGCCGGCCGGCACCTCGGCCAGGTCTTCGATGAAGACGGCGCCCTTGGCCTTGAGATCGTTCACCACATAGGTGTTGTGTACGATCTCGTGCCGCACGTACACCGGTGCGCCGAATCGCTTGAGCGCGCGCTCGACGATTTCGATCGCCCTGTCCACGCCGGCGCAAAAGCCGCGTGGCTCGGCGAGCAACACTTCGGCCAACGGCGGCATCGCTACAGGACCTCGATCACCTCGACCTCGAACGTCACCTGCTGGCCAGCCAGCGGATGGTTGAAGTCGAACAGCAGCCAATCCTCGCCGATCTCGCGCACCAGCCCGGCATAGCCGGCCTCGCCGTCGGGACGCGGAAACTGCACCACGTCGCCGACGGCGTACTGCGCATCGGGCGACGCCAGTTGATCGAGCAACGAACGCTTCACCCGCTGCAGCAGCTGCGGGTTGCGCGGGCCGAAGGCCTCACCGGGCTCGAGCGCGAAGGTCTGCCGGGTGCCGCGCTGCAGGCCCATCAGACGCTGCTCGATGGCCGGCGTCAGCTGCCCGGCACCAACCGACAGCGTGGCCGGTTTGGCGCCGAAGGTGTTGATCACGTCGAACCCGTCGGCGCCGGCGAGGCGGTAGTGCAGGGTCAGGAACGACCCGTTCTCGATCGGCTTCACCGGCGTGTGCGCAGCTGCGAATAGACTGTGTGCGATTCTACGTGCCGCCCCTGCCGGGCGGCCGCAGCCTGTCGGGGTCCGTTGCATGTCGATCAAGTCCCTGCCCGCCGCGGCTCGACCGCGCGAGAAGCTGCTGGCGCAGGGGCCACAGGCCCTCGCCGACGTGGAGCTGCTCGCGTTGCTGCTGCGCACCGGTCTGCCGGGCCAGGGCGTGTTGTCGCTGGCCGAGACGGTGCTGCGAGAGTTCAACGGCTGGGCCGGGCTGGTGCATGCCGATGCCGCCGCGCTGGGCAGGGTCAAGGGCCTGGGCCCGGCCAAGCGCGCCGAATTGACGGCCGTGATCGAGATCGCGCGCCGCGCACTCGCGCAACGCCTCGCCGAGGCACCGGTGTTCGACGCGCCGGCTGCGGTGAAGCAGTTCGTGTCGCTGGCCCTTGGCGCGCTGCCCCACGAGGTGTTCTCGGTGCTTTTTCTCGACAGCCAGCACCGGCTGCTGCAGCACGACGAGATGTTCCGCGGCACGCTGACGCAGACGAGCGTCTATCCGCGCGAGGTGGTGCGCCGGGCGCTCGAACTCAATGCCGGCGCGGTGATCCTGGCGCACAACCACCCCTCGGGCGCGGCCGAACCCTCGCGTGCCGACGAGTTCCTGACGCAGTCGCTGAAGTCCGCGCTGCAGCTGGTGGACGTGCGCGTGCTCGACCATCTGGTGGTCGGCCGGGGTCAGGTGGTCTCGTTTGCCGAACGAGGGCTTTTGTGAACGCCCGGTCGTTGGCCCAGCTGCAGTCCTTGCGCGAGCAGCTGCGTCGGTCGGCCGACGCCGCGGCCGAACGCGTGGCCAAATCCGCGGCTCAGGCAACGCCGCCCGGCGAGCTGGCGGCCGACGATGGCAATCTGTTCGCGCGCAGCGTCGGCCCGGTGCGCGCGCTGCGAGCCCGGCGCAAGGCCGAGATCGTGCGCGAACGGCCACCTGCGGTTCCGCGCCAGCGCGAGCTCGACGAGCAGCGCGCGATGCGCGAAGCGCTGTCCGACGAAGTCGACGTCGAGTCGCTGCTGCTCACCGACGATGGGTTGAGCTTTCGCCGGCCCGGCATCGGTGCCGATGTGCTGGCGCGTCTGCGCCGAGGCACCTGGGCGCTGCAGGGCGAACTCGACCTGCACGGTCTGACGCGCGAGGCCGCGCGCGACGAGCTCGTGGTCTTCCTGCGCGAATCGCACCGACGCGGTGTGCGCTGCGTGCGCATCGTTCACGGCAAGGGGCACGGCTCACCGGGCCGCCAGCCGGTGCTCAAGGCCAAGGTGCAGCGCTGGCTCGCACAGCGCGCCGAGGTGATCGCGTTCGCGCAGGCCAGCGGCCCGCAAGGCGGCGCCGGGGCGCTGCTGGTGCTGCTGGCCCCGCGCAACGGCGCCGCGCGCTGAGGCCGCAATCGAAGACCGAGTCGCCGACCCAGCCGCTCAATCGGGCCGGTTGCGCATCCAGTCGGCCGTGCCCTGGAAGGCCTGTGTCAGGCCGGCCAGAAGATCGTCGGGCACGCCGACCTCGTGCATCGCCTGGTCCATGCAGGCCATCCACTGGTCGCGGGCGCGGTTGCCGATGGCATAGGGCAGGTGCCGCGCGCGAAGCATGGGATGACCGAACCGCTCGATGTAGTGATTGGGGCCGCCCAGCCAGCCGCAGAGGAACCAGTACAGCTTGTCGCGCGAACCGTCGAGCGGCGTGGGATGAAGGGCGCGCAGTTCGGCATAGGCACCCTCCAGTTCCATCAGGTCGTAGAACCGGTCGACCAGTCGCCGCACGCCGGCCTCGCCTCCGAGCCGTTCGAACGGCGTGATCTCCGGGTCGGCCATCGCGTTCAGCGCGCGACGAGCCGGCTCGCGGCGGCCACGATCGCCTGTGCAGCCGGGCAGCCCGGCAACACGTCGAGCAACAGCTGGCGCTGTCGCACGGCGTCGCGCACGGCGGTGTCGTACGGCACATCGCCGACGAAGTCCAGCTGCATCGGCCGCGGCAGCGTGGGGTTCACGTAGCGGTCGATCACCTGCTGCAGTTGATGGCACACGGCACGTCCTTCACCATGTCGACGCGTCTGGTTGGCCAGCAGGTGCATCGTGCGCGCCGGTTGGCTGCCGGCGAGCAACTTGATCGTTGCATAGGCATCGGTCAGCGACGTCGGTTCGGGCGTGGCCACGATCAGCACATCGTCGGCCAGCGAGACCGTGTAGAGCACCACATCCGAAATGCCGGCGCCGGTGTCGAGCAGCACATGGTCGTAGCGTGGGCGTATCCGGTCGATCACGTCCTGCAGCTTGTCGCGCACGTCGGGCGTCAGCCGCGAATACTCGATCATGCCCGAACCCGCCAGCAGCACCGAAAAGCCGCCCGGTGCCGGCAGGATTGCCTCGTCCAGCGGTGCCTTGCCGGTGAACACATCGTGCAGCGTCAGCTTGGGCGCGAGGTTGAGTACCACGTCCAGATTCGCCAGACCGAGGTCGGCGTCGAGCACGAGCACACGCTCGCCCTGCCGCGCCAATGCGGCCGCAAGATTGGCGGAGACGAAGGTCTTGCCGACGCCTCCCTTGCCGCTGGTGACGGCGGTGATGCGCGCGTGGGTACGGCCCGGCGCGTTCATAGGAGCTCCTGGAACTGCGAGGTCGCGAACAACAAGCCCTTCTCCTCGGCACTCACCTGCGATACGGCCGCCGGCTCCAGGCAGCAGCGATCGCGCCCCTCGTCCTTGGCCTGGTACAGCTGCAGATCGGCACGCTCCAGCCACAGCGTCGGTGTCGTGCGCACCCATTGCGGCGCGAACGCGCCGCCGATGCTGACCGTGACGCCAAGGGTCTGGCCCGACGGCGTCTCCACGCGCGTGCCGGCCACGCAGGCACGGATGCGCTCGGCCACTTGCGGGCCGAAGGCGGCCGGGCAGTTGGGCAACAGGATCGCATACTCCTCGCCACCGACGCGGGCCACCAGATCCATCGGCCGCACCGTGTCTTGCAGCGTGCGACCCACGCTGCGGATCACCAGGTCGCCCGAGGCATGCCCGTAGGTGTCGTTCACGCGCTTGAAGTGGTCGATGTCGAGCACGAGCAGCAACGCCGGTTCGCCCGAACGTGCCACGCGATCGATCTCGCGCGTCAGCGCCAGCTCGAAGCTGCGGCGGTTGGCCAAGCCGGTGAGCGCATCGCGGCTGGAAAGATCCACCAGCGCGTCGATCAGGCCCTGCAGCCAGCGATCGCTCCCCGGCTCGCCATCGGGCCCGGCTTGGCCGCTGGCTTTCAGCAGTTGCAGGGCCGTGTCGAGCTGCAGGGTCTGTCGATGCGGGTCTGGTGCGCGGGGGTCCAAGGTGGGTGAAACAAAGCGCCGGTCATCCCACGCCGGCACCAGACCAGTCTAGCAGCGGCCCCTCGACGGTCGGGCCGGCAAATTGCGCCCGTTTCGCCCCTCAACTCCCCTGCCGCGGCGCGCACATCAGCGGCAAGATCGTTGGCCACAGCAGGGTTCGCCGCATGGCCTTGTGTCATGCGCTGCCCCAAGACCGTCGAACCGAGATGACCGCCGCCGCTCTCCGCGCACCTGCCGAACTCGCCCTGGCCACCGAGCAGGAGTTTGCGTTCTCGCAGAAGGATTTCGAGCGGGTTCGGCAGCTGATCTACGCGCACGCCGGCATCCACCTGCACGACGGCAAGCATGCCATGGTCTACAGCCGGCTCGCGCGCCGCCTGCGCGAGACAGGCCATCGATCGTTCGCCGACTACCTGGCATGGCTGCAGTCGGGCGACGCGAATGCACAGGCCGAGTGGCAGCAGTTCGTCAACGGACTGACGACCAACCTGACCTCGTTCTTCCGCGAGGCGCACCACTTCGAGTGCCTGGCGAACGATCTGCGCCAGCTGAACCGACGCGACATCCGCATCTGGTGTTCCGCGGCGTCCACCGGCGAGGAGCCCTACTCGATCGCCATGGTCGTCGAGGAGACCCTGGGCGCCGTCGCCCAGGTGGAGATCGTGGCGAGCGACATCGACACCACGGTGCTGGCCACTGCCGAGCGCGCGGTCTACGACATGCAGGCCCGCGGCCTGTCGCCCGAGCGGCTGAAGCGGCACTTCCTGCGTGGCAAGGGCAGCAACAAAGGCCGAATCCGCGTGCGTCCGGACCTGGCGCGGCGCATCCGCTTCGTACCGCTGAATTTGATCGGCAACCACTGGGATCTCGGCGCGCCGTTCGACATCGTCTTCTGTCGCAACGTGATGATCTACTTCGACGGACCGACCCAACGCCGCGTGCTGCAACGCATGCACGCCGTCATGCGCGATCCGGGGCTCCTGTACGTGGGGCATTCGGAGAACTTCACCGATTCCCGCGACCTGTTCCTGCTGCGCGGCAAGACGATCTACACGAAAGTCTGACCCATGGCCACGCCCATCGTCACCCCGGTCGCGAGTGCCCCGCTGACGCGCAGCGCCCGGCTCGACCGCCTGCGCGCCGCACCGCGTGTGCCCGGAGAAGCGTCGTTCTTCTTCTGGGACGCCAACTTCCGCAACGACGCCGTCAAGGTGCTGCCGGGCGAGTTCTATGTGTCGGACGAGGATCTGCTGATCGTCACAACGCTCGGATCGTGCATCGCCGCCTGTCTGTGGGACCGCGAGCGGCACATCGGCGGCATGAACCACTTCATGCTGCCCGAAGGCAGCGGCGACTCCGGCCGCTACGGCTCGTACGCGATGGAGTTGCTGATCAACACCATGCTCAAGCGCGGCGCCTCGCGCTCGATGCTCGAGGCCAAGGTGTTCGGCGGCGGCTCCGTGATCAGCTCGATGACCAGCATCAACGTCGGCGAACGCAACACCCAGTTCGTGATGGACTATCTGCGCACCGAGCGCATCCCGGTGGTCAGCAAGGATGTGCTGGACGTCTATGCCCGCAAGGTCTGCTTCCTGCCGGCCAGCGGCAAGGCGCTGGTCAAGCGCCTCGCCACGACCAGCGACTCCGCGCTGATCGCACAGGAGCGCGCGGCCGCCGAGAAGGCCGCGCCGGTGGCCAAGACCGGCGGTACGGTGGACCTGTTCTGATCGGGCGCGGCGCAGGCCATGGCACCCGCCAAGATCCGCGTCGTCGTCGTCGACGATTCCGCCCTCGTGCGAGGGCTGCTGGCGGAGATCATCAACCGCCAGGTCGACATGACCTGCGTCGGCGCGGCGGCCGACCCGCTCGTGGCACGCGAGATGATTCGCGCCCTGAATCCCGACGTGGTCACGTTGGACGTGGAGATGCCGCGCATGGACGGCATCGACTTCCTGTCTCGCCTGATGCGGTTGCGGCCGATGCCGGTGGTGATGGTCTCCACGCTCACCGAACGCGGCGCCGAGGTGACGTTGCGCGCGCTCGAACTCGGCGCGGTGGACTTCGTCGCCAAGCCCAAGCTCGGCGTCGCCGACGGGTTGAACCGGCTGGCCGACGACATCACCGACAAGATCCGCGCCGCGGCGCGCGCCACCGTGCGCCGCCTCGCTGCGGCGCCTGCGCCGGGCACTGCCGCAGCGGCCCCTGCGGCTCCCCCGATGGGGCGCGTGTCAACCGAAAAGCTGGTGTTCATCGGTGCATCCACCGGCGGCACCGAGGCCACGAAAGAGGTGCTCGTGGAGTTCCCGGCCGACATGCCGGCGGTGCTGATCACGCAGCACATGCCCCCGGGGTTCACGACGAGCTACGCCAAGCGGCTCGATTCGCTGTGCCAGCTGCGCGTGAAGGAAGCGGTTGACGGCGAACGCGTGCTGCCGGGACATGCCTACCTCGCACCGGGCGGGCTGCACCTTTCTGTGGAGCGCTCAGGGGCAAACTACCTGGCACGGGTGCGCGACGGCGCGCCGGTCAATCGGCACAAGCCGTCGGTCGAGGTTCTCTTCGGCTCGGCTGCCCAGGTGGTCGGACCGAACGCCGTGGGCATCATGCTGACCGGCATGGGCGCCGACGGCGCACAAGCCATGCGCGCGATGCGCGATGCCGGCAGCTACAACGTCTGCCAGGACGAAGCCAGCTGCGTGGTCTTCGGCATGCCGCGCGAGGCCATTGCCCGCGGTGCCGCGCACGAGGTGCTGCCGCTCGGCCGCATCGCCGCCGCGGTGATGGCCCACCTGCGCAACACGGTCGGCGGCTCGATGCACCGCATTTGACCTAGAACCGGTGGGCGTCCAGCCGCAGCGCCCTCAGCGTGTCGGTCCGATGGGCCTCGGCAATGACTTCAGGGCTGGCACCCAGGTCGCGCAGCAGATGCGGACTCAGATGTCCCAGCGCGCTGCGCTCCTGATCGAGCCGCCGACGCTCGGCCTGCCGTGCCGCGAATTGCGGCCAGGCCTCTGCCATGGAACGCGCCCCAGCCGCCAGTGCCTGACCCACTCGCAACCAGACCGGTCGCGAAACGTACAGCGAGGACGATATCGGGGACGGAATCATGGCGGGCCTCCGCGGCGTCGAAGGAATGAAGCCTATCTGACCACTCCGACGGAAGAAAGCGATACATTCTGGGCAAGTTGGTTAGCAGAACTGACCATCATGGCTCGCATTCCGCTGCAGACCCTGCCCACTTTCCGCACCATCGCGCGCACCGGCAACCTGCGCGCCGCGGCCGAAGAACTGCACCTGACGCACAGCGCCGTCAGTCAGCAGCTGCGCCAACTCGAGTCGCAGCTCGGCGTGCAGCTGTTCGATCGCCGTGCACAGCGCATCGTGCTCAACGCCGCCGGTGCCGCGTTGCTGCGTGCGGTGGAACCCGCGCTGGACCAGATCGACGACGGCCTGCGTTCCGCGGCAGCCGCCGCGGCGGCTGCCCATCAGCGCATGCGCGTGAGCGTGTTGCCGTCCTTTGCGCAGCGCTGGCTGCTGCCGCGCATGGGCGACTGGCATGCGCGACATCCGGACATCGGCATCGAGCTGCACGCGTCGCAGCAGATCGTCGACCTGCAGCGCGAAGGGTTTCACGCCGCGCTTCGTCAGGGCACTGGCCAGTGGCGCGGCCTGCACGCCGAGCGCCTGATCCATTCGCCGCGGGTACCGGTGGGCTCGCCCCAGGCCGCGCAGCGGTTGCTCGGCGCCGACGCGCAAGCGCTGGCGCACGAGCCCCTGCTGGGCAGCCCCTCGATGTGGGAACGATGGTTTGCGCTGACGGGACTGAGGGTACGTGTGAATCCGGTGGCCACTTTCAACGATGCCGGGCTGATGCTGCAGGCGGCCGAGCAGAATCTGGGCATCGCGCTCGTGCGCGAGGTGCTGGCCGCCGACGCCCTGCGCGAGCGACGCCTGATCCGGCTGTCCACCCTGGCGCTGCCCGAGGACGGCGTCGACGCGTACTGGCTCGTCTATCCCGAGAACCTGCATGACTGGGCCCCATTGGCTGCGCTGCGCGGCTGGCTGTTCGAACAGCTCGAGCGTTCCCGCCGGGCCTGGGCCGAAGCCGACGCCTCGCCGATCAAGACGTCGGCAGGAACAGCTGCTGCAGGTCCGACAGGAAGTCGAAGCCGCGCTCGGTCGGCCACACGCGCGCGAGATCGCGGTCGATGAGCCCACGCGCCTGCGCGATACGCAGTGCGGGCTCGATGGCCGACGGCGGCAGCCCGGTGCGCTGGCCAAACAGCGCCAGCTCGAAACCGCCGCGCAGTCGCAGGGCGTTGAGCATGAATTCGAACGCGAGCGCGTCGCGTGCCACTTCCTGTGACTGGCTCAGTGCCCGGCCTGCCAGCGCCCGTTCGATATAGGTCGTCGGCTCGCGCCAGCGCTGTTGGCGCACGACCCGATGCGGAAAGCTCAGCTTGCTGTGCGCGCCGGCGCCGATGCCGAGATAGTCGCCGAAATGCCAATAGTTCAGGTTGTGCTGGCAGCGCGCGCCGGGGCGCGCGAACGCCGACACCTCGTAGCGGTCCAAGCCGGCGGCCACGGTGGACTCGACCAGCAGATCGAGCATCTGGCTGGCGCTGTCGTCGTCGGGCAGCACCGGTGGATCGCGGGCGAAGGCGGTATTCGACTCGATCGTCAGCTGGTATACCGACAAATGCGGAGGTTCGAACGACAGCGCCGCCTGCAGGTCACGGCGCAGACTGTCCAGATCCTGCCCCGGCAATGCGTACATCAGATCGAGATTGAATCGCTCGAAGGCGTCGCGCGCAGTCTCGGCGGCGGCCCGCGCCTGTCGGCCATCGTGCACGCGACCGATTCGCGCCAGCGACGCGTCGTCGAAGCTTTGCACGCCGATCGACAACCGGTTCACGCCCGCCTGGGCAAAGGCGCGAAACCGGTCGCGTTCGAAGGTGCCCGGGTTGGCCTCGAGCGTGACTTCGCAGCCGGGGGCCAGCGGCAGCAGGCCACGCGCGTCGCTCAGCAGCCTGGCAATGCCTTCCGGCGAGAAGAGGCTCGGCGTGCCGCCGCCGATGAACACGCTCACGATCTGCCGCCCCCAGACAAACGGCAGCGCCGCCTCCAGATCGGCGCGCAGCGCCTCGAGATAACGCGACTCGGGCAGTGTGGCGGAGTCGGCGATGGCGTGGGAGTTGAAGTCGCAGTACGGACACTTGGCCAGGCACCACGGCAGATGCACGTAGAGCGACAGCGGCGGCATCTCGCCCAGCCTCAGCGTGCCGGGCCGTAGGTAGGCATCCACTGTCGGTGGGCGGGCCGGATCGTCCGGCGCGTAGGCCGGACGCGCTCCGGATTCAGCCAAGGCGCCAAACCTCGCGCATCAACACGACCATCTGGCGCGCGGCGATCGCCCGGTGGCTGATCGCGTTCTTCGCATCCGCCTCCAGTTCCGCGACGCTGCAGCTGTGCGTCGGCACCCACACCAGCGGGTCGTAGCCAAAGCCGCCAAGACCGCGTGGCTCACGCAGCACCTCGAGCTCCCAGCGTCCCTGCGCAATCAACGGCTCGGGATCGTCGGCATGGCGCAGCGCCACCAATGTGCTGACGAATCGAGCACGCCGATCGTCGTGGCGCCGCATGCGTTCGATCAGCAGCGCGTTGTTGGCGGCATCCTGCCGCGCGCGCAGCTGTTCGCGCTCGCCGACGATCGTCACCATCCCGGCATAGTGGGCAGACGCCACGCCCGGATCTCCGCCGAGCGCATCGACACACAGGCCCGAATCGTCTGCCAGCGCCGCACATCCAGAGGCCGTCGCGGCGTGCCGCGCCTTGGCCAGGGCGTTCTCGACGAAAGTGTGGAACGGCTCTGCCGCCTCGCCGACGGCCAGGTCACCCTGCGCAACGAGCGCCACGGGCAGCCCCGCCATCAATGCGCGGAGTTCGACCAGCTTCTTGGCGTTGTTGGACGCCAGCACCAGGCGCATCGGGGGCCTCAGGTCGCTGCCAGCGCGGCCTTCTGCAGCGCGACGAGCTCGCGAATGCCCTTGTCGGCCAGCGCCAGCAAGTGGTCCATCTCGGCGCGCGAGAACGCAGCACCCTCGGCAGTGCCCTGGAGTTCGACGAAGCCGCCATTGTCCGTCATCACGACGTTCATGTCGGTGTCGCAGCTGCTGTCCTCCACGTATTCGAGGTCGAGCAGTGGCACACCCTGCACGATGCCGACCGACACCGCGGCCACATGGTCTCGCAGCGGCGTTGCATCGACCAGCCCACGATTCTTCAGCCATGCCACGGCGTCATGCGCAGCGACGAATGCACCGGTGATCGCCGCGGTGCGAGTGCCACCGTCGGCCTGGATGACGTCGCAGTCGAGCACGATCGTCCGCTCGCCCAACCCCGCCAGATCGAACACCGCTCGCATCGAGCGGCCGATCAGCCGCTGGATCTCCTGCGTTCGGCCGCTCTGTTTGCCGCGCGCAGCCTCGCGGTCGCCGCGCGTGTGCGTGGCGCGCGGCAGCATGCCGTATTCGGCCGTCACCCAGCCTTCGCCGCTGCCGCGTTTGTGCGGCGGCACCTTCTCCTCGACCGAGGCGGTGCACAGCACCTGCGTGAGGCCGAAGCTCACCAGCACCGAGCCCTCGGCGTGACGGGTGTAGCCGCGCTGGATGCGCACGGGGCGCAATGCATCGAAAGCACGGCCACCCGCGCGCTGCAAGGTCGTCATCGTCACCTCAGGACTTCTTCTGCGACGAACGCTTGATCGCCTCGTTGATCTCGCGGATCGAACGCTCGATCTCGGCCTCGTCAAGCTCGTCGGGCGAGGCATTGTCGTTGAGCAGGCTGGCCTGGATGGTCGACGCAAACACCTCGTCGCCAAGCGCCTGGGTCGACACCTCGCCGGGCTGGTCTCCGTCTTCGGCGGCTTCCCACTCGACGGAGATGACGGTCACGTTGTCGCTCTTCGCCCCGCCGTTGCGCAGCGCGAGCTCCACCAGCTCGGGCACGGCATCGGAGATCGGGCGGGCCGCGAGATGCTCCGTGATCACGGCATCGCTCACGCTGCCCCAGAGCCCATCCGAGCACAGCAGCACACGATCGCGCGGCTGCATCAGCAGCGGGCCCGCGGTGTCGACCACCGGCTTGCCCGGTGAGCCGAGACAGGTGAACAGCACGTTGCGATTGAATCGCTCGCCCACCGGCACCACGGCGGCCAGCGTCTCCTGCAGCTCCGAGTAGGAGTGGTCGCGCGTGCGCGCAATCAGCTTGTCGCCTCGCACGAAGTACAGCCGCGAATCGCCGCAATGAGCCCAGTACGCGGCGTTGCCCTGCATCAGGCAGGCGACCACCGTCGTGCGTGGTGTGTCGATCAACGCCTTTTCCGTGGCATAGCGCAGCAACTGGTGGTGCCCGGCGATGATCGATTCGTGCAGAAAACGCAAGGGCTCGGCCAGCACCGGCTTGGCGTCGCGCTGGAACAGCGCCGCCAGCGTCTGCAGCGCCAGCTGCGAGGCAACCTCGCCTTCCGGGTGGCCGCCCATGCCGTCGGCCAGCGCGAACAGACCCGCGTCGCGCGTGTAGCAGTAACCCATGCGGTCTTCGTTCTTCTCGCGACCGCCCTTGCGGCTGACCTGGTAGACGGAAAAGCGCATGGGCTGTCTGAATCGCCGGATCAGGTCTTTGCGCCGGTCTTCAGGTTCTCGAGCTGAAGCTTCAGCCGCTCGCCGAAGCTGAGCTTGGTGTAGCGCCGCTCGGTCTCGCGCGCGAGTTCCTTCTGCAGCGCGAACACGCTCTGCGGCCGCGACAACGGGTCGAGCGACATGCACCACTCGGTCACTTCGATCAGGTTGTCGGAGTACACGTTACGCAGTCGCGAGAGGCTGAGTGCCAAGCGGTCCTTGTCGAGGCGCTGCGGCGCGTCGTTCGGCGGGTAGCCCTGCATGCAGGCATAGATGCAGGCACCGATCGCATAGATATCGGTCCAGGGCCCGAGCGTGCCGTCGCGGCGGTACATCTCGGGCGCTGCGAAGCCCGGCGTGTACATGGGGCGGATGAAATTGCCCTCCTTGCTCAGCACTTCGCGCGCGGCGCCGAAGTCGAGCAGCACGGCCTTGTTGTCGTTGGTGATGAAGATGTTGGCCGGCTTGATGTCCAGGTGCAGCATCTTGTGCTGGTGCACGATGCGCAGGCCGCGCAGGATCTCGTCGAACAGCGATCGGATCGTCGATTCGCGAAACACCTTGTCGCGCTTCAAGTCGCGCGCGGTGACGATGAAGTCCTGCAGCGTGTCGCCCTGCAGGTAGTTCATCACCATGTAGACGGTTTCGTTCTCGCGGAAGAAGTTCAGCACCGAGACCACACTCGGATGGCTGATCTGCGCGAGCGAGCGGCCTTCTTCGAAGAAGCTCTTCAGGCCCAGTCGATACAGCGGCTGCTTCTCGGGCTTCACACGCGGCGTGAGTTCGCCGGGCGAACGCTCGGCGAGCGATGCAGGCAGATACTCCTTGAGCGCCACCAAGTGGCGTTGCTCGTCTTCGGCCAGATAGACGACGCCGAATCCGCCGGCCGCCAACTTCTTCACGACCGAGTAGCCGCCAACCACGGTACCAGCAGGCAACGGTGCTGGTTTGGGCTTTGACATAATCGAGTTTTGGCGGCGCGGAAAGCTCGATGTCAGTTTACAGCATGACCGGTTTTGCCAGCGCCACAGAGCGTGCCGGTCAGGCCTCCGACGATACGCCCGCGCGGGCATCGGTCACGGTCGACATGCGATCGGTCAACGGTCGTTTCCTCGATCTGTCGCTGCGTCTGCCCGATGACCTGCGCATGCTCGAACCCGCCATGCGCGAGATCGTGGCCGGTACGGTGCGGCGCGGCAAGGTCGAGTTGCGCGTGGCCACGCAGCGCGAAGGCGATGCGGCCTTGCCGGAGCCTTCGACCGACCAGCTGAACCGCCTGTCACGACTCGAATCGACGGTGCTCGGCTGGATGCCTTCCGCGCGCCCGCTGAGCGTCAACGAGATCCTTCAGTGGAGCCGCCAAGGCGGCGCCAGCGAGAAGCTCGATGCAGCTGCGATCGGGGCCGCACGCCGCTGCGCCGAGGCGCTGCGCGAGGCCCGCGCGCGCGAGGGTGCGCGCTTGGCCGAGACGCTGCTCGAGCGCACGGTGGCGCTGCGCGCATTGTCAGTGAAGGCCGCGCCGCTGGTGCCGGCCGTCGTGCAGCGACAGCAGCAGCGGTTTCTCGAACGCTGGAACGAGGCGCTCGCTTCGGCCGGCGCCGCGAGCAGCGGCATCGAGGCATCACACGAACGTGCGCTCGGCGAGGCCGCGGCGCTGGCACTGCGCATCGACGTTGCCGAGGAGCTCACGCGCCTGAATGCGCATCTCGACGAGATCGATCGCCTGCTTCGAGCCGGCGGTGAAGTCGGCAAGCGACTCGACTTCCTGATTCAGGAGTTGCACCGTGAAGCCAACACGCTGGGCTCGAAGTCGGCCACGCTGGAACTCTCGAGCCTGTCGGTCGACATGAAGGTGCTGATCGAGCAGATGCGCGAGCAGGTGCAGAACCTCGAATAGAGCCGGCCATGCGCACCGCTGCACCGACCCCGATCGAAACACCCGGCAACTTGTTCGTCGTGGCCGCGCCGAGCGGCGCCGGCAAGTCGAGTCTGGTCAAGGCACTGCTCGAACTCGACTCGCATCTCGCGGTCTCGGTGTCGCACACCACACGCGCGCCGCGCGGCCAGGAGCAGGACGGGCGTGAATACTGGTTCATCGACGACGCGTCGTTTCGCGCGATGGTCGCGCACGGCGACTTCTTCGAGTGGGCCGAGGTGCATGGCAACCTGTACGGCACCTCGCGCACGGCCATCGAGGCTCGGTTGATGGCCGGCGAGGACATGGTGCTCGAGATCGACTGGCAAGGCGCCCTGCAGATCAAGAAGTTGTTTGCGCACGCGGTATTGATCTTCATCCTGCCGCCGAGCTGGGACGAACTGCGCCAGCGCCTGCAGCGCCGCGGCGAAGACTCGCCGCAGGTGATCGACCAGCGCATGGCCAACGCACGGGTCGAGGTCTCGCATGCCCGCGATTTCGACTATGTGATAATCAATGCCCTTTTCGAGACGGCCCTGTTCGACCTGAAGACGGTCGTGCATTCGCAGCGCCTGAAGTTCGCCGCCCAGCGGCGCAACAAGTCCCAGGTGTTCAAGGCCCTCGACCTGCTCCGCTGAAAGGACCCATCCGCATCATGGCCCGCATCACCGTCGAAGACTGCCTGAACAAGATCCCGAACCGATTCCAGCTGGTTCTGGCGGCCACCTATCGTGCGCGCATGCTGAGCCAGGGTCATGCTGCAAAGATCGACAGCAAGAACAAGCCGGGCGTGACCGCGCTGCGCGAGATCGCTGCCGGCGAGGTCGGTGTCGAGATGCTGCGCCGCGTGCCGACGACCTGACCCAGCCCGCTTCGCACGACCAGGGCGCCATCACGGCGCCCTTTTTCATTTTCTCGGACGGGCGCGCGGCGCGGGGGTCGAGCGAACGGCGGCGAACGCGACGCGGTACAGTGGGGCGTGGGCATCCGTTCGTTCGCCGCCGAATTGCTGCCGTCCGCGCTGCAGGGCCTGCAGCGCGTGCCGTCCGGTGCGCCTGCCGAGCCGAAACCGCAGGCGGCGTCGTTCGCCGCGCTGGTCGACAAGCTGAGCTACCTCGGCAAGCCCGACCTCAAGCTGGTCCGCGAGGCCTACAAGTTCGCCGACGAGGCGCACCTGGGTCAGTTCCGTGCCAGCGGCGAGCCCTACATCACCCATCCAGTCGCCGTGGCCGGCCTCGTGGCCGACTGGCGCCTCGACGCCCAGGCCGTGATGGCTGCGCTGATGCACGATGCGATGGAGGACTGCGGCATCACCAAGCCGGAACTCATCGAACGCTTCGGCGCCGCCACGGCCGATCTGGTCGACGGGCTGACCAAGCTGGACAAGCTCCAGTTCTCCACGCGCGAGGAAGGTCAGGCCGAGTCGTTTCGCAAGATGCTGCTGGCGATGGCGCGCGACGTGCGCGTCATCCTCGTGAAGCTGGCCGATCGCCTGCACAACATGCGCACGATCCAGGCCATTGCGCCTGAGCGGCGGCATCGCATCGCCCGCGAGACGCTCGAGATCTACGCGCCGATCGCGCACCGCCTGGGGTTGAACCAGACCTTCCGTGAGTTGCAGGAGCTGTCGTTCGAGTGCCTGCACCCGTGGCGCCACGCGGCGCTGTCCAAGGCCCTGGCCAAGGCCCGGGGGCACCGGCGCGACATCGTCGAGCGCGTGCAGCAGGAAGTGCAGCGCGCCTTCGGCACCGCGAAGATAAAGGTTCAGGTGGGCGGTCGCGAGAAGACGGTCTACTCCATCTACCGCAAGATGCGCGAGAAGCACACCAGCTTCGCGCAGGTGAGCGACATCTTCGGCTTCCGCATCGTCGTCGGTTCGCTCAACGAGTGCTATCTGGCGCTCGGCGTGCTGCACCAGTTGTACAAGCCGGTGCCAGGGCGGTTCAAGGACTACATCGCGATCCCCAAGCTCAACGGCTACCAGTCGCTGCACACCACGCTGGTCAGTCCGCTGGGAACGGCAGTGGAATTCCAGATCCGCACCGGTCCGATGCATGCGGTGGCTGAAGCGGGCATCGCCGCACACTGGCTCTACAAGACCAAGGACAAGGACTCCGGCGAGGCCCAGCGCCTGGGTTCGATGTGGCTGCAGTCGCTGCTCGATATCCAGGATGAAACCCGCGACGCGGCGGAGTTCCTGGAGCACGTGAAGATCGATCTCGTGCCTGACGCGGTGTACGTCTTCACGCCGATGAGCAAGATCCTGTCGCTGCCGCGCGGCGCCACGCCGGTGGACTTCGCCTATGCGATCCACTCCGACGTCGGCGACCATTGCGTGGCCGCACGCCTGAACAACGAACCGGTCGCGCTGCGCACCGAACTGCGATCCGGCGACGTGGTCGAGATCGTCACCGCGCCCGGCGCTCGGCCCAACCCGGCGTGGCTCAACTTCGTGCGCACCGGGCGCGCTCGTTCGAAGATCCGTCACTACCTGAAGACGATGGAGCTCGAGGAGTCGCGTGCGCTCGGCGAGAAGCTGCTGGCGCAGGCGCTGCGTGCCGAAGGGCTCGTGATGCCGTCGAGCGATCCGGACGACGCGGGTGCGAACGCGCTGTGGCAGCAGCTGACGCGCTGGAGCGGCAATCGCACGCGCGGCGAACTGCTGACCGACATCGCGATCGGCCGCAAGATCGCGATCATCGTCGCCAAGCGCTTGGCACAGCTGATGGCCGAACGCGGCACCCGGCCCGATGCGGTGACGCTGACCCTGGGCCGATACGTCAGCGATGACAGCGCCCCGTCGCAGGGGCTGGTCGTGGTCGACGGCAGCGAGGGCGCCTCGGTTCAGCTGGCGAGCTGTTGCCGTCCGATCCCCGGTGACGACATCGTCGGCTACCTCGGCCGCGGCGAAGGCCTCGTGGTCCATACCGGTGAATGCCACGCCGGCAGGCGTCTGGCCGAGCGCGACCCCGAGCGCTGGCTGCCCGTGGCCTGGGCAGAGGAACCGACACGCGCGTTCGAGACCGCCGTCACCGTACTGGTCCGAAACGGCAAGGGGGTGCTGGCCCAGGTGGCCAGCGCCGTCAGCGCATCGCAGGCCGACATCACCCACATCGACATGGGCGAGGACCGCGCTGCCGAGACCACCGAGCTGAGGCTGCTGGTGACCGTGCGCGACCGCCAGCATCTGGCCGATACGCTGCGCACGTTGCGCCGCTGCCCGCCGGTGCTGCGGGTCTGGCGCGTGCGGCCCTGAGTTCGCACGCACGTTCGCCCACTGCGGGCGAACGTGCGGCTGACGAAGAGCGGAGTGCGTCTAGGGCGCGAGGGCTGAGTCGCAGCCCCGGGCCGGGTCCCCGCCAAGAGCCGGACATCCATCACGAAGCCCCGGGCGCCGTACACGATTGACGAAATGAACGGCGATCGGCCGGACTTTTCTCCTGATCGCCCGCCGCGAGCAGCGCGACATTGGGTGACCTCCAGCTGCAGTCATGAAGGGAGCGTCCATGCGATCCGTGTTGACCATTGCCCTCGCCGCCGGCGTGATGGCGGCGACGCCGCCCGCCCATGCAGAAAAGATGTTCGCGTTTGCGCAGTCCAGCGACGGCGCCCGCGTCCTGCTGTACGACCAGTCCGGCCCCTGTCTCGGCGCCGCCCGACTGGCGGAGCATGTTTCGCCCGACGGCACGAAGACGCCCGGATGCTGGTTGCTGCTCCAGGGCACGGTGCTGGTCTCGTTTCTCGACGGCGAGCGCGGCGACATCCCGGTCACCCACCTGAGACGGCTGGCCGACTCCTGAGGCGTCCGAGCCGCGTCAGTCCCGACGCGACACCGTGATCAAGGCGGGCCAGGCCGCGGATAGTCGACGCGAAGCACCTCGATCGTTTCGACGCCGGCCGGCGTGGCCAGTTTGACTTCATCGCCCTCGCGCGCCTTGAGCAACGCGCGGGCGATCGGCGACACCCAGCTGACCTCGCCGGCCAGACTGTCGGCCTCGTCGATGCCCTTGATCGTGATCGTGCGCTGGTCGCCCCGCTCGTTGACATAGGTGACCGTCGCGCCGAAGAAGATCTGATCGTGTCCGTGGTGCGCCGACGGGTCGGCCACCTCGGCCACCTCGAGGCGTTTGGTCAGGAAACGGATGCGCCGGTCAATCTCGCGCAGTCGCTTCTTCCCGTACAGGTAATCGCCGTTCTCCGAGCGATCGCCGTTCGACGCCGCCCATGACACGACCTCGACCACCTTGGGCCGCTCGTCGTCGATCAGACGCATCAACTCCCCCCTCAGGCGCTGGTAGCCTAGCGGGGTGATGTAGTTTCGGGTGCCGGCAGGCAGCGCGGACGCCTCGACGCCCTCGTCGTCGGACTCAGGATCGTCCGTCTCGCGCGTAAACGCCTTGCTCATGGACCGCATGTTAGCGGCCACTGCGGCGCCGGGCCTACAGCCGGATGATTTCGACGCGCCTGTTCTCGGAAGCGAGCGGGTCTTGCGGCCGCAGCGGACGCAGAGCTCCCATGCCCACGGCATGCACTCGATAGGGATCGACCCCGCGCTCGATCAGGAAGCCCCTGATCGCGTCGGCCCGCCGCTGCGAAAGCGCCCGGCTGTGGTCCGGCGCGCCGGAACTGTCGGTATGCACCTCCACACGAACCACCGCCCGCTGCTCGCGCAGCGCCCTGCCCAGGGTGTTCAACTGTTGGGCCATGGTCTCGGGCAACTCGGCTGAGCCAGGCGCAAAACCAGCCGTCGTCAACGCCAGACGCGCGCCAGGCAGTGCACAGGCCGGCAGACTCTGAGGCGAACAGCCGCCGGCGCTCGCGGACTCCAGCGCCGACGGTGCAGAACCCGCGCTTCGGCCACCGGCATCGGCCAGGTCGCTGGCGGTGAACGAAACCACCAACGCCACGATCAGAAGCAGGCTCCAGGGCAAGGGATCGACGGGTACGCGGATCACGGGCGACAACTCCACCGCGCTCGCCTCGGGGATCGACGCGATCCCCATCTTGGTGCGACGCGGGTGTGAACAACGTCACGATCGTAACGAGTCGGCCGGCGGGAAAAACCCCGAGGTCACGGGGTGGGTTGCTCCTGATGCCCTGTCGCGGGGCGGCGGCGCAGCGGCGTTGCCGGGTCCGAAACCGTGCCTCGATAGGCAAGCGGCTGCACACCCGTCCACCGGCGAAAGGCTCGCCGAAAGGCGCTGGGCTCTCGAAAACCGAGATCGACGGCGATCGCATTCACGCTGCGTCCACCGGCCGTCAGTTGGTGGATCGCGCTGTCGCGCCGCAACTCGTCCTTGATCGTCTGGAAAGTCGTTCCTTCCGCCTCGAGCCGGCGGCGCATCGTGGTCGGCGCGACATGCCACTCTCGAACGATGGCCTTGAACGACGGCAACGCGCCTTGCTCGAGTCCGGCGCGCAGGCGTCGTCTCAGCCGTGCGGACCAGCCGTCCGGATTCCGGTACTTCAGGAACACCGAGCGCGGCGCCACCTGCAGGAAAGCCCTCATGGTCGCTTCGGTCTGCCGGATCGCCGCCTTCAGCATGCGGGCATCGAAGACCATGGCGGTGATCGGTGCATCGAAGAGCAGTTGCCGGCAGAACATGGCCCGGTACTCGTCGGCATGTTCCGGAGCCGGGTGCGCAAATGCCACGGCCTGCAGCGGCACGCGTCGGCCTGCCAGCCAGCACAGCACACCGTGCACGATCACGAGCAGCGTCTCGTCGGCAAAACGCCGGGCCTCCGGCTCAGTGATGCGGTTGTCGATGCGGACCACTGCCTGGCGTTGCCGCACCTGCAGGCCGAGCGCGACGTCGTCGAACACCACCGCCAGGCCGTGGAGCAGCCGCTGCAGCGCATGGCCGAGGTCGCGTGCGTGCAGCGACGCGCGCACGATCAGGCCGAAGGTGCCGACCTTCATTCGCCGCCGGTCGAGCCCGAAGAACTCGTCATCGAGCTCGCGGGCCACGGCAAGCCACAGGGCGGCGAACGCATCGGCCGTCACCCGGCCCTGGGGGGCGCGCAGCAGCTCCTCGGCGATGCCCGCCTGCGCCAGAAGCCGCGGCCACGCCCCGGGCTCGAGCCGCAACAACGCCGCCCGGACGAAATGCATGGCCACGGTGTCCTTTTCCGGGAATGCCGACATGACGGCGAAGTCTAGGGTCGATACCGGAAGCGCACCCGTGGCAGAAAAACCCACCCACTGCGGGCTTCATCGCCTCTCCCGCGACGCCGGCCACGCGTCTACAGTTGCTGTGCCGAGGAGCAAACCGATGACCGACCTGTCCGCCGAATTCAAGGCCCTTGCGAACTACCGCCCCACGCACAAGGTGCGATTCGTCACCGCTGCCAGCCTGTTCGACGGCCACGACGCGGCGATCAACATCATGCGCCGCATCCTGCAGGGCATGGGCGCCGAAGTGATCCACCTCGGCCACAACCGGTCGGTCGACGAGATCGTCACCGCCGCCTTGCAGGAGGACGTGCAAGGCATCGCGATCTCGAGCTACCAAGGCGGCCACGTCGAATTCTTCAAGTACATGGTCGACCTGCTGCGGCAGCGCGGCGGCTCACAGATCCAGGTTTTCGGCGGCGGCGGCGGCGTGATCGTGCCAGCCGAGATCCGCGAGTTGCAGGGCTACGGCGTCAGTCGCATCTACAGCCCCGAGGACGGGCAGCGCATGGGTCTGCAGGGCATGATCGGCGAGATGGTGATGCGCTGCGACAAGGATCTGTCGGAGCTTGCCCCGAAGAAGCTGGTGTCATTGCAGGGCCACAGCGAGTCCGCCTGGCGCGCGCTGGCACAGTGGATCACCGCGCTCGAGAATGGCAAAGCCGACGCGGCGTTGAAGCAGGCAGTGTCCGAAAGCGCCAAATCGGCGGGCGCACCGGTGGTGGGCGTCACCGGAACGGGCGGTGCCGGCAAGAGCTCGCTGACCGACGAACTCGTGCGCCGGATACGGCTGGACCAGGACGATCGATTCCGCATCGCGGTGATCAGCATCGATCCGTCGCGCCGCAAGAGCGGCGGTGCCCTGCTCGGCGACCGCATCCGCATGAACGCCATCGGGCCGTGGCAACAAGGATCGAGGGTCTACATGCGCAGCCTGGCCACGCGCGACACCGGCAGCGAGATCAGCGCCGCGCTGCCCGACGTGGTCGCCGCCTGCAAGGCTGCCGGGTTTGATCTCGTGATCGTCGAGACCTCGGGCATCGGCCAGGGCGACTCGGGAGTCGTGCCGCTGGTCGACGTGCCGATGTACGTGATGACGCCAGAGTACGGCGCCGCCAGCCAGCTCGAGAAGATCGACATGCTCGACTTCGCCGAGTTCGTGGCGATCAACAAGTTCGACCGCAAGGGCGCCGCCGACGCGCTGCGCGATGTGGCCAAGCAGGTGCAGCGCAACCGCGAGGCGTTCCAGCAGTCGCCCGAGGCGATGCCGGTGTTCGGCACCATGGCCAGCCGCTTCAACGACGATGGGGTTACCGCGCTGTACCAGGCGCTGAAACCGCGGCTCGCCTCGTTGGGGATGCCGCTGAGCGAAGGACGCCTGCGGCCGGTCAGCACGCGCCACAGCACGCACCAGACCCCGGTGGTGCCGGCGGCGCGGGTGCGCTACCTGGCCGACATTGCCGACACCGTGCGCGGATACAAGCGCCGCTCGCGCGAGCAGGCCCGGCTGGCGCGCGAGATCCAGCAACTGCGCGAGAGCGCCCGCATGTTGCACGAGGCCGACCCGGAGAAATCCGGTGCCAGGAACACCGTGCTCGCGCTGTCTGTCGAGCGCGAGGCGCGACTCGACGCCGGCGCGAAGAAGCTGCTGGCGCAATGGCCCGAAATGCGAAAGGCCTATGCCGGCGACGAATATGTGGTGAAGATCCGCGACAAGGAGATCCGCACCGCGCTCGTGCACACCACGCTCAGCGGCAACAAGGTCCGCAAGGTCGCCCTGCCCGCCTATGAAGACCATGGCGAGCTGCTCAAGTGGCTGCTGCTCGAGAACGTGCCGGGCAGCTTCCCGTACACGGCCGGCGTATTCGCGTTCAAGCGCGAGAACGAGGACCCGACCCGCATGTTCGCCGGCGAGGGCGACGCCTTCCGCACCAACCGGCGCTTCAAGCTGGTCAGCGAGGGCATGCCGGCCAAGCGGCTGTCCACAGCGTTCGACTCGGTCACGCTGTACGGCAACGACCCCGACCCGCGGCCCGACATCTATGGCAAGGTGGGCAATTCCGGCGTCAGCATCGCCACGCTCGACGACCTGAAGGTGCTCTACTCGGGTTTCGACCTGTGCGCACCCAACACATCCGTCAGCATGACGATCAACGGACCGGCGCCGACGATCCTGGCGATGTTCATGAACGCTGCCATCGACCAGCAGCTCGAGAAGTTCCGGGCCGACAACGGCCGCGATCCCACCGACACCGAGGCCGCGAAGATCCGCGAATGGACGCTCGCCAACGTGCGCGGCACCGTGCAGGCCGACATCCTGAAGGAAGACCAGGGTCAGAACACCTGCATCTTCTCCACCGAGTTCAGCCTGAAGGTGATGGGCGACATCGCCGAGTACTTCGTGCACCACAACGTGCGTAACTTCTATTCGGTGAGCATCAGCGGCTACCACATCGCCGAGGCCGGCGCCAACCCGATCAGCCAGCTGGCGTTCACGTTGTCCAACGGCTTCACGTTCGTCGAGGCCTATCTCGCGCGCGGCATGCACATCGACGATTTCGCGCCGAACCTGAGCTTCTTCTTCTCCAACGGGATGGATCCCGAGTACACCGTGCTCGGCCGCGTGGCACGGCGCATCTGGGCGGTCGCGATGCGCGACCGCTACGGCGCCAACGAGCGCTCGCAGAAGCTCAAGTACCACTGCCAGACCAGCGGCCGCAGCCTGCATGCGCAGGAGATCGCGTTCAACGACATCCGCACCACGTTGCAGGCGCTGATCGCCACCTACGACAACGCCAACAGCCTGCACACCAACGCCTACGACGAGGCGATCACCACGCCGACCGAGGAATCCGTGCGCCGCGCCATGGCGATCCAGCTGATCATCAATCGTGAATGGGGGCTGGCGAAGAACGAGAACCCGAATCAGGGTTCCTTTGTCATCGACGAGCTCACCGAGCTCGTCGAGGAGGCCGTGCTGGGCGAATTCGAGAAGATCGCCGATCGCGGCGGCGTGCTCGGCGCGATGGAAACCGGCTACCAGCGCAGCAAGATCCAGGAGGAGTCGCTGCACTACGAGATGCTCAAGCACACCGGCGAGTACGGCATCGTCGGCGTCAACACCTTTCGCAATCCGCATGGCGATCCGGTGCCGCAGAGCATCGAGCTGGCGCGAAGCACCGAGGACGAGAAGCAGTCACAACTCACGCGCCTGCGCGAGTTCCATGCCCGCCATGCCGACCAGGCGCCGCAGATGCTGAAGCGCTTGCAGCAGGCCGTGATCGACAACGGCAACGTCTTCGAGGTGCTGATGTCCGCCGTGCAGTGCTGCTCGCTCGGGCAGATCACGAATGCGCTGTTCGAGGTGGGCGGGCAGTATCGGCGGAGCATGTAGCGCCCGCGCTGCTGCGCAACGTCAACGCAAGCGCAAGCAGGTCCCCCGAACGGGTGTGTCTGCATCATTCGCCGCGGAGTCGCTCCGATAATGCGCGGCATGCGTCGCATCGCGCCAGCATCCTCGACCAAGGGCGCGCGGCTCGCGCGCAAGGCCTGGCAGCTGCTGCACCTGGACTCCGCGCGGGCCATCACTCTGGCGCGCGAAGCCCTCGACGTCGCGACCCGTGGCGTCGAACTGGCCGGACAGTCCTGGGCGCGGCTGGCGATCGGCTACCACCTGCTGTATTTCGGCACGCCACAGGAGGCGGCCCACGAGCTGCGCCAGGCCCACGAGCTGTGCACCCATCTGAACGATGATGCCGGACGCATTCTTGCCGCAGCCGGGCTCGCACGATGCCTTTGGCGCGAGGGTCGCTTCGCCGAGTCGCTGAATCTGGTGCTGCCGCTGCGCGACGAGGGTCTGGCGGTGCTGCAGCACGAGCAGCGTGGCGTGCTGCTGAACACCATCGCAGGCTGTTACTCGGCGCAAGGCCGCTCCGAGCAGGCGTTCGCCTACATGTACCAGGCGCTGCGCGACTCCGGGCCCGCGCATGGCCGCGGCTACGACGCGGTGCTTCACTGCAATCTGGCCCACGAGCTGCTGCAGATCGGCGACTACCACGAGGCGCTGCGTCAGCTCGACCAGGGCATCTCGCGCTGTCAGGGCATTCACAACCCCCGCCTGCTCGCGGTGCTGCTGATCAACCGCGTGATCTGCCTCACCGAGCTCGATCGTGCGCAGGAGGCCATGCTCGACGTGATGCGCGTGCGCAGCCTGCCGGCCGACGCCAGCGGCCGCGGCGCACTGGCTGCCCATTTCGAGACGCTGGCCATTGCCGCCCTGCGAGCCGGGGAGCCTGCGCTCGGCGACGAGCTGGTTCAGCGAGCGATGGATGCCCCGCGCGAGTCGATCCCCGACGAGCTCGTCGAGCTCGCCATCGCACGGGCCCTGCAGTCCGGCCAGCGGCAAATGTGGGCGGACGCGCTGGCCCGGCTCGACGCCGTGATGCATCTGGTGGGCGCCGAAGACGCAGACGCCGCCGAAGGGCTGAGCCTGCGTGTGCGCTGCCAGTACTTCGCGCTGCGCTCCGAGCTGCAGGAACAACTGGGCGACGCCAAGGCCGCCTTGGCCACGATGCGCATCTGGCAGCAGCTGCACATGGCGCGGGCACAAATGGCGTCGCGGGCGCGCTACCAGGCCGCGGCGCTGCAGACCGAGCTGCTGCGGCTTCAGCACAAGCTCGACGAGCAGGAAGCGCAGCGGCGCGCCACCGAACGAGCCCGCGCCGAGCTCGAGGAAGTGAACAAGCAGCTCTCGCGCAAGATCCATGAGGTGCAGTCGCTGCAGGAGGCGCTTCGGCAACAGGCCACGCACGATGCGCTCACCGGACTGTTCAACCGCCGACATTTCAACGACGCCCTGCCCGCCGTCTTCGCGCAGGCCACGCGCCATCTCGAACCGCTCGCGGTGGCCGTCATCGACCTCGACCATTTCAAGCAGATCAACGACCGCCATGGCCACCTGGCCGGCGACGGTCTGCTCGCCGCCTTTGGCCGCATGCTGGCCGAGCATTGCCGCCAGAGCGACGTCGCCTGCCGCTACGGCGGCGAGGAGTTCTGCCTGCTGATGCCGCATACCGACGCCGCCACCGCGCAGCGCAAGGTGCACGCGCTGCTGCAGCTCTGGCGCGAGCAGAGCTTCACCATCGACGGTCAGACCATTTCGGGGCTCAGCTTCTCGGCCGGCGTGGCCGACTCGCGCCGAGCCCCCATTGCCGCGCAACTGCTGCTGCGTGCAGCCGACGAACAGCTCCTGCTGGCCAAGAAGCTCGGCCGCGGCCGCGTGATGGTCGACGGCGAAGACGCGATGCTGCCGTTCTAATCCTGGCGCAGCCGCAGTCTCAGCAGCGCCTGCACGAAGCCGTGGTCGCTGCGCCAGCGTTCGCGGCTCTCGTGCAGGTGGTCGTTGAATACCGCGACCCGGCGAACATCGCCCAGCGCGAACTTCGAGCCGGCCACGAACTCCTCGCTGACCCAGACCTGGTCGATCAACTCGGGCCAGCCCTGATGCACATGGCTGTAGGCCAGATCGCGCCGCAGCGAAGGCTCGGTCTGCACGTCGAGCGCATGAAACAGCGCCACGTCGCGAGCCTCGCGGTCGTACGCCACCGCCTGGGTGGCGGCGATCATCTGGCTGGTCACGGCATGCGGCGTGTCGTTCATGTCGCCGAGCAGAATCAACGGCTCGCGCGTGCGATGGATCAGGTCGGTCACGATACCGCGCAGCGCCGCCGCCTCGGCGCCGCGCATCAGCAGCGCGCGCAAGGTCGCGCGGGCCACCACGCGAGGGTCGTCGCGATCCTCCAGCGGCTCGCCGTCCGGATCCTGCAAGAACTTGGGCCGCTTCGATTTCAGGTGCACCACCAGCACGTGCAGCAACTGACCGTGCCGAGTGCGCAGCGTGGCTCTCAGTACCGGACGTTCGAATCGCGAGTGTTCGCCCAGCTCGGGCACGATGACCTGCTCGGTCGGCGCGAACTCGGCGATCGAACTCAGCGCCTCCACCTCCAGTCGCGTGGCCAGGCCCACGCGCGGCGTGCCGATCGCACCCGCTTCGGCACCCGGTGCGGCAACCCGGCCGTAGCGCAGACCGCTGCGGGCCACTGCCGACATCAGCGCGGACTCGTCCCACACCTCCTGAAAGCCCAGCACATCGGCGTTCAGCCGCGCCAGCATCGAGCCGAGCCATTCCAGCTTCTTCGCCTGCTCGTCGGCGCCATACGGTTCCTGGTTGGCGTAGAAGACCCGGCCCGGCAGTGCCAGATTCAGCAGGTTGCAGCTGGCCACGGTGAGCGTGGCCCAGCCGTTCGGCGGCGCGGCGGGTTCGGTGCGCTCGTTGGGCATGACGGTGCAGTGTCGCACCTGCAAGCCCGGGGGCGCCGACCCCGGCGATCGGGGGTCCGATCCGGGCCGGTGCAACTGAATAATCGTTCGCAACGCCCGCTGTCGCCTTGTCGATGCCCCGCACCTCCGGTCTTCTCGTCGGCTCGCTGGCCTGCGGGCTCGCGTTGCTGTTCGCCTCGACGGCGGATGCACAAACGGCCGTCCGACCCGTCGCCAAAGGTGCGCCGCAGCGACCGGCGATCGCTGCGGCGGCGAAGGTCCCTGCGAAGCTGCAGCCCGTTGCGGACTTCGCTGATGGCTGGCGCATGGCGCCGGCGCCGGCTTGGGTGGAGCGGATCGATGCACCACTGCAGGCGCCGGCCAAACAGGCCACCGGACCCGGCTACCGCCTGCTGCTGTCGGATGTGCAGACCTGGCTCGGCGCACCGGGCGAACAACATCAATACGCGCGGTCGCGCCTGGTGGCCACGGATGCCTCGGCGCTGCCGGAGGTCTCGAAGGCCGAGCTGTCGTTCAACCCTGCGTTCCAGACACTCACCCTGCACGAGGCCGCGATCTGGCGCGACGGCACGCGGCTCGACCGGCTGCACGACGCCCGCGTCGAGCTGCTGCGCCGCGAGGAGCGGCTCGAGCAGAGCACGCTGACCGGCACGCGCTCGCTGCTGGTGGTACTGAACGACGTGCGCGTCGGCGACGCGGTCGACATCGCCTACACCGTGCATGGCGCCAATCCGATCTTCAAGGGTCGATTTGCCGACAACCTGCAGGTCGCCTTCGGCTCGGTGGCCGACGTCGTGCATGTGCGCATCGATCACCCGGCCGAACGCGTGCTGCGTGCCAGGGGCATCCGGGCCGAGGTGAAAGCCGAAACGTTCGCGCGGGCCGACGGCCGCCGCAGCCTGCGCATGCTGTGGCGCGACGTGCCGATGGTGCAGCCGGAAGATCAGGTGCCGCCTTGGTTCAAGGTCTGGCCCTCGGTGCATGTCAGCGAGTACGCGAGCTGGGACGAGGTGGCGCGCTGGGCCGGCGATCTGTTCGCCGACACCGAGGCGCTGGGCGACGAACTCGAGGCGCGCCTCGTGGCATGGCGCGAACGGCGTCTGTCACCCGACCAGCTGATCGCCGAGGTCGTGGCCATGGTGCAGGACGACGTGCGCTACTTCAGCGCCAGCCTCGGCGAGAGCTCGCACCGGCCGAAGGCGCCGGCGCGCACCTGGGCCGACCGGCTCGGCGACTGCAAGGACAAGGTCGCGCTGCTCAACGCACTGCTGCAACGTCTGGGATTCGACGCTCGGCCGGCCCTGGTCTCGCTGCAGCGGCATCGCGGACTCGTCGACTATCTGCCCGCGCATGACCCGTTCGACCATGTGATCACGCGTCTCGAACACGACGGCCAGACTTACTGGATCGATGCCACGATGACGCAGCAGGGTCGCACGTTGGCCTCGCGCGGTCAGCCGTCGTTCGGACCTGCGCTGGTGGCAGGCGGCAGCCTGGTGCCTGTGGAACCGGCGAACCAGGCGTTGGACAGTCTCGAGTTCGACCAGCGCTGGAATCTGTCGGACCTGACGCGCGCCCCGCGCTTCACGACGATCGTGCGCGCCCGCGGCCTGGTGGCCGAGGGCTGGCGCAACGCGGTGGCCGCCGGCGGCACGCAGCGGCTGGCCGAGAACATCGCCGGCACCTGGGCCCGCGTGTGGCCCGGCATCCAGACCCTGGGCACGCCGCAACTGCGCGACGACGTCGAAGCCAATCGCTTCGAGTTCGAACAGCATTTCGAGCTGCCCGGCTTCGGCACCTATGAACGCGGCACGCTGACCCTCGAGGCGCCGGCGCTCGAACTGCTCAACGCCCTGTCGAGCCCGCGCGAAGCCCGGCGCGAGATGCCCTGGCTGATCGACCAGCCGCGCCAGTTGCGCCAGCGCATCGCAGTGGTCGCACCGCGGCGCTTCCAGTCGCGCCCGCCGGCGCCGCAGGAGGTCGCCGACAAGCACTTCCACCTCGCCTCACGCATGGACGTGAGCGACAACGTCTTCACGCTGACGCTGAGCTTCACGCGCAAGCGAGACCAGGTGGCGCCAGCGGACCTGACCGCCTACCGCGAGAGTGTGCAGGCCGCACGGCGCATCAGCGGCACCACGCTGCGGCTGCCATTGCTCGACGCCGACGCGTTGCAGGGCATGTTCACCGACATCGAGCAGCGCATGCAGCAACGGCACGGCAGCACCAGCGACGCGCTGCGCGAGATCATGGTGCGGCAGGAGCTCGAGAGCGCGCTGGCCACCGAGACGCTGAAGCTCGCCGGCGAGGCCTCGCCGCTGGCGCCCGCGGTGCTGCACAAACGCGCGATCGCGCACAACCTGCTCAGCCAGTTCGACGCCACGCTGGCCGATGTGGCCAAGGCTCTGCCGCTGACACCACAGCCGGCAGAGCTGTACGTGGCACGCGGCCTCGCGCTGCTGTCGCTCGGCCGCGCCGACGAGGCGGTCGATGCCATGCGGCAGGCCCGGGAGCCGGGCCACACCGGGTTCGCCACCAAGGGCCTCGGCAACGCCCAGTATTACCAGGGCCGCTACGCCGACGCCGAAGCGTCGTTCCGCGAGGCGGCCGAACAGTCCGCCGGCGAGGACCGGGAATTCGCCTTGATCTGGCTGTACCTGAGTGCCGAACGCAATGGGGGTCGCGGCCGTGCGGCGCTGGCACCGCACGTCGAGCAGGTTGACGGCGGGCGCTGGCCGGGCGCGGTGGTTCACTACCTGGCCGGACGCACGACGCAGGAACAATTGCTGCGCGAGGCCCGCAAGGACAAGCAGATGGAACGCCTCAACCTCTCCGAGGCCTGGTTCTACGTCGGACAGCAGTTGCTGCTGTCGGGCGATGTCGATGGCGCGCGGCGCATGTTCCAGCGCACGGTCGAGATCGGCGCGCTGCCCTATCGCGAACACGCCTTTGCCCAGATCGAGCTGCGGCGCGCGGAGCGCTGATCGGTCAAGAACCCTGGCGTCGAACCAGCAGCGCAGGCATCGGCGTGACGGGTCCGTCGAGTGCCGCGCCGACTCGCGCGACGCTGGCCTTCACGGCCTGCAAACGCGACTCGGTCAGCGGGTGCGTGCGCAACATCGTCGGCGCCGGGCCGGTGCCTTGCTCCGACTGGCCCAGGCTCGAGAACAGCTCGATCAGCCCGCCGGCATGCCCGTACAGCGCCAGCACCGCACGCACGGCGTCCTCGTCGGACTGCGTTTCCTGCTCACGCGAGTAACCCAGCATCGCCAGCCCGGCGGCCTGGCCGAGCGCCGACTGCGCCACGGCAGCGCCCGCATCGGCCGACACCAGACCCAGCACCGTCGCGATCGCCAGCCCGCGTCCCAGGCTGGCCGCCACGTGGCGATGCCTCACATGCGCGATCTCGTGCGCGAGCAGCGCGGCCAGCGCGTCTTCGCTGCGCAGCTTGTGCAGCAGGCCGCGGTACACGACGATGCGCCCGCCGATCGTGGCGTAGGCGTTGACCACCGGCGCGTTGTCGTAGACCACGGTGATCGGCATCCCCGACGGCAGCCGCATCGCGGCCGACACGCGCTCGGCCAGCTGCTGCAGGGACGCAGTCTGCGCGGCATGTTCGGGTTTGGGCTGGGCCAGGCCGAGCCGGTCGGCCAGCGCCAGTTCGGCCGAGAACGGCACATGCGGAGCCAGCCATCGGGCACCCCAGGCCAGCAGCGACATCAGCAACAGCAGCGCAGCGAGTGCGCTGCCCACCAGCCAGGCGAATTCGCGCAGCGGATGTTCGTCGGAGCTGTTGATGCCCTCGGCGGGCAGGCGGTTTTCGAGCCGCGGGAAGCGGGGCGGCGTCACCACTTCAGGTGGCGGGCCGCGGCGCTGCCCGGTGTCAGCCACCCCGGGTGTCCAGCGCGGTGCCGAAGGCGATCACCTCGACCGACGGCGTCTGCGAGCCGGCCACACGCGTCGTGTGGATGCGCACGCCGATCACCAGCGAGCTGCCGTGTTCGCGCGCCTGCTGCTTCATGCGCAGGATCGCCTCGCGGCGCGCCCGCTCGAGCAGCGACTCGAAGCCGCGGAAGCGCCCGCCGACGAGGTTGCGGAAGCCGGCGACGAAGGTCTTGAAGTAGTCCGACGACACGACGACGCCGCCGCTGACGAGCGTGGCGCCCTGCGCGGTCACGCCCTCCGGCACGAAGCGCGTGGTGATGGCGACCACCGAACGCAGCTCGCGTTCGCGCCGGCGGATCGACGCGTAGTGGCGCCGCTCCAGCAGGCGGCCGACGAAGTAGCCCACCGCCAGCAGCAGCACCGGCAGCGCCAGGTTGATCAGGTCGACCCAGGGCATGGCGACCGTCCGCTCAGAGCTTCTCGATCTTCACCGCCGAGCCGTAGGCGAGGATCTCGGCCGCGCCCATCGTGATCGAGGTCGTGACGAAGCGAAGATTCAGCACCGCGTTGGCACCCATGCTCTGGGCCTCCTTCTTCATGCGGTTCACCGCCTCGTCACGGGCTTCCTGCATCAGCTCGGTGTAGGCCTTCAATTCGCCGCCGACGATGTTCTTCAGACCCGACATGAAGTCGCGCCCCACATGCTTGGCGCGCACGGTGCTGCCCTGCGCGATGCCCAGGTGGGCGACCACCCGATGGCCCGGTGCCATCTCGAGATTGCTGACCAGCATCACATGCCTCCCTCGTTCGAAGTCGGCCGCGACTATTGCATGGCCGTGACGCGGCCACAACGCCCCGCAGCGGCGGTGGATCAGCCCCACACCTCGCGTGCGACTTCCACCACACGTTCGAGCTTGCGCCATTGGTCTTCCTGCGACAGCGCGTTGCCATGGTGCGTGCTCGAGAAGCCGCATTGCGGCGACAGGCACAGGTCCTCCAGCGGCACGAAGGTCGCCGCCTCGTCGATGCGGCGCTTCAGCGCATCCTTGCTTTCCAGCTCGCCGACCTTGGTGGTCACCAGCCCCAGCACCACCTTCTTGCCGCGCGGCAGCGCACGCAGCGGCTCGAAGCCCCCGGCGCGATCGCTGTCGAACTCCATGAAGTAGCCGTCGACGTGGGTCGAGAACATCGCCTCGGCCACCGGGTCGTAGCCACCTTCGGCGACCCAGGCGCTCTTGAAGTTGCCGCGGCAGGTGTGGATCGTCACCGTCATGTCGGCCGGCTTGTCGCGCAAGGCCTCGTTGATCGTCTGCGCGTAGCGCCGCGGCAGCGCCTCGGGATCGTCGCCGTTTCGGACGCAGTTGGCGCGGATCTTCGAATCGCACAGATAGGCGAAGGTGATGTCGTCGAGCTGCAGGTAGCGGCAGCCGGCCGCGGCCAGATGCGCGATGGCCTGGCGGTAGGCGGCGGCCACGTCGTCCCAGAACGGCTCGAGATCCGGATAGATGTCTTTCGAGATCGACGCCCGCCCGCCGCGCAGGTGCAGCATCGAGGGCGACGGGATCGTCAGCTTCGGCGTGTGCGAGGTGATCGACTTCAGGAATCCGAAGTGCTCGGCCATGATCGGCCGCGAGCAGGCCACGCGGCCGGTGACGGCCGTGATCGGCGGTTGCTCCTGTCCGGCTGTTCTGAACTTTTCGCCCTCGTTGGTCTTGAGCTGCACGCCGTCGAGCTGCGACAGGAAGTCCAGATGCCACCAGTCGCGGCGCAGTTCGCCGTCGGTGATCGACGCCAGCCCGATCGCCTCCTGTCGCGCCACGACCTGGCGGATCGCGCGGTCTTCGGCGTCGCGCAGCGCAGCGGCGTCTGCCTCGCCCGCCCGGTAGCGGGCACGCATGGCCGCCAGTTCGGGCGGGCGCAACAGGCTGCCGACATGGTCGGCGCGAAACGGTGGGCGGGGGTTCATGTCTTTCGTCTCCTGGATTCGGGCCGATCGATCGGGATTGACCATCTTGCCCTATGCGCCGGCCGTATCACGTACGCCTCATCGATGTCGCTTTGTAAGGCATGGACGGGCACGGTCTTACGTCTTGTCTGAACTCGCGCAAGCCGTCCTTGCATCGGCGTCCTGCACGCGTAGCGTCGCGGCTCCATTGTTCACGAGCATGGAGAGGAGTCCGACATGACCAAGGAGACACGCCATCTGGGCTTCCTGCTGCTGCTGGTCGCCTGCAACGGCGGCGAGCCGGCGGACACGGCGCTTGCCCAGGCGTCGACCGAAACGGCCACGGCCGCGCGCGAGACCATCGAAGCGATGCGCCGCGGGGGTGGTCGCGACGGCAGCGCCAGCTTCACGCCGCCACCGTCCACCGCGCGCGACCCCGGAGCGCGCGAATCGATCGGCGACGCCGGCGCCGCGCTCGACGGCCTGAGCGACAAGCAGCGTTATCTGTTCAACATCGGCAAGCTCGACTTCGAAGAGGTCGAGGAGGTCGACGAGGGCCTGGGTCCGACGCTCAACCTCGACAGCTGCGGCGGCTGCCATTCGCAGCCGGCCACCGGCGGCACCAGCCCGCGAATCAATCCGCAAGTGGCGCTGGCCAAGGTGGGCAACAACACGCTGCCTTCGTTCTTGAGCCTCAACGGTCCGGTGCGCGAGGTCCGCTTCGTGCGCAATGCCGACGGTTCGCCCGACGGCGGCGTGCACGGCCTGTTCACCATCAGCGGTCGGCCGGATGCCGTGGGCTGCACCGTGCAACAGCCTCGCTTCGAGGCCGAGCTGGCGCGCAACAACGTGGTCTTCCGCATCCCGACGCCGGTGTTCGGCGCCGGTCTGATCGAAGCCATTCCCGACAGCGAGATCCGGCGCAACGCCGCCGCGGCGAGCAACAGCAAACAGGCCCTCGGCATTCGCGGCCGGCCCAACATGTTGCTGACCGGGCAGTCGATCACCGGCACACCGAATCACAACGGCAACGACGGCACGATCGGCCGCTTCGGCTGGAAGGCGCAGAACAAGTCGCTGCTGATCTTCTCGGGCGAGGCCTACAACGTCGAGATGGGCATCACCAACCTCGCCTTCCCGACCGAACGCGACGAGACCGCGGGCTGCCAGATCCTGGCGCCGCAACCCAACAGCGAGGCCGATCTCGACGCCGGCTCGCCGGCCGACGGCTTGTCGTCGATCGAGAAGTTCACTGTCTTCATGCGCTTCCTGGCGCCTCCCCGGCCATCGACGCAGGTGACCGGCGCCACCGCGGACTCGATCGACGCCGGCCGCAGGCAGTTCACCGACGTCGGCTGCGCGCTGTGCCACACGCCCACGCTGAACACCCATGTCGCGGCCTCGCCGGCGTCGATGGCCGGCAAGGCGGTCGACCTTTATTCCGACCTGCTGCTGCACGACATGGGCATCGGACTGGCCGACGGCATCCAGCAGGGCCAGGCCAGCGGCCGCGAATGGCGCACCGCGCCGCTGTGGGGTCTGGGCCAGCGCCTGTTCTTCCTGCACGACGGCCGCACCGGCGATCTGCGCGAGGCCATAACGGCGCACTACAGCACCGGCTCCGAGGCCAACGCGGTGACGAAGGCGTTCTTCGCCCTGCCCGACGCACAGCAGCAGGCTCTGCTGAACTTCCTTCGCTCGCTGTAAACGGTATCCCGGCGGCCGGCTCTGCCGGCGCCGGGATACGCGGGGCGCCATGCCCGTGCACGGGGCTCGGCTATTGAGCGCCGTCAGCCAGCCGTCGGCGTGGCTGCCTAAGCTGCGCGCCACACACCCGAAGGAGACTCCCCATGGCACGAGAGGTATACGTGGTCGGCGCTGCGCGCACGGCCATCGGCACGTTCGGCGGCACGCTGAAGGACACGCCACTGGCCGACCTGGCCGCGCTGGCGGTGAAGACGGCGCTGGCGCGCAGCGCTGCGGCGGCCGACAAGGTGGGCCACCTGGCCATGGGCACGGTGATCCCGACCGAGCCGCGCGATGCCTACCTCAGCCGTGTCGCGGCCATCAACGCCGGCCTGCCGAAGGAGACGCCCGCCTTCAACGTGAACCGACTTTGCGGCTCGGGGTTGCAGGCCATCGTGTCGGCGTCGCAGTCCATCCTGCTCGGTGACTGCGAGGTCGCCATCGGCGCCGGCGCCGAGAACATGTCGCGCGGGGCCTACCTGATGCCGGCGGCCCGCTTCGGCGCCCGCATGGGCGACGCGCAGGTGCTCGACATGATGGTCGGCGCGCTGCACGACCCGTTCCACAAGATCCACATGGGCATCACGGCCGAAAACGTGGCCGAGCAGTTCGGCATCAGCCGCACGCAGATGGACGAACTCGCGGTCGAGAGCCATCGCCGCGCCGCCGCCGCCATCGCCGCCGGCCGCTTCAAGGAGCAGATCGTCCCGGTGGTGATCAAGACCCGCAAGGGCGATGTGAGCTTCGACACCGACGAGCATGTCAAGGCCGACACCTCGATGGACACGCTCGCGAAGATGAAGCCCGCATTCAAGAAGGAGGGCGCGGTCACCGCCGGCAACGCCTCGGGCATCAACGATGGTGCCGGAGCCGTGGTGCTGGCCAGCGCCGAGGCCGTGAAGGCCCAGGGCCTGAAGCCGCTGGCGCGGCTGGTGGGTTACGCCCATGCCGGCGTTGAGCCCACCCTCATGGGCATCGGCCCGGTGCCGGCCACGCGCAAGGTGCTCGAGCGCACCGGCTTGGGCGTGAAGGATCTCGACGTGATCGAGAGCAACGAAGCCTTCGCGGCGCAGGCCTGCGCGGTCGTGAAGGAGCTCGGGCTCGACCCGGCCAAGGTCAATCCCAACGGCTCGGGCATCTCGCTCGGACACCCGATCGGTGCCACCGGCGCGATCATCACGACCAAGGCGCTCTACGAACTGCAGCGCGTGAGCGGCCGCTACGCGTTGGTCACCATGTGCATCGGCGGCGGCCAGGGCATCGCGGCGATCTTCGAGCGCTGCTGAGCAGCCGTTCACGGCGGGCGGCCTCCGGCGCCGCCCGCACCACCCGACACGGGGGGATTTGTCCGCGCGAACGTCGGCCCGGCATGACACACTGCCGTGCCGCGACGGCCTGCTATCGTCGCCCTTTCTGCACCGAAAGGCCGCCATGAACGCACCGCTGCCCCTGCCCGCGCTAGCCGAGATCCGCCAGCACGAAGACGAGATGGTCGCCATCCGGCGCCAGATCCATTCGAACCCCGAACTCGCCTACGA
This sequence comes from Burkholderiaceae bacterium, assembly GCA_016790175.1. GTDB lineage: Bacteria > Pseudomonadota > Gammaproteobacteria > Burkholderiales > Burkholderiaceae_C > JAEUPI01. Next base: position 12,796 of record JAEUPI010000040.1, on the reverse strand, counting down.
AGAACACGCCACCGCCGACCTGGTGGCCGAGCGGCTCGAACGCTGGGGCTACGACGTGCACCGCGGCCTCGGCGGCACCGGGGTGGTCGGCACCTTGCGCGCCGGCAACTCCAACCGCCATATCGGCCTGAGGGCCGACATGGACGCGCTGCCGATCGCCGAGACCAGCGGCAAGCCCTGGGCGAGCAAGGTGTTCGGCAAGATGCACGCCTGCGGCCACGACGGCCATACCGCGATGCTGCTGGCCGCCGCGCGCCACCTGGCCGCGACCCGGCGCTTCGACGGCCACCTGCACCTGGTGTTCCAGCCGGCCGAAGAAGGCCTGGCCGGCGCGAAGAAGATGCTCGACGACGGCTTCCTGAAGCTGTTTCCCTGCGAGGCGATGTTCGGCATGCACAACATGCCGGGCAAGCCGGCCGGCAAGTTCGTGGCGGTGCCGGGTTATGCAATGGCCAGCTCCGATTCGGTCATCATCAAGGTGCGGGGCAAGGGCAGTCACGGCGCGATGCCGCAGACCTCGATCGACCCGATCGTCGCCGCGTCCAGCATCGTGATGGCGCTGCAGACCATCGTCTCGCGCAACGTGCCGCCGCTGGAGATGGGCGTGGTCACGGTGGGCGCCATCCATGCCGGCGACGCGCCGAACGTGATCCCGGCCGAGTGCGAGCTGCGCCTGTCGGTGCGCGCCTTCCGCCCCGACGTGCAGGACCTGCTCGAGCGACGCATCACCGAGATCGCCCGGACCCAGGCCGCGGTCTACGGCGCCACGGCCGAGGTGGACTACCAGCGGCGGTATCCGGTGCTGTTCAACCACCCCGAGCCCACCGAGTTCTGCAAGCAGGTGGTGCGCGACTGGCTGGGCGCCGAGGGCCTGCTCGACACCACTGAGCCCGTTACCGGCAGCGAGGACTTTGCGTTCTTCCTCGAGAAGGTGCCGGGCTGCTATGTCTTCATCGGCAACGGCGAGGGCGAGCAAGGCGGCTGCATGGTGCACAACCCCGGCTACGACTTCAACGATGCGGTGCTGCCCACCGGCGCGAGCTACTGGGTCCGCGTGGCCGAGACCTACCTGTCGCCGCAGCGCCCCTGAGCGCACGACGCCTCCACACGAACCCTTTCGATCTTGATCCGGCGACGCAAGGACCCCTACTCCGGCAGCGAATCGCGCGCCAGCCGACTGCCGCCGCTGGCGCCGCCCAAGGCGGAGGGGCCGGTCACCTTGTCGCTGCGCGATGTCGCGCCGCCGCCGCCGGCACCGCAGGAGCTCGACGCGCCGAAGGACGACGGTCTGGTGATCTCGGATTCCGATGCCCGTTCGTGGGACGGCGACGAAGAAATCGACCTCGGTAGCCGGCCCGATCTGTCCGACCCGCGAGCGGCGCGCCGCGCGCAGGTGCGGCGCGACCGGCTGCAACATGCGGCCGAGCAGAGTGCAGCCGAACAGCGCGCGGCCGACGAGCGCGCCGCCCTGCTGCGGGCCACCGAGCTCCAGGCCGCCGAGCAACGCGCGGCCCAGGCACGAGCCGCCGAAGAGCGCGCGGCGCAGGTTCGGGCGGCACAGGAACGGGCGGCGCAGGTGCGCGCCGAGCAGGCCCGCCTGGCAGCCGAGGCGGCCGAGCGGGCGCGAATCGATCAGGCCCGGGATCGGGCCGAGGCCCAAGCCCGCGCCGCGGCCGAAGCCGAGGCACACGCGGCGGCGATCCAGGCGGAGCAGGCGCGTCGCGCCGAGTACGAAGCCGCCGCGGCGCGCGAGGCGGCGCGACAGGCCGAACAGGCGCGTGAGGCGGCCTTGCGCGCCGAGCAGGCACGCATCGCGCAGCAGCAGGCGGCCGAGGCCCGTGCAGCGGCCGAACGCGAAGCCGAGGCCAAGGCCGCCGCGCTGCGCGAGTCCGAAGCCCGCGCGGCGGCAGAAGCCGCGGCCCGGGCGGCCGCTGCGCCGCCGGTGCCCGAAGTGCTCGTGCTTGGTGGCGCCGGTGCGACGATCCAGGCCGTATGCCGTCAACTCGAGGGATTCGGCTTCGTCGTGCGCCAACTGCGCGAACCGCCAGATCTGCCGGCGCCCTGGCCGTTCGCTGCCGTGTTCGTCGACCGTTCGCTGGCCATGACCGGCGGCGGCGATGCGATCGACCTGTGCAACCACGTGCGCGAGTCCAGCCGCCTGCCCGGCGAACGCAAGCCGGTGCTGATGCTGGTGGCCGAGCAGCTCAGCGCCACCGACAAGGTCCGTGCCGGACTGGCCGGCTGCAACGAGCTGATCGTCGGCGAGATCACGCGCGGTGCCGTGGCCGGCGCGCTCGACCGGCGCGGCATCGTGCTGCCGTCGGACGCTCGCCGGCTGTAGACGGTCGCGCATCAGCCGTGCGACGCCGTCGGGCGTCGCACGCGCAGGCTCACTCCTGGCGCTGCTGCGGGCGCCACACCCGCAGCAGAGCGCCCAGGCGCTTGGGCCAGGGCAACCCCTCGTCGGACAAGGCATCGAGAAAGTCCGACAGCCGCTTCGACTTGGCCATCGTGTAGAAGGTCAGCGCCAGCGTGGCGCCGAAGACGATGGCGAAAACGAACACGCGCTCGGACAGCGGCTGGTCGGCCATGGCCAGCAGGTTCATGCCTAGAAAGCCGGTGGTCACGGTGCCGATCAGGCCGAAGATCGTCACCACCGTCAGCCGCACCACGGTGTTGGCCTGCCGGCGCAGGCTGTCGGCGTCGAGGTAGGCGTTCATGTCGTGCATGCGCTCCTTGACCTCGGCGTACAAGGTGTCGGTGTCGAGGTGCTGCGTGACGAGGTGGAACAGCGCGCGCACCTGTGCCTGCTCCGAGATCTCGTGGAACCAGTAGCGGTGCGTGAAGCGCAGGAACGACTCATACGAGCCGCGGATCGCGCGCTTGAAGCGCTTGACGCTCTCGGCGTCGCCGACGTCCAGGCGCTTCAAGGCATCGACCAGCCGGTCGGAGAACATCAGCAGCGCCGCCTTCTGGAAATGCGCGATCAGGAACAGCGTGAAATGCTGGTGGCGGAACTGCGCCAGCACGCCGCGTTCGCCGCAGCGATAGAAGCTCGACGCCGCGTCGCCGACGACGATCAGCGCATGCCCGCAGCTGAGGTAGCGCGTGCGCGGCGCGGTGCCGCACTCGTCCCAGAAGCGGTCGTAGCAGTGGCGGCGCTCGAAGTCGGCCAGATGTCCTTCGCCGAAGGGCAGCGCCGTCTCGCCGGTGCCGGCCACCAGCCCCAGGCGCACGAAGTCGCCGCGGGACAGCGCGCGCGGATCGTCGACCGCCAGGTAGGCCATCAACGGCATCCGGTAGTACTCGATCTGCCGGTAGCGCAGCGCGCCCTCGTGTTCAGACAGATCGCTGACCAGCGGCCGCAGCATGAAATCCCAGTGCGCCGCGATGCGCGGCGCCCGGTGCGCGGCGACGAAGTCGAGGAAGGCCTCGCGTTGCTGCGCGTCGGATCGCGCCAGCACGCGGCCTTCAGCGTCCAGCCACTCGGTGGCGGCCATGCTGTGCGACGGCCTGCCCTGTGCATCCCAGCCCGACGGGTAGGCGCGGCCGAACCGGTAGAGGATCTCCTGCGCCTGTGCGAGCGGCAGATCGTCGGCGGCGAGTTCCAGGTTCAGCAGCACGATGTCGACATCGTCGAAGAAATACAGGTCGATGTGCTGGACCCGCAGCGTCCAGGCAGTTTCGTCGTCGCCGCGCGGCAGCAGCCGCACCGACGCGACGTCGCTGCGCCGGAAGACATGGATCGACGAACCCGTGGCGTCGTGGTGGCGGCCCAGGCCTTCGCCGTAGAGAAACTGCTGCACGTACGGCAGGAAGGTCACGAACTCGTTGTAGTGCCGCTCGTGAAAGCGCCCCGCGCCACCGGAATACTCGTCGACGCCGGGCCGCCACGGCGAACCGCCGTCGCCCGCGCCGAGCAGCTCCCAGGGACGGCGCTGCACCTCGCCGCCGCGGTGCACCGGCATCAGCCGCAGCGGCCACAGCAGGATGTGACGCAGGTGGTGGACCTGCACTTCGCGGGATCGCGCGTGCGTGAGCTCGCCGGCAGCGACGGTGGGCATGACGCGGCAGTGTAGGTTCGCACGCCGTGCTCCGCCTTCGCGGCGAACCCGAACTATGCTCGCCGCATGCCCGTCCTGCCCGAGCGCATCGTCTGTCTCACCGAGGAACCCACCGAGGTGCTGTATGCGCTGGGCGAGCAGCACCGCATCGTCGGCATCTCGGGCTTCACGGTGCGGCCGACGCAGGCGCGGCACGAGAAGCCGAGAGTCAGCGCGTTCACCAGCGCGAAGATCGACCGCATCCTCGCGCTGAAGCCCGATCTGGCGATCGGCTTTTCCGACATCCAGGCCGACATCGCGGCGGCGCTGGTGAGGGCCGGCGTCGAGGTGTGGATCGCCAACCACCGCTCGGTGGAGCAGATCCTGGGCTACGTGATGCGGCTCGGCGCGCTGGTCGGCGCACACGACGCGGCGCAACGATACGCCGCTCGATTGCATGACCACCTGCACACCGTGCGTGCGGCAGCCGCCGCACTGCCGCGCCGGCCGAAGGTGTATTTCGAGGAATGGGACGAGCCGCCGATCAGCGCGATCCGCTGGGTGAGCGAGCTGATCGGCATCGCCGGCGGCGACGACATCTTCCCGCAACGCGCCGCCGCGGGCCTGGCGCGCGAACGCATCGTGGCCGACCCGACGGAGGTCGTGCGGGCCGCGCCCGACATCGTGATCGGATCGTGGTGCGGCAAGAAGTTCAGGCCCGAGCGGGTTGCCGCCCGGCCCGGCTGGGCGGGTGTGCCGGCGGTGCGCGACGGTGCGCTGCACGAGATCAAGTCGCCGCTGATCCTGCAGCCCGGCCCCGCGGCGTTGACCGACGGGCTCGACGCGCTGCATGCGATCATCCGCCGCTGGAACGAGCAACACGCCTGACGGAGACCCCAGATGTTCAAAGCCATCCTGCTGAGCCAGACCGACGACAAGAAGACACGCGCCGAGTTGCTCGATCTCGACGAATCGAAGCTGCCCGATCGCGACGTGACGGTCGACGTCGCCTACTCGACGCTGAACTACAAGGACGCACTGGCCATCACCGGCCGCGGGGCCATCGTGCGCAGCTGGCCGCTGGTGCCGGGCATCGACCTGGCCGGCACCGTGAGCGCGAGTCGCAGCCCCGAATGGAAACCCGGCGACGCGGTCGTCGTCACCGGCTGGGGCCTGGGCGAGAACCACTGGGGTGGCTTGTCGCAGAAAGCGCGGCTCGACGCCGGCTGGCTGCTGAAGATTCCGGCACCGTTCACGCCGCGCAGCGCGATGATCATCGCCACCGCCGGCGTCACCGCGGCGTTGTGCGTGATGGCATTGCAGCGCCATGGCCTGAAGCCGGGCGACGGCGAGGTGCTCGTGACCGGCGCGGCCGGCGGTGTGGGTTCGATCGCGCTCGCGCTGCTGGGCGGCCTGGGCTACACCGCAGTGGCCTCAACCGGGCGCCCGCAGGAGGAGGCTTACCTCAAGAGCCTGGGCGCCGCGCGCATCGTCGAGCGCGGCCCGCTCGGCCAGCCCGGCAAGCCGCTGCAGAAGGAAACCTGGGCCGGCGTGGTCGACACCGTCGGCAGCCACACGCTGGCCAACGCCTGCGCCCAGACCCGCTACAACGGCGCGGTGGCAGCCTGCGGGCTCGCGCAGGGCGGCGACTTCCCGACCACGGTGATGCCGTTCATCCTGCGCGGCGTGACGCTGTACGGCATCAACAGCGTGCTCGTGACGAACGAGTTGCGCCAGGACGCCTGGGCTCTGATGGCCCGGCACCTCGACGCGAAGAAGCTCGAGGCGATGACGGTGGAGATCGGCCTCACCGAGGCCATTGCCTATGCACCGCGCGTGCTCGACGGCCAGGTGCGCGGCCGCACGGTGGTGAACGTCAAGCGCTGAGCACGGTGATGGGCCTGCGTGCCGCTGTCGGGCTGTCGGCCGCCGTGCTGCTGGCCTGCGGCGGCGGTGGCTCGACGCCCGAGCCGAGTCCAGCGGCGCCGGTGTGCACGCTCGGCGCGCCGGTGCCGGTGGACGGCCCGGCCTGGACGGGCTTCGGCGGCAATGCCCAGCACACGGCCATTGCGGGCGCGGCAACGCTCGATCTGGGCTGCATCGCCTGGCAGGCGCCGGTGGACGTGGCGCCGCAACTCTCGCCCAGCGGCGCGCTGCTCGCACACTACGGCTCGCCGCTGATCACGCGCGCCGACACCGTGCTCATGCCGGTGAAGACCGGGGCCAGCGGCAGCGACATCCGTTTCCGCGTCGAGGCGCGCAGTGGCCATGACGGCACGCTGAAGTGGACGCTGGACAGCGACTATGTGTTGCCCGCGCATCGCTGGGTGCCGAGCTTCAATCCGGTGCTCGCCGCGGGCAACACCCCCGGCGCGCCGATGCGTGTGCTGATGCCGGCTTCCGGCGGCCGCCTGATCGTGCGGCACGATCCCGACGCCGCCGTTGCAGCGTCGGACAGGCAAGTGTTCTACGGTCAAGCCGCCTACGACGCCGCGCCGGCCGCGTTCGACGCCAGCGTGTTCATCGCCACGCCGCTGGTGGCCGACACTCGCGGCCATGTGTATTTCGGCTTCTCGGTCACCAGCCCCAACCCACTGGGACTGGTGGGCGGTTTCGCACGCGTGGCGCCCGACGGCTCGGCGGTCTGGATCAGCGCCGCGGCAGCCAGCGGCGACGCCGCGCTCGTGAAGCCGCAGACCAACAGCGCGCCGGCGCTCTCGGCCGACGAGCGCACGCTGTACGTGGTGGTCAACAACGTCGTCGCCTCGCCCGCACGGCCGCGCGGCAGCCTGCTGGCGCTGGACGCCGACACGCTGACGCCGATCGCGCAGCGCCCGTTGCTCGACCCCGCCACCGGCACCGACGCCTGGGTCAGCGACGACTCCACCGCGTCGCCGACGATCGGCCCCGACGGTGGCGTCTACCTCGGTGTGCTCGAGTCGGCCGCCGCGAACCACCACTTCCGCGGCTGGCTGCTGCACTTCGACGCCACGCTCGGGCAGACGCGCACGCCGGGCTCGTTCGGCTGGGACGACACCGCGTCGGTCGTGCCGCGCGCCATGGTGCCGCAGTACACCGGCGCGTCGAGTTATCTGCTGCTCACCAAGTACAACAACTACGGAGGCAACGCCGGTGGCGACGGGCGCAACCGCGTGGCGATCCTCGATCCTCAGGCCACGCAGCCCGATCCGATCAACCCGGCGGTGACGGTGATGCGCGAGGTGATCACCCAGCTCGGCCCGACGGCAGATCCCGAGGTCCCGCCCTACGGGGTGAAGGAATGGTGCATCAACACCGCGGCGGTGGACCCGGCGACGGCGTCCGTGCTGATCAACAGCGAAGACGGCATGCTCTATCGCTGGCATCTGCCGAGCAACCGCTTCACCCAGCGCATCGCGCTCAACGCCGGGCGGCTGCAGTCGTACACGCCCACCGTGGTGAGCCCCAGTGGCCGCGTCTACGCGGTCAACAACGCGCAACTGCATTCGATCGGCCGATGAACCCTCTGCTGCACCTCGCGCTCCGCGCGCTGCTCGCCGCCACGCTGCTCGCCGGCTGCGGCACCCCCGTGGTCAACCCGGTCACCGGTCGCGAGGAGCGCACGGTGATGGACGAGGCGGCCGAAGTCGCCGAAGGCAAGAAGGCGCACCAGGAGGTGATCGCCGAGATGGGCGTGGTGGCCGATCCGAAATTGCAGGCCTATGTGGACGGCATCGGCCAGAAGCTGGCGAAGCTGTCGCATCGGCCGCAGCTGGCCTGGACCTTCACCGTGCTCGACTCGCCCGAGATCAACGCCTTCGCGCTGCCGGGCGGGTACGTGTACGTCACGCGCGGCATCATGGCCTACCTGGACAGTGAAGCCGACCTGGCCGGCGTGGTCGGCCACGAGATCGGCCATGTGACCGCGCGCCACGGTGCCCAGCGCGCCACGCGGCAGCAGAACGCCGGCATCGGTGTGTTCGCCGCCAGCGTGCTCGGCGCGGTGCTCGAGGCCGGGGGTTTGCGAGGCGCCGGCGACCTGGCGTCGCAGGTGTCACAGAGCGTGGCGGCCGGACGCATCGCCTCGTACAGCCGCGACCAGGAGCTGCAGGCCGACCAGCTCGGCGCCGAGTATCTGGCCCGCGCCCGCTACGACCCGAAGAACATGATCGACGTGATCGCGCTGCTGCGCCATCAGGAGCAGTTTGCCGCCGACACGGCCAAGGCCGAAGGCCGGAGCGCCCCGGCGGGCACGAACTGGCTCTCGTCGCACCCGAGCAACGAACAGCGGTTGCAGCAGATCCGCGACGCGGCGGTGAAGTTCCAGGGCCGCTACGACGACGATGGCCGCGCACGCTACCTCGCCGCGATCGACGGCATCACCTTCGGCGACGGCCGCGCGCAGGGCGTCACGCGCGGCGCGCGTTTCTATCACGAGGATCTGGGCATCACGCTGGCGGCGCCCGCCGGCTGGAGTGTGCGCAACGGCAGCGCGGCGGTCGGTGTCGTCAACGCCGCTGGCGACGCCGCGCTGGTGCTGCAGCTGGTGCCCAAGGAGGCCGGTGCGACGCACGACGACGTGCTGCGCAACGTCTACAAACCCACGCAGGCTCGCAGCGAGCGCACCACGCTCAACGGCCTGGCCGCCACGCGCGTGAGCGGCCAGCGCTCGGGTGCCCAGGGCGCGGTGCAGGGTTTCGAGGTCACGCTGGTCACCGGGCCTCAGGAGCGCATCTACGCGCTGCGACCGGTGGCGCGCGATGCGCAGGCGCTGCAGCGTGCGCGCGCCGCGCTGGGCGAGGCCGAGGCGAGTTTCCGGGCACTGACGGCCGCCGATCGCGCCACCGCGCGGCCGTGGACGCTGAAGACGGCCGTGCTGCCGGCCGGCGGCATCGACGAACTCGCGCGCCGCTCGCCGCTGCCGCGTGCCGACGGCCAGCTGCGGCTGCTCAACGGTGTCTACGGCGGCGGCGAACTGCGCGCCGGACAGCGCGTGAAACTCGTCCAGTAGCGGCAATCAGTTCGATGCCACCCGGGTATCCGCCGCAGCACGGATATGCGCCGGCAACCGGTTCAGCATCCAGCGGATCGCCGCCGGCACGAGCACCAGATCGTCGACCACACCGACGATCGGCAGCGCGTCGGGAATCAGATCCAGCGGCGACAACAAATACAGGAGCACCAGCGCCGTACCCACCTTGAGCCAGCGCGGGGCCTCGGGATGCCGCAGCGCGAACCACAGCCTGCGGGCATCGCCCTTGACGAGCAGCCACAACACCGACAGTCGCTTCCACATCGTCAGCTCCTCATGCCGCCGCTGCGGCCCGAAGGCCACAACGTGGGGATCGACGAATGGATGACAAGTGCCGCCGTCGTGGTCGGCAGCGGGCGTTCAGGCCGCCGGGGGTGGCGTGCGGCGCCGCCATGCGCGCAGCGCCACCAGCAGCATCGCACCGGTCAGGCTGCCGAGCGCGACCGGGTTGTCGCCGAGCAGCTCCGGCAGCTGCAGCAGCCACTCGGGGCATTTCTGCTCCAAATAGCGCGTGAGCTCGAGCACCTGCGACGCGCTGATGCGCATCGCGTCTTCGAGATGCAATTGCACGCCCGTCCAGCGCTCCGGCGGCAGCAGCCGCGCGAAGGCACCGGCTGCGATCGCGCCGAGCGCGAGCGGGCCTACCGGTTTCAACAGGCGATCGAGCAGGCGCAGGCGCACGGAATGCGGCGCCTCGGCATAGAAGGCCGCCACCAGCGGAGCGACGCTGGGCGGTGGCAGCACGTCGACGGCCGACGCGATCGCGGTGGCCGGTGAGGTCTTGGTCGTGTCCATGGCCACACCATAGCCGCGATACGCGACCCTTCGATGACAGCTCAGGCAAAGAAATGTGTCGATGCGCGTCGGGATCTACGCTCGTTCCACGATGCGATCAACCGAAGAAGACCGCTTCGATGTTGTGGCCATCAGGGTCGTGCAGGAACGCGGCGTAGTAGTCGGCGCTGTAGTCAGGCCGCAGCCCCGGTGCGCCGTTGTCGCGTGCACCGGCCTTCACGCCCTCGGCATGGAAACGGTTCACCGGCTCGCGGCCTGGCGCACGAAACGCCAGGTGCGCGCCCGCGCCCACGGGGCCGGCATGCGCGTACAGCCACAACGCCGGCGCGCCGGGCGGGCCGAATCCGGCATAACCGTCGCCGCTGCTGCACAGCTCGAACCCCAGCGGTGCCAGGGTCTTGCGATAGAACTCGGTGCTCGTGGCCAGGTTGCTGACCTTCAGGCCCACATGATCGAACATGCATCACTCCTCGGTGTGAAACGACGACGAGGTGATGCTAGGTCGATGCGTTGCGCGGAACTTGGCAAATCTTGCGCTGGCCTTGTCCGCGTCGACGCCAGGCGCGCGGCGACATGCCGGTCGCGCGCCGGAAGCTGCGCACGAAGTTCGACAGGTCACCGTAGCCGACGTCCAGCGCGATGTCGGTGACCGCCTGCTGCGACGTCACCAGCAACTGCGCAGCGCGGCCGATCCGGCAGCGCACGAGATACTGATGCGGCGTGGTGCCGACGACAGCCGAAAAGCGCCGCAGGTAGTGAAACGGACTCCAGCACGCCTCACGCGCCAGTTGCTGCAGATTCACTTCGGTCTGCGGCTGCGCGGCGATGCGCAGCGCCGACTCGACGACGCGCGCCCGTTCGCGAGCCGACACGCCGACGCGCGGGGCGGGTACGGCGCCCGACATCTGCACGAATCGTGCGGCGAACATCAGCCCGGCCTCGTCGAGCCCGAGATCATCGTCACCGTCGGCGGTGGCGCTCAGCCACTCGCCGGCCGCCATCATCTCGGCCAGCGGCGGCAGCGCGCCGCTGACCCAGGCCCGGCGCCGCGGATCGATTTCGTCGACCTGGTCGTCGCTCAGGTGCACCGAGAGGCAGACGTCGCCGCCAGCGAGGTGCTCGTGGCTGCAGCAATACTCGTCGCCCGGGCGCCCCACCAGCAGCGAGCCGGGCACGAGCTCGTGTCGCCGCCCGCGGCACAGGCAGCCGAAGCTGCCCTGGCGCACGCTGGCCACCGACCAGCTGCCGTACTGCTCCCAGTAGGGCGTGTCCGACGGCCCCGACGTGCAGCGGTAGCGCGCCACCGAGACGGGGCCGCGCAGCAGGGTTTGAACCTCGGCCATGGGTGCAGCATAGCGCCGCCCGTGCCCGCGCGAGGGCCGATCAATCGTCTCGTTTCGGCAGCGCGTGCGCGACGCCTTTGTGGCACTCGATGCAGGTCTGGCCCTTGGCCTTGCCCTCTTCCATCTTCTCGCGCGAGCGCGGCGTCTGCTGGTGAAAGTCCATCGCGTCCCAGCTGTGACAGTTGCGGCATTCGCGCGAGTCGTTGGCCTTCATCGTGGCCCACACATGCTCGGCCAGCTGCGCCCGGCGTTCGTTGAACTTCTCTGGCGTGTCGATGGTGCCCATCAGGTGATGGAACAACTCGTTGGTGGCCTGCACCTTGCGCCACAACTTGGGGCCCCACTCGCGCGGCACATGGCAATCGGAGCAGATCGCGCGCACGCCCGAGGCATTGCGGTAGTGCGCACTCTTCTGGTACTCGGCGTAGACGTTGTCGCGCATCTCGTGGCAGGAGATGCAGAACGACATCGTGTTGGTGGCTTCCATCGCGGTGTTGAAGCCGCCCCAGAACACGATGCCGGCCGCCGCACCGATGGCCAGCAGCGTGATCACGCCGCGCCCGCGCCCCTTCACTTGGGCAGGCTGGTCAGGTGCACGGCGATGTCGGCCGCGATCTGGTGGTCGATCGCGCGCAGCGCGGGCATGGCCTCGGCCGGCTGTCCGTTGAGGATCTTGTGCATCATTTCGGCGCCGTTGTCGGCCACCGAGCCGAGCGGCGGCGCGTCCTTGAGCTTCTTGCCGTCGGTGCCGTGGCAACCGGCGCACAAGGTGTTGAAGTACACCTCACCCTTGGCGCCATTGCCCTTGGCCTTGTTGGCGGCGTCGACGTACTTGGCCATGTCGATCTGGCCCTTGGAAACGAAGAGCGCGAGATCCGAAGCGTCCTTGGCGCTGAGCTGCGCTTCGCTGTAGCCGTGGGTCTTGTCACGCAGCAACGCGGCGATCGCGGCCGGATCCTTGCCCGCCGCGCCCTGGATGCCCTTGATGCCGGTGGCGTGCCCGCCCTTGGCGTAGGCACCGTCCTTGCCACGATAGTCCCAGCCATGGCATTCCTTGCAGCGCCACGACGTGTCCTTGCCGTACTTGCCATCCTTGACCGTGTAGGCCGGGTGGTCACCCGTCGGCTTGGCCGCCTTGTTCTCGGTGAACCACTTGTCGTAGAGGCGGCCGCCGCGAGCAGCGGCTGACTCCGTTTCCGCCGCGAACGCGGCACCGATCGCGAGGCACAGGGCCACGGCCACCGCGGCAGCGCGCAGTGTCTTGTTGGTAGAGCTCATGGTTTCTCCTTGTCGTTGCGCATCACGGCGTGGGGCCGCTGTGCAACGACTCTGCGCGCGCGTGGCGCAGGGAGACTTGTCGCGCATCAATCGCGTCGGCACGACTGCGCGTGTGCGCAACGAATCGCGCGTCGAACCTGAAGTGATGCTGAAGAAGGCCTGACCCGGCGCTTCAGCGCCACTGTTTCTTCTTCTTCCAGCGCCGCTCGCCGCGCACGCCGGCCTCCTTCATGCCGAGATAGAACTCCCGGATATCGTCCTTCTCGCGCAACACGTCGCAGCGATCCTCCATCACGATGCGGCCGTTCTCGAGCACGTAGCCGTAG